>NZ_ANAZ01000055.1:0-32556 GCF_000340985.1 Nocardiopsis valliformis DSM 45023
ACTCGGAGTTGACAGCCCAGCCCGTTCCTTAACTACGCGGCCTTGCGCTGCCGGATGCCGTGATCGTGAAACTGCGCAACTCGCGCCCGATCAGTTTCGTGGGTGCCTTCGAGGACCCGGTGGAGGCCGCGGCCGGACACGTCGCCCAGGCCAGCGCACGGTTGGCGGACTTTGTGCCGCAGGTGGAGCGGGCGTTCGGGGCGGCCGACGACGTTGACACCTGGGTGGTGCGGGTGGGGGAGCGGACCGCCAAGCTCTCCGGGCTGGGCGCTGACGTCACCCTGCCCGAACTGGTCGAGCAGGTCGGTGCTGCCGTGGCCCAGCGGCAGGACCCGAAGTGAGCGGGGCCGCTCCGGGCCTGGCCACCTCGGGCGCCGACACCGTCCCTGGTTCCGCCGACGTGCTCACCCTGCCCCTGCTACTGGCCGGCCCGCTGCAGGCATGGGGCTCGGCCTCCCGCTTCGCTCGCCGCAGTACGGAGAACGCCCCCACCAAGAGCGGGGTGATCGGGCTGCTCGCCGCCGCTCTGGGTCGGGATCGGATCGCTGACCTGGCCGACCTGGTCGCGCTGCGGTTCGGGGTGCGCGTGGACCAGCCCGGAACCCGGGTGCGCGACTACCAGACCGCGCACCACATGGTCACGGGGGTGTCCATGCCGGTGTCCGAGCGTTTCTACCTCTCCGACGCGGTGTTCGTGGCGGCAGTGGAAGGCGATCCCGAGCTGATCGGGCGACTGCACGATGCGGTGCGCGCCCCGGCCTTCCTGCCCTACCTCGGACGACGCTCCTGTCCGCCTTCTCGCCCCGTTGACCTGGGTGAACCGGTGGCGGAGACGCTGGAGACCGTGCTGCGGGACCAGCCGTGGCAGGCCTCCCGCTGGTACCAGCGGCGGCGGGGTTGGCGGGAAGGTTCGAAGATCGCGCTCACCACGCTGCTGGATGCGGAGCCGGGGGACCAACGGGCCGACTCCCTGCGTGACCTTCCGCTCAGCTTCGACCCGCGGCATCGACGCTACGGACTGCGGGCCGTGAGCTCGGACTCCGTCGACGTCCCGAACCCGCAGACCCGCCGCACCACGGCGCCTGATCATGACCCCCTCTCCGCGTTCGGAGGCCGCTGATGCACCTCACCCGATTCCGTTTCAACACTCATCGGCCCGGCGCGCGCAAGCTGCTGTCATCATCGCAGGCCCTGCACGCCGCCGTGATGGGCGGTTTCCCCGACCTGCTGCCCAGCACTTCTCCATCCAATGACCCCCTGACCGGTCTCCTCGCTGTCAACGCGGCCGAAGGCGGCACCAGCGGCGGAGGCCCCGGGAAGCCACGGGTGCTGTGGCGGGTGGACCGCAACGCCAAGGCAGAGGTGTTCCTGTACGTCGTGAGCCCGGACCGCCCCGAACTCACCCACCTGGTCGAGCAGGCGGGCTGGCCCCAGGCCGAAGCGGATTCGGGGTGGCAGACCCATGACTACGCAGGGTTCCTGTCCCGCCTTGAGGCCGGGCAGACCTGGGCGTTTCGGCTGACGGCCAACCCCGTGCACAGCATCCGGCGTAAGGACGGCGAGGAAACCAAGCCGACCGCCCACGTCACCCCCCGCCACCAGGCGGGATGGTTACTCAAGAAGCAGGAGCAGTGCGGTTTCGAGGTGCTGCGCAGCAGGAACCCGGACCCGGCCATGCCCGAGGTGGACGGCTACGAGCTGCTGGTGCACGACCGCAACAGCGCGGGTTTCGACAAGCCCGACCCCCGGCCCGAGCGCAAGGGCAAGCGGATGCGGGTGCCGGTGGTCACCGCGACCTTCGACGGCAGGCTGACCGTCACTGATCCCGACGCTCTGCGCCGAGCCCTGAGCTCGGGTATCGGCCGCGCCAAGGCGTACGGCTGCGGGTTGATGACCCTGGCCCCGGTGTCCTGATGGCCACGATCGGCAGCAGGCGAGCACTGTCACCGCGGGAGCTGACCCGGATGCGGGACCGGGTGTCGTTCGTCTACCTGGAGCGGTGCGTGGTGCACCGGGAGGACAACGCCATCACCGCCGAGGACGGCGACGGGAGGAAGTACATCCCCGGAGCGACGATCGGCACGCTTCTCCTGGGGCCGGGGACGACCGTGACCCAGGCCGCGATGAAGGTTCTGGGGGAGTGCGGGGCCAGCGTCGTCTGGGTGGGTGAGCACGGGGTGCGCTTCTACGCGGCGGGGCGCGGGCTGACGAGTTCCTCACGGATGGTGGAGGCTCAGGCTGCGGCGTGGGCCAACCGGCAACGGAGGTTGGACGTGGCCCGAGCGATGTACCGGCTGCGTTTTCCGGACCTGGACGTGGAGCGGTTCAGCCGACAGCAGCTTCTGGGTAAGGAGAGCGGTCGGGTCAAGGCCAGTTACCGCGCCGAGTCCGAACGAACCGGTGTGCCGTGGCACGGTCGCAAGTACACGCCCGGTCAGCACGACATGTCCGATGCTCCGAACAAGGGGATCACCTCTGCGGCGCAGTGTCTTTATGGTGTGGCCCACACGGTGACGGTCGCCCTCGGATGTAGTCCGGGGTTGGGCTTTGTGCACTCGGGGCACGAGCGGGGGTTCGTGATGGACATCGCGGACCTGTACAAGGTGGAGATCGGGATCCCGGTGGCCTTCGACGCTGCTGCGCAGGGTGATGAGGATGTCGACGGGGTGACCCGAAGGCTCCTCCGGGACCGGATCAACGAGGAGGGCTTGCTCGACCGATGTGTTCGTGACGTCCGCAAGCTTCTGCTCGGTGCTGCGGCTGATGAAGGGCAGGAAGAGGACAAGGTTGGCCTCGTCGGTGACGACGACCAGCTGCTGGAGGCCGGACGGCACCATCCCGACGAGGTGGTGTGGTGACCGTCATCGTGCTTGCGAAGTGTCCCAAGGGGCTTAGGGGTTTTCTCAGCCGCTGGCTGATGGAGATCTCGTCAGGGGTGTTCATCGGAAATCCATCCCGAAGAGTGCGAGAGGCGTTGTGGGCCGAAGTCCAGGAGTACGCGAACAACGGCCGAGCCCTGCTCGTCTACGGGAACGATTCTGAACAGGGTTTCGCCTTCGAAACCTTCGAGCACGACTGGGAGCCGAAGGACCACGAAGGGCTGGTTCTGATGCACCGCCCCAAGAAGCCCACCGGGCGAAGCCCAGCCACCCCGAAAACCGGATGGAGCAAGGCTTCCAAACGGAGAAGGTTCGGGAAGAGATGAGCCGTATGGGGTTTTTGGTAAATATGCGGCCATTGTCTGTTTTTCGAGAAGTTGGAAAACAGGCCACTTGCCGTCGGTAAGTTCCCAGGTCAAAAAGTCTGCTCCCCGCGCACGCGGGGATGGACCCACGCGACCCGTGGCAGAGCAACACAGAAAATACTGCTCCCCGCGCACGCGGGGATGGACCCTGGCCCCATCCGTTGCCCAGCCGGATGATCGGCTGCTCCCCGCGCACGCGGGGATGGACCTACGTCGTGATCGCCAGCCACTTCTGCGCCATGCTGCTCCCCGCGCACGCGGGGATGGACCCTCCCTCAGCACCGCCGCCAGCCACCTCCGCCACTGCTCCCCGCGCACGCGGGGATGGACCCACGCGACCCGTGGCAGAGCAACACAGAAAATACTGCTCCCCGCGCACGCGGGGATGGACCCTGGCCCCATCCGTTGCCCAGCCGGATGATCGGCTGCTCCCCGCGCACGCGGGGATGGACCTACGTCGTGATCGCCAGCCACTTCTGCGCCATGCTGCTCCCCGCGCACGCGGGGATGGACCCAGGTCGAGGTCGCACGCTTCGAAGAGGTCGGTCTGCTCCCCGCGCACGCGGGGATGGACCTACGTCGTGATCGCCAGCCACTTCTGCGCCATGCTGCTCCCCGCGCACGCGGGGATGGACCCAGGTCGAGGTCGCACGCTTCGAAGAGGTCGGTCTGCTCCCCGCGCACGCGGGGATGGACCCCAATACACCGGTGTAACGGTTTGCTGGTGTAACTGCTCCCCGCGCACGCGGGGATAGACCCACTAACGTGGATCCGCAGCTCAGGTTCGGGCTCTGCTCCCCGCGCACGCGGGGATGGACCCAAATCGAGCTCCACCGCAACGGTTTGTCAAACCTGCTCCCCGCGCACGCGGGGATGGACCCTGGGGGTGGATCCAGGGCTCAGCATCGGGCAGCTGCTCCCCGCGCACGCGGGGATGGACCCGCCGCCTACTACGCCAAGGAGGTCGCGGATCTCTGCTCCCCGCGCACGCGGGGATGGACCCACTGCTGGAGGCGGGAGTCGCCTTCTTTAGTTCTGCTCCCCGCGCACGCGGGGATGGACCCCCTGACTCACGTGAGCGCAGCGGAGCTTGCCGCTGCTCCCCGCGCACGCGGGGATGGACCCGGGGCCCGGGCGGCAGCATCGGTGCCGTCGATCTGCTCCCCGCGCACGCGGGGATGGACCCAGCGCGAACCCCTCCGTCGCCCCCAACCTGCCCTGCTCCCCGCGCACGCGGGGATGGACCCGTGCCCAACGCCCGATACCGGGACGGGGAGGTCTGCTCCCCGCGCACGCGGGGATGGACCCCAGGTGATCTGGTCGACCATGGTGTCGGTCTGCTGCTCCCCGCGCACGCGGGGATGGACCTCCATGTCTGTAGGTCTGTTTACAGAGTCGGGGCTGCTCCCCGCGCACGCGGGGATGGACCCTCTGCCTGTCCAGTGGTCGCGGCGATCTGAGCCTGCTCCCCGCGCACGCGGGGATGGACCCGCGGGCACCCACTCGTCCCGCAGCTTCCGGTACTGCTCCCCGCGCACGCGGGGATGGACCCCAGACGGTGCGGACTCCGAGGGCGCGGCCGAGCTGCTCCCCGCGCACGCGGGGATGGACCCGCAGGTCAAGGGGGTGCCCGCATGGCATGGGAACTGCTCCCCGCGCACGCGGGGATGGACCCGGGACCGTGCCCGCCGCGCCCGGCAGAAAGCCCTGCTCCCCGCGCACGCGGGGATGGACCCCAGCCGCCCACGACGGCGTACCCGGCCGCGATCTGCTCCCCGCGCACGCGGGGATGGACCCGAGGAAGGGGCGGCCTGAGTGGTGTCAGGCCGCTGCTCCCCGCGCACGCGGGGATGGACCCTTTCCCTTGAGGCTGCCAACCATGGAGGTCACCTGCTCCCCGCGCACGCGGGGATGGACCCTCGAATGAACCGCCCCGCGAGCATGAAGCCTGCTGCTCCCCGCGCACGCGGGGATGGACCCTCGGGCAACTCGTGCTCGAGGTCCCCACGGCGCTGCTCCCCGCGCACGCGGGGATGGACCCACCCCGGTGCGCATCGCCATCAGCGCGGACGGCTGCTCCCCGCGCACGCGGGGATGGACCCGATCGCAGCCGCACCCTCGATGCCCCCTGGGGCTGCTCCCCGCGCACGCGGGGATGGACCCTCCCTCAGCACCGCCGCCAGCCACCTCCGCCACTGCTCCCCGCGCACGCGGGGATGGACCCCCGACCTCCTGGGCGTCGATCTCCTGGCACCGCTGCTCCCCGCGCACGCGGGGATGGACCCTACCGCCTGTCCGGGGCCGGGCGCCCGATCGACTGCTCCCCGCGCACGCGGGGATGGACCCGGTCGTCGGCCGAACGAGACGCCGTTCGAGCTCTGCTCCCCGCGCACGCGGGGATGGACCCCGTCTGGCCGAGGCTGGCCGCATCGTTGCGGACTGCTCCCCGCGCACGCGGGGATGGACCCACGTCGATTCGCTCGACCAGGATGCGCACGAGCTGCTCCCCGCGCACGCGGGGATGGACCCGCGCCCGACTGGCCCTGACCGGGTCACGCCGCCTGCTCCCCGCGCACGCGGGGATGGACCCGGCCGCCGCCACGTCGACGTGTGGCTTCCCGTCTGCTCCCCGCGCACGCGGGGATGGACCCTTCACGTTGAGCGGGCAGGGTGAGCCGGTCGACTGCTCCCCGCGCACGCGGGGATGGACCCGCTGTCCACTCCGTGCTCGGGTCCGAGGCGATCTGCTCCCCGCGCACGCGGGGATGGACCCGATCGCTACCTGCGCGAACGCCTGCACCAACTCTGCTCCCCGCGCACGCGGGGATGGACCCGGCGGCTGCCATCGCCATAGGGATCGCCTCACCTGCTCCCCGCGCACGCGGGGATGGACCCAGCTCGACCATGTCCGCGGGCAGGGACGGCAGCTGCTCCCCGCGCACGCGGGGATGGACCCGCGAGCTCCATCACCGGCCACCAAGCCCACATCTGCTCCCCGCGCACGCGGGGATGGACCCCGAACCCCGGACCCGTTCGCCAGCATTGCGGCCTGCTCCCCGCGCACGCGGGGATGGACCCGGGGTGGGCCGTTGGGGTGGGGCACTGGGCTTCCGGCGACCGGGTGAACCCCGCGCACGCGGGGATGTTGCCTGGTCCGTTTCGGAGCGCGTCCCCCCGCCTTCTGCTGAGGCCGGGACTATCCGGCCTTAGCAGGGCCGCCGCCCTGCGGGGCGGCTCCCTCAACCCTGCTCTCTTCCAACTCAGGCCCCGGCTCGGGTTGCGTTTTGGCGGAGGTGGTGCTCTCACTCAGGTTCGCGTTCCTGATGAACCAGGAGGCCACGGC
The DNA here is from genome assembly GCF_000340985.1 of Nocardiopsis valliformis DSM 45023. Classification (NCBI taxonomy): domain Bacteria; kingdom Bacillati; phylum Actinomycetota; class Actinomycetes; order Streptosporangiales; family Nocardiopsidaceae; genus Nocardiopsis; species Nocardiopsis valliformis. The sequence continues at coordinate 6,588 of NZ_ANAZ01000055.1, forward strand.
TGCCGTGAGGACCCCGACCAGGGCGATGCCGATGAGCATCAGGCCCACCGCCACCAGCCTTCCCTCCGTCGTGACCGGGTAGTAGTCGCCGTATCCCACCGTCGTCACTGTCACGACGGACCACCACAGGGCGTCCCCGAACTCGGTGATGTTGGCTCCGGGCACGTCCTGTTCGGCGTCGAGCACCGTGATGGCGCCCACGAAGATCGTCAGGGCCGATGTGGCGGCCACATACAGGGACACGCGGCCAGCCAGCGCTCCGGCCATCGAACGGTTCAGCATGCGGATGAGGGCGAGCATGCGCAGCAGCCGGAGGGTGCGGAACATGGGGAGGAGGACGAGCACCACGTCGTACCACCGCCGTGCCGCGTAGAGAGGGCGGTTCTCGGCGAGCCAGAGCCTGATCAGGAAGTCGATCGCGAACGCGGCCCACACGGTCCAGGACAGGACCTCAAGGCGGGATTCCCAAGTCTGCCCCAGATCCGATTCGAGGACCGGCCAGGCGTAGGCGACCAGGAAGGCACCCGCGAGAAGCAGCATCGGTACCTCGAGGCGCCGTTCCCGCCGGGTGACGCGCTCACCGTGCTCGGACTCTTCGGTGGTTGACATGGGGCGGGGCTCCAATCTCCAGCGCGGTCCTTCGGCCGAGGGCGGGGCTACTTCCTGATGTGAGTAGCTCCCCGGGTTCGTGGCCTGGGCTTACGCGGTTCTTCCGATGCCTGATCGCAGGTCAGGGGCACTATACGAAACCCCGAGGTCCACTCGGGGACGAGCCCCTCCGGGGCCGAGCCGCCCACGTGGGCGGTGGGGCCTGTTCTGAGGCGCCGCTGAAATGCCAGAGCGCTTCCAGCCTGTCTGCGCAGGCGCTGTTGCGGGGGCGGTAACAGCGGCCCAGCGGTGCTTGAATGGGTAGTTCGGATGGTGACCGGAATGTGTCCCCGTGCTGGGTCCCTTCCCGGGGGCCGATTCGATGTTTCGAGGGGCGATGGTGCTGAAGTGGTTGCTCGGACCGGAAGCCTCGTCGGGGGTGTCCTGTTACTGGCCGTCCTCGTTGCCGGTTGCGCGGTGGACACCGGAGTTCCGGACGGAGTCCTGCCGGGCGGAGGATTCGACTACCAACTGGGCGGCGCCTACCCGCCGACCGAGGACGTCACCGTCGTGGTGCGGGATTCCACTGCGGAGCCTGCACGTGGAAGGTATTCGGTCTGTTACGTCAACGGGTTCCAGACCCAGCCCGGTGAGTCCGACCGCTGGCTCGAAGAAGCTCCGGACCTGCTGTTGCGTGATGGGGAAGGGGCACCGGTCGCGGATCCGGGGTGGCCGGACGAAACGCTGTTGGACACCTCGACAGAGGAGAAACGGCAGCGGATCGCGGCCGTTCTCGCCGAGAGCGTCGACCGGTGTGCCGACGCGGGGTTCGACGCCGTCGAGTTCGACAACCTCGACTCGCACCTTCGTTCCGGCGGTGCCCTGACCATGGACGACAACCTGGCCCTGGCGGGGCTGGCCGTCGCCCTGGCACATGACCACGGCCTCGACGCGGCCCAGAAGAACGCGGCCGAGGAAGCCGCACGCGGCAGGAGTGATGCGGGTTTCGACTTCGCTGTCGCCGAGTCCTGTGCGGCATGGTCGGAGTGCGCCGCCTACACCGACGCCTACGGTGCCGACAACGTGCTCGTCGTCGAGTACCCGGAAGACCTGGACGGCGCCGGGCTCACCTTCGAGGAGGTGTGTGCGGACCCGGCCGTATTGCCCAGGACGATTCTGAGGGACCGTGCCCTCGTTGACGCAGACCACCCCGGGTACCTGTACGAGAAGTGCTGACACAGCCCGCCGGGCCGACATGCCCGTGCTGTGCCGCCGGGTTTCCGGGGCGTTCGAAGCTCACTAGTCTGGGGGCGTAAACCGGAGCACTGGGGAAGCGGGCACATGGCACCGAACATCGCCACCAACACCGAGGTCGACCTTGACGGGTTGCTGGAGTTCGTGCGGCCCCGGCACAAGGCCCTGCTCCTGACCCGGCGCTCCGACGGGAGCCCGCAGGCCTCTCCGGTGACCTGTGGGGTCGACGCGGACGGGCGGATCGTGGTTTCGACCTATCCGGAGCGGGCGAAGGCGCGCAACGCCCGTAAGGACGCGCGGGTCAGTGTGGTCGTCCTTTCCGACGACTTCGAGGGGCCTTGGGTGCAGGTCGACGGTTCCGCCGAAGTCCTGGACGGAGAGGCCGCCGTCGAACCGTTGGTGGAGTACTTCCGGGTGATCGCGGGAGAACACCCCGACTGGGACGAGTACCGCGAGGCGATGCGGCGGCAGGGCAAGGCGCTTGTCCGGGTGACTCCGCAGAAGTGGGGGCCTGTGGCTACCGGTGGTTTCCCCGCGGACAGGGTCTAGCCGACCGAGTCACCGAAGGCCGCGGCGGCGTGCACCGAATCCACGGACACGGTGACGTGGCCGACCGCCACCTTCGAGGGCAGGGCCGATCGGACCGCGGCTGCGGCCTCCAAGGAGAAGCCGCCGCACAGCTCGATGAGCGTGGCCCCCTCCGAGGCGAGCGCGGCGGCCACCTCGGGTGCCCGACCAACGCTCGGAACGGCGACCAGCGTGGTACGGATACCGCCTCGGTCGAGGACGGTCCGGTCGGTGTCGGGGTCGGTTTCGGGGTGCAGGTACAGGTAGGCCCAACTCGCGCTCACATTGTCCTCCTCGTGGGGTTACGGAGGCGCCAGCGTAGGACCTCAAGCGTGGTTGAGATCAACAGACCGCACCGGGAAGCGTCAGTGCGGGTCCGCCCCCGTTTCAGGGCCTCGACGGCGCCTCGCCGGTCCTGCTGGGGGCCCTCGGCCCGGGCCTTCCCGGCGAGGGGCGGCGCTGCCGTTCCGGTCTTGGGCGCCGCGACGGGGGGAGACCGACCGCGGTCGCGGCCAACGGTCATCCCCGGCCCCGTGCCCCGAACTCCGCACCCGCTGTCACCTCGACCCCACCGCAGCTCTAGGATGCGGTTCGCACACGGTGACAACAGCGACACAACAGGACAAGGGGTGCGGGTGTGGGCGGGCGGCTCGGGGGAGTGTTCGGCTGGGCCGGGATCTCGTTCATGGCCTGGGGCGTATACCTGACCGGCGCCGGGTTCCGGGACGTGCCGAGCAACCGGATGCCTGAAGAACTGGGCGGGCCTCTGGTCTTCGTCTTGATACTCGCTCTGATCGTGGGTGGCTGTGTGCTCCTGCGGTCGACTGTGGACCCCGGTGATGATCCCGGGAAACTACCTGCTCGCGGTCAGACCCTGGCCCGGATCGCGGGCGCCCTGGGCGGGCTGGCACTGGTCGTCTGGACCTTCCCGGACCAGTACTTGGTTCCCACCGTCATCAACGAGGGCTATCCGCTGTACCCGGACACGTTCGTCGAACTGTGGGTCGGAGTCTGCTCGATCGCTCTGGGCCTGGCTCTGTTGGTCGGAGCCTCCGACAAGCTGCCGGTCCGCCAGTGGAAGCGTGCACTGGCAGGGCTGGCTTCCGGTGTGCTGGCCGTGGCGCTGACCGCGGCCCTGACCCCTGTCCTCACCAGGGCGTTGACGATGGAGCACAGCACAGTCGAGGCCGGTCGTGAGCCCGAGCCGGTACCCGCTGAGGTCAGCCAAGTGGGATGGACCTGGCAGCCGGAGCACACGGTCGTCGGGGTCGGACGCGGTGCCCTGGGCCCCGTCATCCAGTACCGCGACGGTTTCGTGGCCCTGGACGGAGCCACCGGTGAGGAGTTGTGGACTTATCGCCGCCCCTACGCTCGCCACGTGGGGACCGGCTTCTTCGCCGGGAACGAGGATCGTGCCTACTTCCACCACCAGGAGAGCATCGAATCCGAGACCAGGACGCTGTTGGTCCTGGACACCAGCACCGGAGAGGTGGTGCGGGAAACGTCCGTCCCCGAACCCGGCAGGGACGGTTTCGGGGGAGACGGGTATCTGACTCCGGAGGCACGGGTGTTCCGCGACGCCAAGGACGGACGGTCTCTCGTGGTCGCCCACAGGATCGGCTCCGACGAACCCATCTGGGAGGTTCCGTTCGCGGATGACGGGCCGGGGCGTTGGTGTACGAGGCCTTGGGGGAGGGAGCTTCAAGGACACGGAGACCGGTTGCTGCTGACCCATGTGTGCCTGGACGAGGAGCACCTCCCCGAGGGGGACGCGGACGAGAGGAACGCTGTTCTCAGGGATCTGGCTGTTCCCGATGACGCGGTGCGGACCCTGACCGTCCTGGACACCGACTCGGGTGCGGAGTTGTGGCGTCACGAGGACGTACCCGAGAGCGTCTACGGGGTCGAGGACGCCGAGATTCACCCCGCCCGGACCGAAGGCGCACGCCCCGTGGCCGCGACCAACAGCGGCCTGTTCGATCTGGAGACCGGTGAGCCGGTGGACGCCCTTCCGGAAGAGCCGGACGACCCGGACTGGGTCGCGGACGACCTGATCGCCGCGGACAGCGAAGGGGCCGTTGTGCTCAGACGGTACCGGGACTCAGAAGCCCGCCTACTGCTGAACACGGACTCCAGCGGCAGCGTCACCCGAACCGTCGAGGCCAGCAATAAGGTGCTGCGCGCATTCCGGACACCTGGCATCTGGGAAACGTGGGATCAGGACCACGCGCACGCGCTGGCTGATGCCGTGCTCTCCACTCAGACCTGGCGGCTGGAGGATGACCGTGAGGAGATGCGGGCGGTGATGGCTGCTCCGCTCGGTGCGGGGGACCCGGTTACCGAGCACGGCCTCGAATGGATCGGTTTCGACGGCGAGCGGCTGTCAGCGCACGCGCGGAAACTGTCCGGACCGGCGGTCCATCGCCTCCTCGTGGTCCCGGGTGCGGTTGTCTCCTACATCGAGGGCCCCGAAGAATCCGAGGTCCCCGCTCCCGTCCACGGCCTGGTGCCCTGATCCCCCGCCTGACCCCAGCGACATTCCACTCACACCGACCGGAACGGAAAGCAACCCCCGATGTTGAAAGACAAGTCCGATCGCGTGAACGACGCCCGGTGGTTGGCCGGGGCGCTCGGGCGGGCCGGGATCGTCGTCTTGGCGGCCGTGTTGCCCTTCGCCCTGGGGGTGATGTGGTGGTTCGAGGTGCCCTGGGAGGAACCGGAAGGTGTCGTCAGCCGACTGTGGTGGCTACCTGCCGGGATCCTGATGCTGTTCGCGCTCCTGATGGTGGAGCGGATCGTCTACGCGGTCGGCAACCTGGATGACCGGAGCAGTTTCGGGCACGCCCGATACCTGGTCGGACTCACCGTCCTCGCGGTGCTCTCCGTCTTCGTCACCGCCCCGGTCGAGACACTGCCGCTGATCACGTCTCCCGAGGACTTCGTCGCTTCGGAGGTGGCGACCGGGCTGTGGGTGGCGGCCATCCTGGTCATGCTCGGCATGGCGCTCTACCTGGGCACGCTGGTGAGGCCGCCGGAGCGGCCGCGCGGTCGTTGGCGGGCCGGGGCGCTCACCGGGGCGCTGGTCGTGCTTCTGGCCGCCGCGCTGGTGACACCCCTGTCCGAGTACCGGCCGGTCACGCATACTTTCCTGTCCGAGGCGCCGGGCGAGCCCGCACCGGTTCCGACCGGTGTCAGTGAGGTCGGCTGGACCTGGACGGCACCGGAGAACGCCGAGGTCGTCAGGGTGGAAGCGGGCACCCACGGTTCCGTGGTCGTGCTGGCGGACGGGCTGGTCGGTCTGGACGGACAGACCGGAGAGGAACTGTGGAGTTACCGGGCCCGCTACTCCCGCACCGGGCCCGGCTGGGGGACAGGGGCCTTCGACCACCGGAACGATCTGGCCTCGGTCATCGTCACGGCGGGTAGCGAGGGCGATCGCCGCCGACTGGTTCTGGACACCTCGACGGGGCAGATTGTCGAGGAGGCACCGTTCACCGACGATGCTTCGTCGAACCACGCGTCCCGACCGCACACCACCCCCGAGGCCTATGTGTACGGAGCCGACTGGACCCTGCGCGCGGTCGACGTGCACGGTCAGGAGCTGTGGGAGCGTCCGTACGGGGAGGGGGACCCCGACCGGTACTGCGTCGCGGTCGAGTCTGGTGTGCAAGCTTACGACGGGCAGATCATCATCGGCGAGATGTGCGCCGACTCGGAGCCCGAAGAGAGCGATCCGTACCGTGGAACAGAGTGGGGCCAGCGGATCGACGCGGCCCGAGCCTCGGGAATGGTGTCCCTGGTGGCCCTGGACGCGGTGACCGGGGCTCAGATGTGGCGTCGCGAGTGGGCGCCCCACGAGGAGGAGTACCCACCGGTCCTGATCCCCGGCGGTGACCCACGTCCCGGTGCGGACCCTGTGTTCCTGCTGGGTGACCGTGCCTTCGACACGCTCACCGGACAGGATCTGGACGTGGTCCCCGCGGAGTTCGTCGAGCTGGACAGGTACGGGCTCTCCAATGAGGGTGCGTACCTGCGTGTCGACAGCGAGGGGGCGCTCATCGTCGAGTACCCCGATTCCGACTTCAAGGATCTTCTACTGCACCGCACGGACTCTGAGGGGAAGGTGCTGGACACCACGGCTCTACCGGACCGGGCAGCTGTCAAGGGGCTGGACGCGGGCACAGTCCTCGCCGACGTCCTCGTGAACGTCGCCTACACCCAGCCCGCGGACCTCGGACCGGGGGAGGAAGCAGTCTCCAGAATCGTCATCACCCCGCTGGGACAGGGGGAGTTCACCGAGGAGAACACGGAGCGGTTCGACTTCTCCTCCGAACTGCTCAGCCCTCCGGAGGAGGGCGAGGATCCAGAGACCGTAAGGTACGAACTGACTCCGGTCCCCGGAGCATTGGTGCTGACATTGGATTCGAGCGGGGTCACGGAACTCCACGGCCTGGTGTCCTGAACCGGCTCCCCACTCGGGCATCCGTGTCACCTGCTTCACCCCAACGCGGACGCCCAGGTTTCGCCATGACTTCCCAGCTGTCGTTTTCGGTTCGGGTGTGCCGGGTACCGGAGCACCCACATCCCCCGGAGACACAAGTATTCGACGAACAGGGACGCATATGCCACAGACCCAGCACACACCCGCCGTCCGCGACAGTGCGGGAGGTTCTCGGTGACCGGCTGGAAGGCGCCCCTCGCGCTGATCGGAGCCCGCTGGGCGTGGTCCCGGGTCCGCCGCAGGTATGCGCCCGCACCCGAACCGGTCCCCGCGTACAAGCGCAATCTCGAACTCCTCGCCTGGGGTGCGGCCGGAGCCGCCCTCGGGGTCGGCGTCTCCGCGCTGTCCGAGCGCCGCCGCTCCGGGCTCATGTCTGGCAAGGTCGTGCTGATCACCGGCGGCTCCCGAGGGCTCGGCCTACAGCTGGCCCGCGAGTTCGGAGCCGCCGGGGCCTGCGTGGTGATCTGCGCCCGCGGGCAGGAGGACCTGGACCGGGCGGTCGCCGAACTCACCGGTCGGGGCGTGGATGCCCACGGGGTGGTCTGCGACCTCACCGATCCCGAGCAGATCGAGTCCCTGCTCGACGAGGCCGAGGAGCACTTCGGCCGCCTCGACGCGGTGGTCAACTCCGCCGGGATCATGCGGGTCGGTCCGCAGGAGGCCCACACCGACGACCACTTCCGGCAGGCCATGGACATCATGTTCTGGGGCCCGTTCCACCTCTCCCGATCCGCCGTGGACCGGCTGCGGGACACCCGGGGCGTCATCGTCAACATCACCTCGATCGGCGCCTACCTCTCGGTGCCGCACCTGCTGCCCTACTCCACCGCCAAGCACGCCTGGGCGGCGCTCTCCGAGGGCATGGCCGCCGAGACCGCGGGCACCGGGGTGCGCGTCACCACCGTCGTGCCCGGGCTGATGCGCACCGGCTCGCACCGCGGAGTGGCCTTCAGCGGCGACCCCGAACGCGAGTACGCGTGGTTCGCGCTGCTCGCCGGGCTCCCCCTGCTGAGCGTGAGCGCCGAACGCGCCGCCCGTCACATCGTGCACGCCACGGCCAGGCGAAAGAGCTTCCTCGTGATCACACCGGCGGCCCGGGCCGGTCTGGCCGCCCGCGGGATCGCGCCCGGGCTCACCCAGGAGGCGATGCGGCTGGTCGGCTGGCTGCTGCCCGACGCCCCGCCCCAGGTGGAGGAACGCCTGGGTGCGGAGGCGGGCCAAAGCAGGTTGGGCCGTCTGGTGGACACCGTCTCCGTCCTCAACGAACGCGCGGGCAAGCGCCTGAACCAGCGTTCCAGAGCGGAGGAGGCAGGGGACGAAGAGGAACAGCGGACCGAAGAGCGGTGAACCGAAGAGCGGTGCGGCGACCAGCCGCACGGGACTGACGGGGACCCGGAACCGACACAGAACTTAGATCGACCGGGAACACCCGGTCTCCACAGGGGAATACCGAGGAACACCGCACCGAGAGGAGGAAACCCGCATGAGCGCACACAACCCGGACCGGACCCTGCGTCAACCCGATCCCATGCCGCCGGACCCGTTCCCGCCCGCGCCGATGCCGCCCGACCCGGTGCCGCCGGAGCCGAGCCCGGACCCGGTACCGGAGCCGGTTCCCGAGCCGCTCCCGGAACCGCCGGGGCCCGAACCCCAGCCCGAGCCCGCCTGAACCCGCCTGGGCGCGCCCGAGCCCGCCTGGCTCAGCATGCCCCGAGCAGGGTCTGAGGCGGCCAGTCGTGGGGCACACCGGATACTGGTGTGCCCCACGGGCAGCAGGAGGCGACGCGGGCCAGTGTGATCACTTTCGGTTACCGTACTTGACGTCTGGGCAACCGGAACCTAGCTTCGGTCAGGAAATACTCCTTCCGGATCCGGGGCGCGCGAACCCCCGCGCGCAGCCTGGTCCGCACCCCGCTGGAGGTTCTCCTTGGCGCGCCACCGCACCACCCCCGAAGCCCCGCCCACCATCGGCCCCACCCGGAGAAGACCCTTTCGCACCCTCGGCCTCGCGGGCATGGGAGCGCTCCTACTCGGGGCCGCCCTGCTCACCGGGGACCCAGCAGAGCGGACCCAGACCGCCCAGGCCGACCCCGTCTCCGGCGAGGCCGCCCTGAGCACCGTGGACGCGCACGGCCAGCTCCAGGTGTGCGGCCTCAAACTCTGCGACGAGAACGGCCAGCCGATCCAGCTCACCGGGATGAGCTCGCACGGACTCCAGTGGTTCGACCACTGCCTCACCGACGCCTCGCTCGACGCCCTCGCCGACGACTGGAACGCCGACGTCCTCCGGGTGTCCCTGTACATCCAGGAGGGCGGCTACGAGACCGACCCCCGCGGCTTCACCGACCGGGTGCACGATCTCATCGAGGAGGGCACCCAGCGCGGCCTCTACGTGATCGTGGACTGGCACATGCTCACACCCGGCGACCCGAACCACAACACCGACCTCGCGCTGAACTTCTTCACCGAGATCGCCGCCGCGCACGCGGACAAGGACAACGTCCTGTACGAGATCGCCAACGAACCCAACGGGGTCTCCTGGGACTCGATCAAGAGCTACTCCGAGCAGGTCATCCCGGTGATCCGCGAGCACGACCCCGAGGCGGTCGTGCTGGTCGGCACCCGCGCCTGGTCCTCACTGGGCGTCTCCGAGGGCTCGGACCACTCCGAGATCGTCGCCGACCCGGTCGACGCGGACAACATCATGTACGTCTACCACTTCTACGCGGCCTCGCACGACGGGCTCCACTTCGACGTCTTCCAGCAGGCCGCCCGGGAACTGCCCCTGTTCGTGACCGAGTTCGGCACCCAGGAGCACACCGGTGACGGCGAGGACGACTTCGTCTCCGCCCAGGCCTACCTCGACTTCATGGCCCAGGAGCAGATCAGCTGGGTGAACTGGAACTACTCGGACGACCACCGCTCCGGCGCGGTCTTCGAGCCCGGGACCTGCGCCGCGGGCGGACCCTTCGCGGGCACCGACGCGCTCAAGCCCGCCGGGGAGTGGATCCGCGACCAGATCCGCACCAGCGGTGTCAACGGCGCCGGCGACACCGGTTCCTGATCCCGGTCGGCGGGGGCCGCACAGTGCTCACCGGCCCCCGCCGACCCGCACACCCCGAGCCCTGCTCACCCCGTCGCTCCCCGTGCCCGCCTGTGTCGTGGACGTTCCGGGGCACCCTCAGGCCTTGGCGACGGGCAGTACCACACGGACCACCGTCCCCCCGGCCCCGCTCTCGACGTCCACGCTGCCGCCCTGCGCCGTCACCAGGGACCGCACGATCGACAGCCCCAGACCGACCAGCCCGCCCGCCTGGTCGGAGCGCGTGGTCACGAACGGCTCGAACACGCGGGGCAGCAGCTCGGGGTCGATCCCGGTGCCGTCGTCCGTGACGACCAGGGCCACCGTGTCCCTGCGGACCTCGGTGGTCACCTCGACGCGGACTCGCGGTGGGTTGTGGTCGATCGCGTTGGAGATCAGGTTCATCAGGCACTGCTCCAACCTGGCCTGGTCCCCGAGCACGACCTGCGGAGAAGCCTCATGAAAAACCACGGCCGGGGCGAAGGCCAGCGGTCGGACCCGGTCCCGGACGGCGTCGAACAGGTCCGGCAGGAACACCGGACCGCGGTCGGCGTCGACCCCGTCACCCCCGCGCGCCACCGCCATGAGGTCCTCCAGCACCCGCCGCAACCGTTCGAGCTCGGCGTGTACGATCTCCGCCTCCGGCCCGCCCAACAGCTCCAGGTGCCCCTCGGCCACCGCGAGCGGGGTGCGTACCTCGTGGGAGATCGCCGCCAGATAACGGCGTCGTTCGGTGTCCGCCGCCTCGATCCGGGTGAGCATCCGGTTGATCTCGGTGGTCAGCTCCGCGATCTCGTCGCGGGTACCGGGGACGGGTACCCGCGTGGTCAGGTCGGCCGGGGAGATCTCCTTGGCCGCCGCCGACACCTCCCGCACCGGTGCCAGGGTGCGCCGCACCACCACCCACAGCGCGCCGCCGCCGACCCCGACGCCGAGCCCTCCGGCCAGGGCGGTGACCAGCAGGACCGTGGTGGCCGTGTCATGTACCGCGTCTAACGGCGCCGCCACGGTGATGACGGCGACCTTCGCGTCGGTCGCGTCGGTGACGGGGGTGTCCAGCACCCGGACCTTGCCGATACCGGTGTCCACGGTGCGCGCGACCCCGGGGGCCGCCTCGGGCGCGTCGTCACCGCGCATCAGCGCCGCGACCTTGGCGGGACCGCCGGTGCTCTGCAGCCGCACCCCGTTGACGTGTACCAACGACACGTGCCTGGCCCCGCTGGGGCGGATCGCCAGCACCTGGCGTGCGGCGCGCTCGGCCTCGGGACCCGAGACCATGCCGTCCAGCCCCGCGACGACGGGCATCTGGTCGCCCAGCGCCTCGCTCAGCAGCGCGGACTCCTGGCGCAGCAGGTTGTCGACGTCGTTGCGTCCCGAAACCAGGACCAGCGCGTGAGTCAGGGCGATGATGCCGCCGACCACCAGCACCATCACCACCAGTGCCCGCAGGACCAGACGCCGGGAGAGACTCATCCGTCGCTCACCTGGCCCTCACTGGTCGCTGCCGCTCAGCCGGTAGCCGACCCCGCGCACGGTCTGGATGCGCTCCGCGCCGAGTTTGCGGCGCAGCTGGCTTACGTAGACCTCGACGACGTTGGAGGCGCCGTCGAAGTCGTAACCCCACACCAGGTCGAGCAGTTGGGCCTGGGAGAACACCTGGCCGGGGTGGTTCAGGAGGACCGACAGCAGGGCGAACTCCCGCGCGGACAGGGCGATGGTGGCGCCGTCCACGAAAGCGGTATGCCCGCTCAGGTCCAGGGTGAGGCCACCGACGCTCAGGGTGTCGCCGCGCTCCTGCCCGCTGGTCCGCAGCCGGGCCCTGATCCTGGCCAGGAGCTCGCGCACACTGAACGGTTTGACCATGTAGTCGTCGGCCCCGGCGTCGAGGTTGGCGATCCGGTCGTCGACCGCGTCCTTGGCGGTGAGTACGATCACCGGGACGGAGGGGCGGCGCAGCCGGAGCCGCCGCAGGACCTCCTCACCCGACAGGCCCGGCAGCCCCAGATCCAGGACGACCAGGTCGATGTCGTCGGACAGGGCCATGACCAGCCCGTCGACGCCGTCCGCGGAGACCACCACCCGGTATCCGGCGTTCTCCAGAGCACGCCGGACGAAGGAGACGATGCCCTCCTCGTCCTCCACCACCAGAATCGCCACCGCGCCGTGCCCTCCTGCTTCCTTGGTCCGCTCCAGCATGCCGGTGAATGCTGAGCCCGTGATGAAGACGACCTGAAGGCGGTCTTCAGGTTGGATTCAGGTTCCCATCATGAGGCTGATGGACAATGAGATCCGCCCGTCAACTCCGCCCGACCGTCAAGCTCGACCAGCCCGCCCGACCATCCACCGCCGAAGGAACCGATGATGCGACGCCGCAGGACGCCCCTCATCACCTGCGTTGCGGCTGCCCTGACGGTTCTGGGTGTGAGCGGGTACCTCTTTCTCAGGGAACCGGACCTGGCGGTGGACACGATCCGCCTCGATGGTTTCACGAGCGCGCCCACGCTTCGCTCCCCGGTTGGGGACGGGACCTCCCTGCCGGTGGACGGCCTCGAACAGCTGACCGGTGAACTGCGCTCCGGTGACGGGCCCGAGGACTGGTACGTCGGGGGAGTAGGGGTCGACTTCGGCCCCCGGGCGTGGCTGCTCACCGATCCGGTACTGGAGGACTTCGACGGTGACGGCACCGCGGCCGCGCTTTTGGTGGAGCTGCGCGCTTTGGAGGGCACCGAGGTCACGCTGGGCGTGCGCCACGACCCCGACGAGGATCCCGAACGCGACGCCGCCGGGGTGTTCACCGTCAACGGACTGACCTTCCGGGACACCGACGGGGGCCCCGCCCCCTGGGAAGACACCGGCTCCTCGTACGAGGCCGACCAGGAGGAGGCCGCCACTGCCGCTGAGGAGGCGGTCGGTGAAGGGGCTGAGGCCACCGGCGTGGATCGTGTGGACGAGGACGGCTGGCAGGGGTGGGAGGTCCAGGTACGCGGCGGGGACGGGCAGGAGTACCACGTGATCCTCGACCTCTCCGGCGCGGTCGCGGACGTGCGCCCGAACTACTGACGGGGTCCTTTCCCGGGGGCACGGCGGTGTTCCCGGCGTATCCCGGGACACGATGTTCCCTTGCCGGGATCCGACGCTCCGTTCCCGGACAGCGCTGTCCCTGGTTGCTCCGCTGTCCCGGTTTACTTCGCCGCTGTCCCGTGTTCCGTGTGCTCTCACCCTCCGCGAACCGCTCGTTCCCAACCTGAAAGCCTCCTTCAGCTTGTTTCAGGAACGGCTCAGAAAGCCCTGGCACGCTGACCGGGTCCGCTTGGAACGAGAAGTACGGAGTCCGACGTTGCCACGTTCGCCATCCCCTCGGCCGTCCGCCCGGCTGTCCATCGGGCAGCGGGTCGCCTGCGTGGCCACCGCCCTGGTCATCGTCGCCAGTCTGGGCGGTTACGGCTGGTACCAGGGCTTGATCGGTAACATCACGACCGCCCAGGTGGACACTGACGAGTGGGACCGGCCCACCAGCGTTGAGGGGGTGATGAACCTCCTGATCATCGGTTCGGACGTGCGCTCGGGGGAGAACGCTGACTACGGCGACGCCGAGGGTGAGCGGCCCGACACGATGCTCATCGCGAGCATCAACGTGGACAGCGGTGCGGCCACGCTGGTGAACCTGCCCCGTGACCTGATGGTCGACCTGCCCGCCTGTGAGGCGGTGGAGGGGTACGAGGGCATGTCGGCGCAGCACGGCATGATCAACTCCGCGATGAACTTCGGCGGGGTGGGTTGCCAGTGGAAGGTCGTCGAGCAGGTCACCGGGGTGCACCTGGATCACTTCGTCGTGATGGACTTCGCCGGGTTCAAGGACATGGTGGACGCCATCGGTGGGGTGGAGATGTGCATCCCCGAGCCGATCGACGACGTCAAGGCGCACCTGAAGCTGGACGCCGGGTTGCAGACCCTGGACGGCGAGGACTCGCTGGGGTTTGTGCGCTCGCGCTACGCCCAGGGTGACGGCAGCGACCTGTCCCGGATCGACCGCCAGCAGGAGTTCATGGGCGCCATGCTGCGCGAGGTGCTCAGCAGCGAGGTGATGACCAGCCCCGTGACCATCACCAACTTCCTCGGCGCGGTGACCGACTCCATCACCACCGACGAGGGCCTGACCGTCAACACGATGGCCGACATCGCCATCTCCATGCGCGAGGTCGACCTGGATCGGATCCAGTTCGTCACCGTCCCCAACGGCGTTCACCCGGACAACGAGAACCGCATCATCCTGAGCGAGCCCGCGGCCTCGGAGCTGTTCGGGGCGATCAACAACGGTGTGGACCTCACGGGGGGAGAGGAAGACGATGGTTCCGGTCAGGAGTCTGAGGAGGAAGCTGCCGACCCCTCCGACGTCTCGGTCGAGGTGTTGAACAACACCGGGATCGATGGTCTCGCGTTGGAGATCCAGGCGGTTCTGGTCAATGAGGGCTACACGGTCACCGGCACGGGCAATCCCGAACTGCGGGTTCCCGATGCGACCACGGTCTACCACGGTCCAGGTGCGGAGGCCGCGGCCGAGCTGCTCGCCGGTTCCCTCACCAACGCCGTGACCGAGGAGGTCGAGGGCCTGGAGCAGACCCTCGAACTGGTCGCCGGGTCCGACTGGAACGGCTTCGACACCGGCTCCTCGTCCTCCTCCGAGGGGGAGCTGTCCATCACCGACGATCTCGGCGGAGTCACCGCCGAAGCCGGACCGCGGAGCGCGTGCTGACGCAGGATGGTCGCACATATGCCGAGGACGGGTCCGCCGGGAACGAGGGCCCCTCTTCCGGCCACGTTGGCCCGTCGCCGTGATCCCGCACTGACTACAGCGGGCCGGGGATCCCCGAAAGAAACGAGGATCCCCGGTCGGACGGCGTCTGCCGCAGAAGCGGTCCTTGCCTAGAAGGAGGGCACCGTGGCGATGGTGAGTTCGTCCTCCCCGTTGACGTCCACCACCACGTGGTCGCCGGAGACCACCCGGCGGTCCAGGACCATCCGCGACAGCCGGTTGCCCACGTTGCGCTGGATGGTCCTGGCCAGCGGGCGGGCGCCGAACTCCGGCTGGTAGCCGCGCTGGGCCAGCCACCGGACCGCCTCGTCGGTGAACCGCACCTGGATGTCCTGGGCGCGCAGGCGCTGCTCGGTCCGCTCCAGCATCAACCGGGTGATCTGACCGATCTCCGCCTCACCCAACTGGGGGAAGAAGACGACCTCGTCGATGCGGTTGATGAACTCCGGGCGGAACTCCTCCTTCAACCGGCGCATCACGCGGCGCTCGGTGTCCGGGTCCATCTGGCCGTTGGCGCTGAACCCCATCGGGCCGCCGCCGGTGATCACCTCCGAGCCCAGGTTGCTCGTCATGATGACCACCGTGTTGCGGAAGTCCACGGTCCGGCCCTGGCCGTCGGTCAGCCGGCCGTCGTCCAGCAGCTGCAACAGCAGGTTGAACACGTCCGAGTGGGCCTTCTCGATCTCGTCGAGCAACAGCACCGAGTACGGGTGCCGCCGCACCGCCTCGGTGAGCTGACCGGCCTCCTCGTACCCCACGAACCCGGGAGGCGCACCGGTCAGGCGGCTCGAGGTGTGCCGCTCCTGGAACTCGCTCATGTCGATCCGGACCATGGCGTCCTCGGAGCCGAACAGCGCTTCGGCCAGCGCCCGGGCCAGCTCCGTCTTGCCCACACCGGTCGGCCCCAGGAACAGGAAGCTCCCCACCGGCCGGTCCGGGTCGCCCAGCCCCGCGCGGTTGCGGCGGATCGCCTCGGAGACCGCGGTGACCGCCTCGTCCTGGCCGATGACCCGGTCGTGCAGTACCTCCTCCAGGTTGACCAGCCGCTCCCGCTCCTCCTGGGTCAGCTGGGTCACCGGGATGCCGGTGCTGCGCGAGACCACCTCGGCGATGTCGGCCGGGCCCACCTCGGGCACCGCCGAACCGGTACCGCGCGCCTGGTGCATGCTGCCCTTGGCCGCGCTGATCTCGTCGCGCAGCGCGGAGGCCTTCTCGTAGTCCTCCTCCTGGACCGCCTTCTCCTTGCGTTCCTCCAGGTCCTTGCACTTCTTCTCCAGCTCGCGCAGGGTTGAGCTGGAGGTCTTCAGTCGCAACCGCACCCGCGCACCGGCCTGGTCGATGAGGTCGATGGCCTTGTCCGGCAGGAAACGGTCGGTGACGTAGCGGTCGGACAGCTCGGCCGCCGCCACCAGGCTCTCGTCGCTGAACCGCACCTGGTGGTGGGCCTCGTAACGGTCCCGCAGGCCGCGCAGGATGTCGACGGTGTCCGCCACCGACGGCTCGGGCACCTGGATCGGCTGGAACCGGCGCTCCAGGGCGGCGTCCTTCTCGATGTTCTTGCGGTACTCGTCCACGGTGGTCGCGCCGATGATGTGCAGCTCACCGCGGGCCAGCGCGGGCTTGAGCATGTTCCCGGCGCTGGTGGACCCCTCGGCCGCGCCCGCCCCGACGAGGGTGTGGATCTCGTCGATGAAGATGAGCAGCTGTTCCGACTGCGCGCGGATCTCGTCCACGATCGCGTTGAGCCGTTCCTCGAAGTCGCCCCGGTAGCGGGTGCCCGCCACGATCCCGGACAGGTCCAACTGGACCAGGCGGCGCCCGCGCAGGGTTTCGGGGACGTCGTCGTCGAAGATGCGCTGGGCGATGCCCTCCACGATCGCGGTCTTTCCCACCCCCGGGTCCCCGATGAGCACAGGGTTGTTCTTGCGCCGCCGGGCCAGCACCTCGATGCACTGTTCGACCTCGTCCTCGCGGCCGACCACCGGGTCCAGGCGCCCCTCGCGGGCGAGCGCGGTCATGTCGGTGCCGAACTCGTCCAGATGCGGGGTGTCGGATGGTTCCGGCTCGGTCTGTTCCCCGGTGGGCGCCGGACCGGCGGCCTTCTGGAGCGCCTGCGGGGTGAGCCCGGAGTCGCGCAGCAGCTGGCCGACCGGGGCGTCGGGGTTGACCGCCAGCGCGAACAGCAGGTGCTCGGGCGTGATGCTGGAGCTGCCGGTGGCGCGGGCGATCTGGAGGGCGTCGAGGAAGGTGCGCTTGGCGGCGGGCGTGAGCCGGGCCGCGCCGCCGCGCACCGACCGCGGGGCCTGGGCGACGGCCTGGCCGACCACGTCCTCCAGCGGCGCGAGGTCGGTGTCGGTGCGGGCCAGGAGCTCGCGGACGGGCGGGTAGCGCAGCAGGGACCAGAGCAGGTGGACGGAGTCGACGTCGGCCCCGCCGCTCTCCAGGGTGCGCCGGACGGCGGCGTCGGCCACCTGGCGGGCTTCGGGGCTCATCAGCTTGGACAGGTCGACGCGGCGGACGGGACCGCGGGACCCGCCGAGGAAGCGGGCCAGGAACTCGTCGAAGGAACCGGGCTCGCCCCCGGGGCCGCCCGGACCGCTGGGACCTCCAGGGCCACCCGGACCTCCTGGCCCGCCTGGCCCGCCTGGACTGCCCGGTCCTTGGGGGCCGCCCGGACCGCCCGGGCTACCTGGACCGCCGGGGCCTTCGGGAAAGTCGGTGCTCATGTGGTGTCGTCCCCCGTGGATTCGGCTGGACAGGCGCAATGGCCCATCGAAGTCACATGATTACCCTACGTGAATACCCGCGAATCAGGCGGTATCACCTGACCCGCCCTCCTCCGGTTCCTCCGGCCGGTCGGCCCGGTGCCCCCGCAACAACACCAGCACCACCAGTGCCGCCACGGACAGCAGCACCGCCCCGGCCCCGGCGGTCACCTGCAGTCCCAGGCCGAAGGCCGACCCGGCCGCCTCGCGCACTGCCGCACCGACCGAACCGCCCACCTGCTCGGAGACCGCGACCGCCCCACCGATGCTGTCCCCGGCCACGTCCCCCTGAGCCGAGGACACGCCCTCGGGGAGGGAACCGCTCAGGCTGATCCGGTACACGGCCAACCCCAGACTGCCCATGAGCGCCAGACCCAGGGTCTGCCCCAGCCCGCTGCTCACGTCGCCCATGGCCGAAGCCGACCCGGTCCGCTCCATCGGCACACTGGACAGCGCCAGCTGGCTGCCGAGCGTCATCACCGGACCACCGCCCACGGACACCAGCGTGCTCCCCAGCATCAGCGCCCACACGGTGCCGCTCCCGGCCGCGAACAACACGACCACCAGCCCGACAGCGGCCAGCAGCATCCCGGACCCGACCACCGCCCCCGAACTCATGAACCGGATCAGCACCGGGGTGAGCATCGTGCTCACGAAGGACGCTGCCGCGGGCAGGATCAGCAGCAGCCCCACCACACCCGGGGACAGGCCCAGCGCGGACTGGAGGAACTGCACCAGGAAGAGGTCGGCCCCGGACGCCGCGAGCAGCATCAAAAAGCTCAGCGATATCGCCACGGCGAACACCGGCCGGGCGAACATCCCCAGGTCCAACAGGGGATCGGCCAACCGCCGCTGCCTGCGCACGAACAACCACAGCAGCAGCGCACCCACCACGACCGCGGTCAGCAGCGACGGGCGCGCACCCTGAGCGGCCAGTTCCTGGAGTCCGTACACCACGAGCACCAGCGCGACGGTGGAGAGCAGCACGCTGCGCGGATCGAGCCGGCCCGCGCCCGGGTCCCGGTACTCGGGCAGCAGGAACGGCAGGGTGAGCAGTGCGAACAGCGCCACCGGGACGTTGACCAGGAACAGCGAGCCCCACCAGAAGTAGGTGAGCAGCAGCCCGCCCAGCGGCGGACCCAGCGCCATACCCACCGAGAACATGCTGAGGTTCATCGCCACGGCCAGGGAGAACTGCTTGGGGTCGGGGAACATCTGCCGCAGCAGCGAGAACGTGGACGGGGAGATGGTGGCCACGGATACCCCGATCAGGGCCCGCGCCACGATGAGGGTTTCGGGGTTGGGCGAGAACGCGGCCATCGTGGAGGCCACCGCGTAGGCGGCCAGACCGATGAGCAGCAGGCGCCGCCGCCCCACCCGGTCACCGAGCCGGCCCATCGTCAGTACGAGCCCCGCGCCGAGAAGCTCACCGACGTGCAGGATCCACAAGGACTGCGTGGCCTGCGGCTGCAGGTCCGCGCTGATCGCGGGGAGCGCCAGGAAGAGGACGGAGACGTCGTTGGCCATCATGAAGACGGGCAGTGTCATGATCGCCAATGCGACCCAGGTGCGCGGGCTCGCGCGCTGGACGGTGGGTACGTGCGTGGTCATGGTGGCCTTTCCGGAGTTCGTGGGGGTGCGGGGATCGGTCGGGCGCCTGGTCAGGAGGTCAGGGGCTCGGCAGCGCGGTGGGTGCGCAGGGCGCGCGCCCACCAGGTGAGTTCGTCGAGCAGGTCGCCCGCGGCCTCGGCGCTGCCCTTGGCGTCCTTGGGCCAGTTGCCGTCCGCGTCGAACCCGTCCCAGTAGTTGGGGAAGCAGACGTTCTCCCGGATCGAGGTGGCCCGGAGCTCGGCGAAGACCGAACGCAGGTGCTGGACGGCGTGCATGCCGCCGGAGACCCCGCCGTAGGACACGAACCCGACCGGTTTGGCGGCCCACTCCTCGTGGAACCAGTCGATCGCGGTCTTGAGCGGGGCGGAGAAGCTGCGGTTGTACTCGGGTGTGATGACCACGAAGGCGTCGGCTTCGGCCAGCCGGGGCGCCAGTTCCGCGACTTGCGCGGGCAGTGGAGACTCCTCGACGATGCGGTCGGGCAGTTCGGTGTCGGCGAGGTCGATCACATCGACTTCCACGCCCCGGTACTCACGGGCCAACCGGAGGAACCAACGGGCGACGGTGGGGCCGAACCTGCCCTCACGGGTACTGCCGATGATCAGGGACAGCCGGACGGGGTCTTCGCTGTGCACGGGTGCCACGCTCCTTCTTTCGGGCCTTGGTGTTCCTTGCTGACCCCACACTCGGGTCCCCCGCACTCGGTCCGCACTCGGTACGGTGAGGGCATGCGTTTCGGTGTACTCGGACCGGTCGCCGTCTGGACCACCGGCGGCGCCGAAATCGCTATCCCCGAGCGCAAGGTCCGCGCCCTCCTCGCCGACCTCGTCCTGCACCGCGGCCACCCGGTCTCCGCGGACCGCCTGGTGGAGGACGTATGGGGTGCCGACGCACACCCGCGCAGCCCCGAACGCGCCCTGCAACGCAAGGTGTGGGCGCTGCGCCGTGCCCTGGAGGAGGCCGAACCCGGCGCTCGGGGTCTGGTCCGGTTCCGTGCACCCGGCTACCTGCTCGACGTCCCCGCCGAGGCCGTCGACGCCGGACGCTTCCACGCCCTGGTGGCGTCCGCCCGCACCGAGGAGCGAACGCGCACCCGCGCCGACCTGCTCTCCGAAGCCCTTGACCTGTGGCGCGGCCCCGCACTGGCCGACCTCGCCGACGACGGGTTCAGCCAACCCGCCCGCACCCGACTGGAGGAGGAACGGTTGGCCGCGGTGGAGGAACATGCCTTCGCCCGACTCGACCTCGGCGAATACCGGCAGGTCACCGACGTGCTGCGGGAACTCATCACCGTGCACCCGCTGCGCGAGCGCCTGGTCGCCGCCCACATGCGCGCCCTGTACGAGGACGGCCGCCAGGCCGACGCCCTGGCGGCGTACACGGCCCTGGCCGAACGTCTGCGCGGGGAACTGGGCATCGACCCCGGCCCCGAGGCTGCCGGACTCCACAGCCGGATTCTGCGCCAGGAACCCCTGGGGGAGCGCCACTCCGAGCCGGCCAAGGCCTCCCCGCCTGCCCGCGCACCCCACCCCGATCCCGAACCCTCGCTACGGCCACGGATACCCCTGCCGCTCACCGAACTCCTCGGCAGGGAAGAAGACATGCGGCGGGTCCGCTCGCTGCTGGAGGCCGCGCGCCTGGTGACGCTCACTGGCTTCGGCGGGGTCGGCAAGACGCGCCTGGCCACTGCCCTGGCCCACGAGCTCGACACGGTCCCTGCCGACGGTGTCCGTATGGTGGAGTTCGCGGTCCAGCGAACCCAGCCCGGCGAGCCCGCCTCGGCCCTGGTCTCCGACCCCGCCGAGACCCTCGCCCACGCTCTCGGCGTCCGTGACCGCGGCGGCCGCGCGCCCCTCGAACGCCTGGTGGACGCACTGGAAGGCCAGGAGGTCCTCCTGGTGCTCGACAACTGCGAGCACCTCATCGATCCGGTCGCGGAGCTGGTCGGTGCCCTCCTGGCCCGGCTGCCCGGACTCCGGGTCCTGGCCACCAGCCGCGAACCCCTCGGCGTTCCCGGCGAGACCCTCCACGCGGTCGGCCCGCTGCCGGTCCCGCCCGCGGACGCCGCCCCCGAGCTGATCCGCCGGTCGAGCGCCGTCCGGCTCTTCACCGCCCGGGCCGCCGCCTCCGCACCCGGTTTCGCGCTCAGCGACGACAACGCCGCCGACATCGCCCTGCTCACCCGCCGCCTGGATGGCATCCCCCTCGCCCTCGAACTCGCCGCGACCCGTGTGCGGACCCTCGGCCTCAGCGGGGTCCTGTGCCGTCTGGACGACCGCTTCCGTCTCCTGGCCACCGCCCAGCGCCACCTCCCGCTGCGCCAGCGCACCCTGCGCGCGATCATCGACTGGAGCTGGGACTTGCTGGACCGGGACGAACGGATCCTGCTGCGGCGCCTGGCTGTGTTCAGCGGAGGGTGGACCGCGGAGGATGCCGAAGAAGTGTGTTCGGGCGGGACCGAGGAGGAACTGGCCCCGGAGGAGGTCCTGGACCTGCTCACCCGGCTCGTGGACCGCTCCCTCGTGGTCGCCGCCGACGCCCCGCGCGGAGGCCGCCGCCTCCACCTACTGGAGTCCATCGCCGAATACGCTTACCAGCGCCTGCACGAGGCTGGGGAAGCGGAGGACGTCGAGTACCGGCACGCCCTGCACTACACCGGACTCGCCGAACGCGCGCGGGCCACTCTCTTCGGTAGCGCGCAGGAGGAGGGGGTGCGGTGTCTGGACGAGGAAAAGGCCAACCTGCGCGCCGCACTGGACACCTTCGCCGACCGCGGGGCCGCCGAACCGGCCCTGCGGCTGGCCGGAGCGCAGTGCTGGTACTGGTACCTGCGCGGACAGTACCGGGAGGGGGACCGGTTCCTGGCCCGGGCCCGGAGGACCGGCACCCCCTCGGAGCCGTCCTCGCTGTCGGTGGCTGGCGAGGCCATGGCCCTGGCGTTCTCGATACTCACCGGCTCCGAGGACGACCACGCGGCCAGGGTCGGCGCCGTGCTCGGGGGTTTCGACGGAGTGGAAGCCTCTCCCGGGGAGGACGTTCCACTCGAACGCGCACGTTCGGCGCTGCTGCTCGGGATCGTGCTGCAGAGCCGGGCCGACCAGGAGGTCAGTGAGGATCTCGTGAACCAGGCGCAGGAGACCTTCCGCACGCGTATGGACACGTGGGGGCTTGCGGCGTCCCTGGTGGCGCAGTCCTCGCACACCCTGGGGCGCGGCGAACTGCGACGCTCCGGGCAGCAGGCGCAGGAAGCGCTCGACCTGTTCGAGGAACTCGGGGACGCCTGGGGGCGGATGTTCGCCCAGATCACCCTCGCCGTGCTCGCCGAGGTCCGGGGCGACTACCCGGAGGCCACCCGTCTACGCGAGTCCGCCCTCAGCGCCGCCGAGCGGTTGGAACTGTGGGTGGAGGCCTCCGGTGCGGTGGCTGGGCTCGGCCGGATCGCCCTGCTGGAAGGGGACTTCGAACGCGCGGACGCCTTGCACGGCAGAGCGCTGGCGCTGGTTCGCGGCCAGGGGGACATCGCCAACACGCAGTACGCGCGGATGGGGCTCGGCCTGTCCGCACGCCGCCAGGGTCATCTCGACGAGGCCGAGGCGCACATTCGGGAGATGGCGGACTGGGCAGTGCGGGTCGACTGGCTGCCCGGGGCCGCGCTGGCCCTGGCCGAACTCGGTTTCGTCGCCGAGCTGCGCGGTGACGCCGACCTCTCGTTCGAACTGCACACCGAAGGGCTCACCGCGGCCCGGGGGACCGGGGACGCCCGAGCGGTGGCTCTCGGCCTGGAGAGGATCGCCGGGGCGCGCTCACTCAGCGGCCAGGACGAGGCTGCCGCCCGCCTGCTGGGCACGGCCGCGGCGGCCCGGGAGTCGGTGGGAGTGCCGTTGCCGAAGGCCGAACGCGGCGACGTGGACCGGATCACGGAGCGCGTTCGCGCGCGGCTGGGCGAAACCGGTTTCGGGAAGCAGTTCACCGCCGGGTACACCAGTGGTCCGGAGCCGCTGTTCTCGGGCGGGGGCCCGTCCCCCCGACCTGGCCGGATCTTCCACGGGTTGATGGGCGATCGGCACAAGCGGGAGGATCGCCCTATGACCACCCCCGCGCGATATGACGTGAACGAGCTGCTCGCCCGGCTCGATGGCTTCGAGCAGCAGCCCCGGGCTCGGGAACTACGCGCCCGGGTGCGCGGTCTCCTGCGGTACGAACCCGGTGACACGGTCCTGGACGTGGGCTGCGGGGCGGGGTTGTCCGTCGCCGAGATCGACGGGGACGGGGCGCGCACGATCGGCCTCGACCTCGACGCGCGTATGCTCGACGCCGCTCGCCGGCGCCACCCCGAAGGGGAGTTCGTTCTGGCGGGCGCCGGGGCTCTGCCACTGGCGGACGGGGCCGCCCGGGCCTACCGGGCGGAGCGGTTGTTCCACGCTGTCCCGGACCCGGCGCGGGCGCTGGCCGAGGCGTATCGGGTCCTGGCCCCCGGTGGGCGCGTGGTCCTCATCGGTCAGGATTGGGACGCCTTCATGATCGAGTCGGACGACCCCGAACTGACCAGGGAGGTCGTCCACGCCAGTGCCGATGCCGTCACCCACCCGAGCGCTCCGCGCCGCCAGCCGGAGCAGCTGCGCGCTGCGGGGTTCACCGGGGTCGAGGCGGAGGGTGCGTTGTTCGTGTTCACTAGCGACGAGGTCCTGCCCTTCCTGGCCCAGATCGCGGCGAGGGTGAAGAGGGCGGGGACGGTCGCTGAGGAGCGGGTCCGGAGGTGGCTGGACGAGCAGCGGCTGCGGGCGGCGCAGGGGCGCTTGTTCGTCGGACTGCCGTTCGTGGTGGTGAGCGCCGACCGTCCCTGAGCGGGTGGGCCCGGGCGGGGCGTGATCCCCGCCCGTTGCCTCACCGGCGCGCGGGGATCAGGCGGAAGCCTCGTCGAGGCTGGCGGTCTCCTCGGCGGTCAGGCGCAGGTCGCTCAGTGCCAGCAGCCCTTCCAGCTGGTCCAGGTCACGGGCGCTGGAGAGCACCGAGGTCACACCGGGACGCTCGACCAGCCAGGCCAGGGCGACGGTGGACAGCTGTGCGGAGCGCTCGGCCGCGATCTCGTCCAGGACCGCCAGCACCCGCGGCCCGCGCGGGCCGTCCAGGTAGGCGCGGGCCCTGCCCGCACGAGGGCTGCTGTCATCGGCGGCGCCCGGGCGGTACTTCCCGGTGAGAAAACCACGGGCCAGCCCGAAGTAGGGCAGCAGGGCCAGGTTCTCCGCCTGGGCCAGTGGCACCAGGTCCTTCTCGATGCCGCGCTCGACCAGGTTGTACTGGGGCTGCACGCACACCGGGCGGTGCCACCCGTTCTGGTCGCAGAGCGCCAGCCACTCGCGGATGCGGTCCGGGCTGTGGTTGGACAGGCCCACGTACCGGACCTTGCCCTCGTCGACCAGTGCGGAGAAGGCCTCGGCGCTTTCGGCCAACGGGGTCTCGGCGTCGTCGAAGTGGGCGTAGTAGAGGTCGATGGTCTCCAACCCGAGCCGCCCCAGGGAGGCCTCGGCGGCCGCCTTGACGTTGCTGGCGGACAGCCCCCTGAAGTCCGGGTGCTGGCTGACCTTGGTGGCGATCACCATGTCGTCGTGGCCGCGGTCGGCCAGCCAGGCGCCGATCACGTGCTCGGATTCACCGCCGGTGTGGCCCTCGGCCCAGGCCGAGTAGGAGTCCGCGGTGTCCACGAAGTTGCCGCCGCCGGCGCGGAAGGCGTCCAGGACCGCGAAGGATGCGGCCTTGTCCGCCGTCCATCCGAAGACGTTGCCGCCCAGGTTCAACGGGGAGACCTCGAGGTCGGAGGTGCCGAGTCGGCGTGTGGGGGCGTGGTTCATGCTCACCGTTCTCCGTGTGTCGCCGCTGTGGGGGTGATGCGGGGTTGTTGGTTCGGGGTCCACGCTAGGGCAGTCCGCTGCTGGGGTCACGCACGTTTTCCGGGGGCCTACCGCATCATGGGAGCAGAGTCCCCAACCCCAGGAGGTTGTTCGATGACCGAGCGCAAACCACCCGGCGCGAGCTTCGAGTCATGGATCGACATCCAGATCAGGGAGGCCCGGGAGCGAGGGGAATTCGACGACCTCCCCGGCGCGGGCAAGCCGATCCCCGACATCGATAAGCCCTACGACGAGAACTGGTGGATCAAGAGGAAGCTGAAGAGCGAGAACGTGTCGCTGCTTCCGCCCACCCTCAAGCTGCGCCGGGAAGCACAGGAAACCCTGGTCGAGGCGCGTACCGCCAGGACCGAGAAGCGGGTGCGCGAGCTCCTGGAGGGGCTCAACAAGAAGATTCGGGAGATGAACGCGAGCGTCGTCCCCGGGCCGCCGCTCAACCTGATGCCCTACGACGTGGACAAGTTCGTCCGTGAGAAATGGCAGGGGCCCGAGAGCTCCGCCTGAACCCGGGCGGGCCGCGGTACGGGCGGTGGAGGCGGGCGTGCCCGCTGCCACGGTCCTGGCCTCGGTCGGGCTGATGCTCCTGGCCGACCTGTGCTGGCTCACTCTGGCCCTGCTGTCCTTCCGCCGGGTCTTCGCGCGGTCCCGCAACCGGGAACGGGGCCCTGGACTAGTCGGGGCGCTGGGGCCGACGAGCAGGGGCCCAGTTCATCATCGATGCTGTTGGTTAATTCCGGTGTGGGGGCTGGGTGGGGTCTGTGTGCGGCCTGGGGCCTGGGGCCTGGGGCCTGGGGCCTGGGGTTCGGGGTGAGGTTGTGGTCGTTTCTGGTTGCGGTTCTGGTTGCGGTTCCCCCGTTTCCCGCCGCTTGATGGTTGCCGTCT
>NZ_ANAZ01000056.1:0-32280 GCF_000340985.1 Nocardiopsis valliformis DSM 45023
ACAACATCCACCATGCCGCTGAACAGGTGGCGAAACGAGATCCCGCGTAAGGAAGAGGCGTGGCAGGACGTGGAGGCCGTTCGCGGCCCGGGAAGCGTCAACCGAAGCGAAAGGGCGACCCGTATGGGAAACCCTGAGCTGGAAGCCCCCGCGTTCACGCGAGGGAGACTTCACAGGTCGAGCACCTGAGCCATCGTTCGAGCCGCCTCCGGCCACCCGGCCAGCTCCGAACGGCGCAGCCGGGCCGCCTCACGCAGCTGTTCGCGTAGGTCCTGGCCGGTCAGCCAGGTGCGCAGGGCACGCCTCAGGGCGGCGGTGTCCTCCGGCGGTACAAGCAGCCCCGGCAGCCGTCCGTCCGAGGTCCGTCCCAAAGCCTCGGAGAGCCCGCCCACCCGGGTGGCCACCACCGGCACACCCCGGGCCAGCGCCTCGGTCACGACCATGCCGTAGGTCTCGGCGCGCGAGGCCAGCACCAGGAGATCGGCGGAGTCGTAGACCTGATCGAGCTCCGCGCCGACCACCGGGCCGGTGAACCGCACCCGGCCCTCGAGCCCCGGGCGCGGCGCAGGGGCGCCCGGCCCCGCGCACACACACGTCCACGACAGGTTCCGCAGCCCGGACAGCGCTCCCAACAGCAGGTCATGGCCCTTGCGCGGGGTCAACGAGGCCACACACACCAGCCGGGGAACACTGTCCGAGCACTCCTCGAAACCGCTCCCGCGCGCGAGCGGCGCAAGGTCCACCCCGGGGCGCACCACCGCCACGCGTTCCAGATCGTGGTGCTCGGCCAACCGTCGCGCCGCCCACGCGCTGGTGGCCACCGCGTCCACGCCGCCGCGCAGGACCGCTCGCTCCCGCGCGTCCAGTTCGCGGGCGACGTCCGGTGCCAGCCCGGTCTCGTCGGCCAGCGGCAGGTGCACCAGAACCGTGAGCCGCAGTCGCCCCGCCTGGGGGAGCACCGCCTCGGGTACCCCGCAGGCCACCAGGCCGTCCACCAGCACACGGGCGCCGTCGGGCGCCCGGGCCAGCACGGCGGAGAGTTCGGCGGTCGCCCTGCGGCCCGGGCGGGGCCAGGCCCCGGCCAGCGTCACCGCCCGGACCGGCCGCCCCAGCCCGCCCAGCGCGGCCGCGATCCGCCGGTCGTAGGTGTGGCCGCCGCTGGGCGCGCTCGCCTCGGGGACGACGAAGGTGAGAGCGCTCACGCCCCGGGTTGCAGTTCGCGTTCGTAGGAGGCCCAGGCCACGTGGGACTCGTGCAGGGTCACCGTGACCGAGGCCAGCCCGTCGGCGTGCGGGCCCAGGGCGCCCGACGCGATCCGTTCGGCCAGGCGGTCGGCGACGACCTTGGCCAGGAACTCGGTCGAGGTGTTCACCCCCGCGAACTCGGGCACCTCGTCCAGGTTGCGGTAGTTGAGCTCGGCCACCACCGCACCCAACTCCTGGGTGGCCGCGCCGATGTCCACCACGATGTTGTCGGGGTCCAGCTCGGGGCGGCGCAGGGTCGCGTCGACCACGAACGTCGCCCCGTGCAGGGCCTGGGCGGGGCCGAAGACCTCGCCCCGGAAGCTGTGCGCGACCATCAGGTGGTCTCGGACGGTGACACTGAACAACGGGGCTCCAAGGTGTCGGGGGCGGTCAGGACAGCGGGTCAGCTGTCGTAGGTGATCCGGTGGCACAGGGCTGGTAGTTCGCCGCTGGCCAGTCTGGTCAGTACCGATGGCAGGTCCTCGAAGCCGCTCTCACCGGTGAGCAGGGTGTCGAAGGCCGCGTCGTCGAGCAGCCGCAGCGCGAGCTGGAGGCGTTCGGAGTGGTTGTACCGGGAGCGCCTGGCCGGTGAGATCATGCCGACCTGGCTGGCGCGCACGGCCAGCCGGTGGGAGTGGAAGTCCTCGCCCAGCGGCAGGATGACCTGCCGGTCCCCGTACCAGCTCAGTTCCACCACCTCGCCCTCGGTGTGCAGCAGCCGCAGTGAACGCACCAGCCCCGCTTCGGTCGCGCTGGTGTGGAAGACCAGGTCGCGGTCGCCCTCGGCCTCCTCCGGCAGGGCGAAGTCCACGCCCAGACGCTCGGCGGCCTCGGCCCGGCTCGGGTCGACGTCCACCAGCTGGACCCGGGAGCCCGGGACCTGGGCGAGCAGGCGCGCCACGCAGCAGCCCACCATGCCCGCGCCGACCACCGCCACGCGGTCGCCCACCAGCGGGGCCGCGTCCCACAGGGCGTTCACGGCCGTCTCCACGGTTCCGGCCAGGACCGCCCGGGCCGCGGGGACGGTCTCGGGCACCACCGAGACCGCGGTGGCGGGCACCACGAACCGGGTCTGGTGCGGGTAGAGCGTGAACACCGTCCGCCCCATCAGCTGCTCGGGCCCCTCCTCCACCACCCCCACGTTCAGGTAGCCGTACTTGAGCGGGCCGGGGAAGTCCCCTTCCTGGAAGGGCGCCCGCATCACGCCGTACTGGTTGGGCGGCACCCCGCCGCCGAAGACCAGCG
This sequence comes from Nocardiopsis valliformis DSM 45023, assembly GCF_000340985.1. Classification (NCBI taxonomy): domain Bacteria; kingdom Bacillati; phylum Actinomycetota; class Actinomycetes; order Streptosporangiales; family Nocardiopsidaceae; genus Nocardiopsis; species Nocardiopsis valliformis. The sequence continues at coordinate 2,490 of NZ_ANAZ01000056.1, forward strand.
TCTCGGTGCCCCGGCTGATCCCCGAGTACAGGGTACGCACCACCACCTCGCCGGGGCCCGGCGAGGGGAGTTCGACCTCGCGCACCTCGCCCACTCCGGGGGAGCTCACCCAGAACGCCCGTGCCGTCCGCGTCATCTCTCACCTCTCCTCGGCGGCGCTGGTCCGAGGGGAGCGCGCCCGCCACAGTCCCATTACGTCACGTCCGAACGACCACACCAGGGCGGCCAGCGCCAGCGCCACCGCGGCCGTGCTCACCGGCTCCGGGAACACCCCCGAGGCGACCACCGTCAACACGATCCCCTGCGCGGCAGCCACGGCCTTGCGGGCCAGGCTCGGAGGCAGGGGGCCCCGCAACCACGGTGCCAGCCATGCGGCGGACCCGAACAGGTATCGCATCGCCCCGATCAGCAGCACCCAGGGCCCCAGGATCCCGGACACATACACGCTCAGCACCAGGATCAGGAAGGCGTCCGCCTCCATGTCGAAGCGCGCCCCGAAGTCCGACTCGGTGCGGGTGCCGCGGGCCACCAGCCCGTCCACCCAGTCCAGGACCAGGGCCACCGCGGCCACCGACACCACCGGCAGGGGCGGTGCTCCGTCGGCGACCAGCGCCGTCACCACGCCGATCAGGCCGACCCGGACCAGGGTCACCAGGTCCGCGGGGCCCAGCGGCCAGCGATCGTAGCGGCGCACGGCCACTGTCAGCAGCGCCGTCACGAGCAGGACGTACAACAGCCCGGTGGTCCACCCCAGGGGGCCCAACCAGGGGCCCGGGTCACTCACTCGCCCGCCTCAGCGCTGCCGGGTTCGGGGAGGCGGTTCCCCGCCCCGGAACCACCGTGTGCTCCGGAACCGCTCCGGGGTTGAGGCGCCTGCTCCGTGTGAGGTGCCTTTCCGGGTGCGCCGTCGCCGTTCAGGTGTGGCAGGTCGTGGCCCAGGCGGTCGCGCTTGGCGGTCAGGTAGCGGGTGTTGTCAGCGTGCGCGGCCACCAGCAGCGGTACCCGGGTGGCGACCTTGATCCCGTGTTCCTCCAGAGCCCGCACCTTGGCCGGGTTGTTGGACAGCAGCCGCACCGAACGCACCCCCCGGTGGCGCAGCACCCGCGCGGCCGGGCCGTAGTCGCGCACGTCCACCGGCAGCCCCAGCGCGGTGGCCGAGTCCACGGTGTCCAGCCCCTGTTCGTCCTGGAGCAGCTGGGTGCGCACCTTGTTCACGAGCCCGATACCGCGCCCCTCGTGGCCGCGCAGGTAGACCAGCATCCCGCGGCCCTCGGCCAGGATCGCGTCCAGGGCGGCGTGGAGCTGGTCGCCGCACTCGCAGCGCAGCGCTCCGAACACGTCCCCGGTCACGCACTCGGAGTGCACCCGCACCAGGACGTCCTCGCCGTCACCGAGCTCGCCCAGGACCAGGGCCAGGTGCTCGTGGCCGTCGACCGGGTCCCGGAAGGCCACGCAGCGAAACGTCGCGCGGCGCAGCACGAGATCGGACTCGGCTACGTCGGTGTGACTCAGCACGACGACGTCCGCATCGCTCAGACCTGCTCCGTCCAGTTCAACGTCGCCCAGCCCAACGCCGTCCGGTTCGGGGCCTACCGGCCCGGTGCCGTTCGGTCCGGAACCCTCCGGAGAATTCTCTGACATCTGCCACCCCTTCACCGCCGTAGGCGGCACGTTACAGGTGCCTGCCCCGCACACCGCACGAGTACACGGGCCATGCTTCTACGTGCTTCTACGTGCGTTCAGCCGGGAAGGTTCACCTGGATCTCCCCGCCCAGAGCGAAGTCGCCCTCCAACTTCAGGGAGTCACCGCTCCAGAACCGGCCCGGGTCGTAGTAGCCGGGGCGCTTCCCACGGGCCAGCAGCCCCATCTCCTCGTAGGTCAGCGCCATCACCTCCGCGCAGTAGGCGGTCTCCAGCTGGCGTTCGCGCGCCTTGCGGTGGAAGGGCATGCGGCCCAGTGCCCAGCGTCCGGCGAGCTGGGCGGTGGAGGGGAAGGGGGTGCCGTTCAACCGGGCCACCATCCGCAGCGCGTCGTCTTCCATCTGGCGGGTGGCCAGCGGGTCCAGTTGGCGCAGCCAGCCCTTCTGGCCGTAGCGGCGGCCCCACACCAGGACGGCGTCGCGCAGGTCGTGCAGCTGAACCCCGCGCTGGTGGGTTCCGGTCCACATGTCCACCAGGGACCTGCCCAGCTCGGCGTGCCACATCAGGGGAGGCAGGTCGTCGACCACGATGGACATGCCCACGTGGTTGACCGGGCTGTTCGTGGTGAGCTGGATGGCCCGGTCGGGCACGCTCGTGCCGCGGAACACCCACACGTCACCGGTTCTGGTCAGGTTGACCGCTTCGTCTAGGGACATGCTCGTCTCTGCCACAAGGACTAGCGTATGAGCATGAAGTGGTGGAAAACCTTGGGAGTGGCCGCTTTCGTAGGTGTGGCGGCCACCGGAGTGGCGGTCGCACGGGCCGAACGACAACGCCGCGCCTACACCCCCGAGCAGGTCAGGGACCGTTTGCACGCCAGGGTCGCCGAGGTCGGCCAGGCCGGAAAAGAGCCGGTCGCGACCGGGGAACCGGAGGTCCGGGATCCGGAGGGCGGTGCCGCGCGAGCGATGGCGCGCCGGGTGCGCGCGGGAGCGGCCAAGGCCAGGGCGCTGCCGCCGGTGGCCACAATCGGCCGCATGCTGCGCCGGGCTCGTGGGGACCGGGCCGGGGATCGCTAACATGTGCGCTTCGTGAGCATCCCCGCTTCCCCCGAGGCCCCTCCTTGTCCTACCTTCCCCGTGTCCTCCTGCTGGCCGTGCTCGCCCTGCTGCTCACCTCCTGCACCTCCCCGGGTGCCAGGGACCGTATCACCGAGTACGACACCCGTTCCGCGGTGCACGCCGACGGCACCGTGGACGTCACCGAAACCATCACCTACGACTTCGGCCGCGACCCCAGCCCCGGTCTGCTGCGTGAGATCCCGCTGAGCCAGCGTGTCGGCCTTATGCGCCACCGCGTCTGGGAGATCAGCGACGTCGAGGTCACCAGCCCCTCCGGCGCTCCGGCCGACATCGAGAAACAGGACGAGTGGCGCCGCGTCCTCAGTCTGGAGATCGGCGACACCGACGCCCCGCTGACCGGGGCGCAGACCTACGAGATCTCCTACACCGTCCACGGCGCCCTCAATGACGAGGGTTACGGGCCCCAGCTGCACTGGGACTTCGTCGGTGACGAGTGGGGGGTGCCGGTCAACGGCGTGACCGTCCGGGTGGAGGCCCCCTCGGTGGTCGAGGCCGAGTGCTTCTACGAGGAGAGCTACCGCGACCAGGACGGCGACACCGAGTACTGGGACGAGGAGTGCGACCAGAGCGGGCACGACGGTGCCGCGGCCAGCTTCGGCCACCCGCAGCTGGACTCGGGCGCGCCCCTGAGTGGAGTGGTGTACCTGGAGGAGGGGACGGTCGAGTTCACCGAACCCGAACACGCCCTGGCTCCTCTGCCGCGCTGGATCACCCTGGCCGGTGCGCTCTCCCTGCCCGTGGTCCTGGTCGCTGCCTTCCTCCTGGACAGGCACGTCACCAGATGGCGGGAGAAGCGCCGGTTTCGGATCCGGCAGGGGTTCGGTGAGGAACTGCCCGACCTGCCGCCGGCCGTCGCGGGATTCCTCTTCCACAAGAAACGGCTGCGCGCCGAACATGCCCTGGCCCTGCTGGTCAGCCTGGAGGAGAAGGGGCACCTGACCTCGGTGCCCAAGGAGAACGGCAAGGGCCGGGACTGGTTGTTCGTCAAGCAGAACTCCAACGTCGCGCTCACCCCGGCCGAACGGGCCCTGCGGCGGGGGATGTTCGGGCTCAACAGCGAGATCGACCTGACCTGGCTGGGCCGGTCCATGACCAAGACCCGGATCAAGTGGATCGAGTACGCCCTGCTGCGCGAAGCGGGACAGCACGGGCTGGTCGTCAGGCCCTGGCTCTGGTACCCGGCCGTGTTCGCGTGCGGGCTCGTACTGATCGCCGCGATCTGTACCGGTGTGATCGTCAACGTGGCCACCCCGCTCGACCTGGCCGGTCTGGAGATGTTCAGCGCTGCGGTACTGCCGACGGCGCTCATCGTCCTGTTCCTGCCCACCCAGCGCACACCCTACGGCGACCATGTCCGCGACCTGCTCGCCGAAGGGCGCAGGAACCCCCGCGAGCTGGAGCCGGTCATGGCCATCGCCCTGGGGCTGCCGGACGAGACGGTGCGGGCCCTCAACGCCAAGGTGCCCAACCTGAGCCCCTATCTGCGTGACCACGGGTACCTGCGGCGTTGGAACCGTACGGTCAACGAACGCATCCGCAGTTCCAGGAGGACCAGCAGCGGCAGCGGCAGTGGCGGCGGCCGGGTCTCGGGCCGGGGCGGCGGCGGTGGCGGCGGAGGCCGCCGTTGACCTGGCCCAGGCGTACCGGACGAAGGGTCGGCAGCCGGAGTGGGCACGATCGGGCTACCGGTCCGGAGCGGCTCAGTGCCTCTGAACGAAGGAGAGCAGGGTGCGCTCTATCTCCGCGGAGGGGCCGACCGCCAACGGGGGCTCGCCGCGCTCGCGGTCCCAGGCCAGGACGTCGGCGGCGGTGGTGACCAGCGGCCGCAGCGGCAGCCCGGCCTCCCGGGCCCGGCTGAAGTCGCGCTGGAAGGTCTGCTCCCACACCCGGTCGGGGCGCACCAGGGGGAAGGAGGCCATGATCGTCTCCTGGGGAACCAGGACGATGTCGATCTCGCTTCCGGCCGCCTCGGCGCAGGTACGCAGCATCTCCATCAGGGTGAGGGGTTCGGCGGGGCCCGTGGCGTTGAACACGCCGCCGCGGTCTTCCTCCAACAGGCGGACCACCAACCGGGCCAGGTCACGGGCGTCCAAGAGCTGAACTGGCTGTCCGGGGTCGCCCGGCAGGACCACCTTGCCGCCCTTCGCGGCCCGGCGCACCCAGTAGGTCAGGTGGTCGCCGTGGTCGTGCGGCCCGGCGAGCACCCCGGGCCGCACCACCGTGGCACGGCTCCCGTACCGGGAGCCCAACTCCTGCTCGCAGGCGGCCTTGAGCGGACCGTAGGTGTGGCGCCCGATCTCCTCGGTGTCCCACTCGGGCGCTCGTACCGGAGCGGACTCGTCCGCCCCGGGCCCGGGTCCGGGAGCGTAGACGGCGTTACTGGAGATGAACAGGTACCGTCCCACCCGGTCATCGAGGGCGTCAGTGGCTTGGCGCACATGCCGGGGCACGAAACCGCTGACATCCACCACCGCGTCCCAGGTGCCTTCGGCGAGGGAGGCGTAGTCGCCCTCGTCTCGGTCACCCAGGAGCCGTTTTGTTCTGGGAAAGAGGTCGGGAGCACTGCGGCCCCGGTTGAAGAGCGTGACCTCGTGCCCCGCCTGCAACGCGTCCTCAACGATCGCCCGACCAACGAACGAGGTCCCACCCAACACGAGAATCCGCATAGGGACTGACTTTAGCGTTCCACCTGGGCATCAGCGATCACCAGCGCCGCCTTGACGGGTACGACGGGGGCCACGCCCGATCGTGGGATCACAGGGGCTTGTTGAGGTGGCCTGCCTGCTCCAGGAGGGAGATGTGGTCGGTGCCCAGGGTTTCCAGGTGGGCCAGGACGTCGCGGTGCGGTACCCGGTGCAGTGGGGCGCTGGTGCGCAGCAGGCCCACGCGGGACAGCCCCTCGCCGCCGCCCAAACGCGAGGACGGGGTGGCGGGCGGGTCGACGCGGTACAGGCGCCAGGCACTGCCCCTGGGGGCGGAGGCCAGGAGCAGCATCGGCCGGCTCCACACGATGAGCGCCCAGCCCTTGGGGCCCTCAGCGTGCACGTAGACGGTGTCCACGTGCTTCTCCAGGAGTTCGGCGACCTGGGCGGCGACCGGAACCGGGTTGGTGAAGGTGCCGTGGACACGGTGGATGCCCGCGTCGTACTCCAGGCTCCAGCCGGAAGCCTCCAGCTCGCCGGCGATCTGGGACAGGTAGCCGTCTTCCTCGGCGGCAGAGGAGGTCGCGAGGTCTGCGGGTTCGGGTGAAACAGTGGGTTCGGGTGAAACGGTGGTGGGGAGGATCAGGCCCAGCTCCAAGTTCGTTCGTGTTGTGGCGGTACGGGTGAGGGCGGTCAGGTTGGCGCCGCAGGTCAGGGCTGTGTTCTGGTCGTTTGAGGTCCACTCCAGGAGTCCGCCGTGTGTGGGGAAGCCCTCGGCGACGGGTCGGGCGGTGGCCTCGACACCGGCTTCGGCCAGGGCGTGTACGGCTTCCCCGCGGTCTTCCTCGGGCCACGAGCCGGGGACACCCAGGGTCACCCGGGCCGGGGTCAGACGGTCGGTGAGGGCGCTCAGCGCCTGGGGGTCGTAGCCGCGCAGCGGGGCGTGCAGGGTGAGTTCGGCGACCGGGCCCTCGGGGAGCTGGGACAGGAGCGGGGCGTCCAGGTTGTGCACCACGCGTGCCTCGGTCTCCACCGGGGACGTCAGCAGCAGGTCCTCCAGCCGTTCGGCCAGTTCGGTGAGTCGTTCGGCCAGAGCACTGGGCAGGGTGATCGCCTCCGAACATCGCCGCAGCCACACCCCCAGCTCGGCGAGCGCCCAGGGAACCCCGTCGGGGCCACCGCGCAGCACCGTCCAGGAACGGTTGGCGGTACCGGGCGCCCCGGCACCGAAGGCGGCCGCGACGTGCTCCTCACCCACCAGCAGGGCCAGCTCGGGCAGCGGGTCGGGGACGACGCGCTCGATCAGGGCACAGGTGTGGTCCGGCCGCTGTACGGCGGCGGGTTCGGCCCCCTCGGCGGAGGCGCCCAGGACCGTGACCCACGCACCCAGCTCCCGGGCGGCGGGGACCACGTCCGCTTCCAGAGCGGGCAGGTCGATCTCCGTTCCGACCAGGAGGAACTCGCTGAGCGGGGCCCCGTCTGTACGGGAGGTCCACTCGTGCAACAGGGCGAGCGGGGAGACGGACACAGGCGACCTCTGTTCTCACGCTGGGGACGTTCACGAGCATAGTCGAGGCCGCCGCGTCAAGACCGGCCGGGCCCGTTTCGGTCGGTAACCGGCCCCTGTGGCGGGTGCGCGGCGGGAGGTGCGACGATATGGGGACGATGAGCGAGAGCGAGCAGTGCCGACCGTTGCGCGCCGGGGTTTTCACCCTGGTGTGCGCGAGCCTGTCCGCGATCGGTCACGCGGTGAGCTCGGGGCACGACGTTCCCGTCGCCGGTCTCCTGCTGGGCGTGGTCGTCGTCTTCGCCATGGCGTGGGCAGCCTCCAGCCGCAGACAGAGCCCCTGGATGCTCACCGCCTGGATGCTGTGGGGGCAGCTCGCCCTGCACGTCACCTTCGCCTACACCCAGGGGGCGGGTTCGGGTCACACGGATCTGGCACACGCGGGCCAGGCCGAGGCGGTGCTGGCCCAGGAGCCCATGCCGGCGTGGGCGATGATCGCTATGCACCTGGTGATGGCCCTGGTCAGTGCCTGGTGGCTGCACCTGGGTGAGAACGCCCTCTTCGAGTTCCTGCGGTTCATGGCGCTCGCGCTGATTCCGATCCTGCTCGTGGTCGGGGCGATCCCGACCGTACGGGAGAGCACGGCCCCCAGGTTCGCCGCCACCGACGAACACTCCCGGTCGCGTCCGCCCTATCTGCGCCACTCCCGGGTCCTGCGCGGACCGCCCTTCGTTCTGGCCGCCTGAGCGGGGTTCCTCCGAGGCCGTGCGGTGCGGGGCGCGCAAGTCGCCGCCGCCCGTGTCCGTCCGGTCCCTGCTGTCAGGCCGTCCCTCGGCGTTCCCTTGGCGTCCCTCTGTGTGGCGCCGTCTGCCCAGAACACCCCGTGGTCCCCGACCCTCAGCCCTTCGCCTTCTTGCCTGAGCTCCTGTCCGGGCGCGCGCTCCGCTGCGCCGCGTTGTCCTGCCCGGGCCGGATCCGGTGCACGCTGATTCCTGGGCTGAGCTGACCCGAGTCGGTCGGGCGACCGCGCGGGCGGTGACAGAAAGCACCAATGACATGACCCGTAGCGAGGGGCGTGTATCCGCCCCTGCCCACACCCCCGCCCACCCACACCACTCCGACCTGGCCGGGCTCGCGCTGCGCGCGCGAGCCGGCGTACCTGGGGCGATGGACACCCTGTTCGCGCTCACCCGGGCCGACGTGGCCCGTTACATCGCGCGCCGGGTCGACCCGGCCTGGGTCGAGGACCTCACCCAGGAGACCTTCCACCGGGCCATGCGCGGACTACCCCGCTACGCCGGGCGGGCCCCCGTCCGGGCCTGGCTGCTCGCGGTGGCCCGCCACACGGTCGCCGACCGCTACCGCAGCCGGGAGCGCGCACCGCGCACCGAACCGGTCGAGGACTGGGAGCGGGCGCTGGGCCCCGGCGCCGCCGCGCCCGGACGGTTCGACGAGTACCTCGCCCTGGTCTCCCTGCTGGAGAACCTGCCCGAGGAGCGGCGCACCGCCTTCGTCCTGACCCAGGTCCAGCAGGTGCCCTACGCCGAGGCCGCACGGATCACCGGTGTGCCGATCGGCACTGTCCGCTCCCGGGTGGCCCGAAGCCGTCGGGACCTGGCACGCCTGCTCCGGGAGGCGGCGTGAACGTCCGCCCCCGCCTCCGTGTTCGCCCGCGAAACCGCATCCGTCACCACCGCACCGTGAGAACCCCTTTCGTGAGGAACCGCTCTGTGAGAAGAACCCGCTGTCTGAACCCGCTCCGCTCGCTGCCCGTCGTGTCCGCTGCCGCCGCTTTGTTCGCGCTCACAGCGTGCGGCGGACCGGACCTGGCCGAGGCCGAGCAGTACACCGATCTGTCCGACCAGCCCATGGCCGCCTCCGGCATCGAACTGGCCACCGTCGACGGCGAGCCCTGGGGGTTCACCGATGTCGCCGAAGACCGTCTCACCCTGCTGTTCTTCGGCTACACCAGCTGCCCGGACGTGTGCCCGATGACCATGGCCGAGATCAACCTGGCCCTGGACCAGGCCGGGGACGACGCGGACCGGTTCGACGTGGTGATGGTCAGCAGCGACCCCGCCCGGGACACCGACGAACAGCTGCGCTCCTGGCTGGACCGGTTCGACCCGGACTTCCAGGGGGTGCGCGGGGACATCGACGACACCGTGCAGGCGGCCCTGGACTACGGCATCCCGATCGACGCTCCCGAGGAGACCGAAGGCGAGTACCTGGTCACCCACGGCGGCCGGATCCTGGTCCTGACACCCGGCGGTGAGGCGGCGGGCATGTTCGTCGAAGGCGTGGAGGCCGACCAGATCGTGCCGCTGCTGCCGGTGCTGCTCACGGAGCTGTTGTGAGCGGCAAAGGAGTGCGTGAAGGCCGAGCGGGGGTCTCCCGCCGCGGACTGCTCACCGGGCTGGGTGCGGCCGGGATCGCCGGGGCCGCGGGGGCGGCGGGGCTGGCCGCAGCCGGACTCATCGAACGCGACACCTCGGCACAGGGTGACCTGCCCCGGGAGCTGAGCCGGGGCCGGGCCGCCCCCGAGGAGGGGCGGCCGCCCGCTTTGCTGACCCCGACCCCCGCGCATGTCCACGTGGTGGCGGTGGACCTGCGCGCCGAGCGGCCCGAGCAGGTTTCGGAGCAGGCCCGCACGGTACTGCTGTTGTGGGGCGAACAAGCACGGGAACTGCACGAACACGGGCTGGCAGAGATCGTCGAGGGCGCGCCCACTCAGGGTCTGCACCCCGCCTCGCTGGGGATCACCCTCGGCCTGGGCGCTTCGCTGCTGGAGCGGGCCGGGCTGGCCGAGCGCCGCCCCGGACCGCTGGCGGACCTTCCCGAGTTCGCCTCCGACGACCTCGACCCCGCCCTGTGCGGGGGAGACCTGATGCTGCACGTGGGCGCGGAGGACCCGCTCGTGGTCAGCGCCGCGGTGGAACACCTGCTGGGCATTGCCCGCGAGCACGCCGTCGTGCGCTGGTCGCTGCCCGGTTTCCAACGGGCCGCGGCCACGGCGGCCGACCCCTCGGCCACCCCGCGCAACCTCATGGGGCAGGTCGACGGGACGGTGAACCCGCACCCGGCCCAGGCGCAGTTCGGCCCGCAGGTCCTGGCCGCGCACCCGGACGGCGCCGCGTCCTGGATGGAGGGCGGAACGTACGTGGTGGTGCGCCGCATCCGCATGCTCCTGGACGACTGGTTCGACCTCGAACCCCACCAGCGCGAGCAGGTGGTGGGACGCCGGTTGTCCGACGGAGCGCCGCTGGGCGGTGACCGAGAGGACGCCCTGCCGGACCTGGCGGCCCGGGGCGACGACGGGGAACCGGTCATCCCGGCGAACGCTCACATCCGGTTGGCCAGCCCGGAGCGCACCCTGGGTGCGCGCATGCTCCGGCGAGGGTTTAGCTACGACCTGGGCTGGTCGGGCGGGCGCCGTCAGGCCGGGCTGCTGTTCACCGCCTGGCAGGCCGACCCGCGGACCGGTTTCACCGCCGTCCAGCGCGAACTCGACGAGGGCGCCGACGCGCTTAACACCTACATCCGCCACGAGGGCAGCGCCGTGTTCGCGGTGCCGCCGGTGCGCGAGAACCAACCCCACCCCGCCCACGACCTCTGGTGACCGACGTGAAGGAAACGACCATGACCAAGACCGTGAGAACCCGGACCGCAAACCCGTTCGCGCAGCGACTGCCCCTGGTGCCGGCGCTGGTCCTGGCACTGCTCGCCACCGCCTGCGCCTCGGAGGCCGAGGTGCCCGAACCCGTGGCGGACGCGGTTGAGCGAGGCAGCGCCCAGGCCGAGGAGCTGCTCATCGAGGACGCCTGGATGCCCGAACCCGCCAACCCCGAGGTGGGGGTGGTCTACCTGGCGGTCACCAACACCGCCGCCACCGCCGACGCCGTCACCGGGGTGCACACCAGTGCCTCACCCGACGCCGACCTGTGCAACACCGAGACCACCGAGTCCGGGGCGGGGGCGATGCGCGTCGTCGACGAGATCCCGGTCCCGGCCGGGGGAACTACGACCTTCGTCGACGGCGGCTACCACGTGATGGTCAACGAAATCCCCGAACCTCTCGAAGTCGGAGACACCGTCACGGTGACCCTGACCTTCGCCAGCGGGAGTGAGGCGGAGGTTGAGGTCCCCGTCCAGGAGATGACCGGCCCCGCCTCCGACCACAGCGGGCACGACGACCACGACGCCCACCACTGACGGATCGGGGGAACAGGAACCGGGGCTCCCGCACACCGGCGGTGACGCGGTGCGGGAGCCCCGAGTTCTACGGTAGGGGCCTCGTGTCGTGGTCAGCGGTGGGCAGGATCCGGTTCGTGGGTTTCAGTCGGTTTCGCCGATCGCACAGCGGACCTGCGGGACCGCCAGCCGATCAGGGCGTCGATCAGCAGGAAGGCGAGCAGCGAGACACCCAGAACAGGCAGCGCCCAGGCCAGGGCGGCACAGGTCGCGACCACCGCCGCCTTCAGCGGCCAGGAAAGGGCCAGGAAGGAACCCCTGGGGTAGGGGCGCCCCACGCCCCAGGCCTCGGCGCGGGTGGGCCTGCGCTGCCACCACATCCGGTAGCCGAGGACGATCACCCAGATCAGCCCGCCGCAGAGCACGGTGAGCAGGATCTGGTTGGGCACGCCGAACAGCAGGCCCATGTGGCCGTCGATGCCCCAGCGGCTCAGTTTGGCCATCAGGGGGTGGTCCTCGAACCGGATCAGCTCGGTGACCTCGGCGGTGTCCTGGGCGATGGCGGCCGAATCCGCCTGGGTGGGCCAGGAGCGTTCGAGTTGGGAAACGACGTAGGGGGAGGAGTGGTCAGCGGGCAGGTTGACGATGACCCGGCCGTCCAGTCCGGCCTCACGGGCGCTGGCCAGGACGGCGTCGATCCCCGCGTCCACCCCCGGGCTGGCGGCGGGGGTTTCGGTGGAGACCGCCGGGGTAGTCCAGGACATCTGTTGGCGCAGGTCGCTGATGTTGGCCCCGGCGTACTTGGACCAGGTCAGGCCGGTGGCGGACAGGAACAGCAGCCCCAGCAGGAGCCACACTCCGGTGGCGGCGTGCAGTGACACGGTGCGCCCTCGCCCCGGCGAGCTTCCGGAGCCGGGCAGGAGCAGTCCGCGCGCCCGCCGGGACCTGGCCCGGGCCACCCACAGGGCGCAGCCGCCCAGGGCCACCACACCCAGCCAGCTGGCCGCGAGTTCGCTGTACAGGCGCCCGAAGTCGCCCAGGTGCAGTTCCCGGTGGAGCAGGTCGATCCAAGTCCGTACCGGCAGGGCGCCACTGGTCCCGTAGCTCTCGGACACCCCCAGCACCTCGCCCCGGTGGGGGTCAACGAACACCGTCGTCTTCGTACTCGAATGCGAGTCCGAGTCGGCACCGGGCAGGCTCAGGTGCACCCAGGTGGAGTCCTCGGGGGTGGTGGCCGGACGTACCGAGTCCACCTGGGCGCCGGGGATCTCGGCCTCGGCGGCACGCACCTGTTCGGTCAGGGGCAGAGACTGTTCGGCGGCCGGGACGCGCAGCAGGTCCTCGTACAGGACCTGCTCCACCTGGGGGGTCCACACGTACAGAAGCCCGGAGACCGCCGCCACCAGGATGAAGGGGCCCACCAATACCCCCGCGTAGAAGTGCAGGCGCAGGATCAGCGGTCTGAGCTGGGCCCACACCCCGGGCCGCCTTGGGGGGTGTTCCCGTTCCGCTCCGGTCGCGGGTTCAGGTACCTGCTTGGTGGTCGTCACTGCCGGATCTGGGGTAGCGGGTGCCGGGTCCATGGGTCTCCTCCGTCGTGGGCGTGATGGCCGCCATTGACGTCGTCCGGCAGCCCCCGGGAGTTCCCGGAACAGGAGGTTTTTTCAGCAGGGATCGGGGATCAGTCGGGGGAGTCTCGGTCGGCCAGTCGGCTCACCCCGGGCACCAGCAGAGGCAACAGACTGGTGACCAGACCCACCGCGGCCGCCCAGAACAGCACCGTGCGGGCGCCCACCGTCTCGGCCAGGGCCCCGGCCACCGCGTACCCGACCGGCTCCAGACCGAAGCTGCCCACCTGGTCGACGCTGATCACCACGCTCAACCGGTCCTGCGGGATCGCCTTCTGCAGCGCGGTGTACCAGTAGACCCCGAACACCATGAAACCCACACCGGTGGCGACGTAGCCGGCCAGCAGCACCGGCACAGCGACGGTCAGTGCCAGGCCCAGCAGTGCCAGCGGGAAGCAGAGCACGCCCAGCAGCGACACCAGACCTGGATGGGCCGGGGTCCAGCGGGCCGCCACGACCCCGCCCACCAGCTGCCCTGCCGCCATGCAGGACAGCGCCAGCCCGTAGACGGGTTCGGGGTAGGAGTCGGCGACCACGATGGGCAGCAGCACGAACCCGGGCGCCAGGGTGGCGGGTGCCTGCACGGTGGCCACCGCGATGATCGCCAGTACCCAGGGCCTGCGCACCACCTCGCGCCAACCCTCCCGCAGGCTCGTGCCCATGGACTCCGTGGCTCGCTCGGGTGCGGGAGGTGCCTCCCGTATCCACACCAGGGTGCTCACACAGATCGCGAAGAGCGCCGCGATGATCAGGAAGACCACCCGTACGTCCACCAGGGCCAACAGCACCCCGGCGGTGGCGGGCCCGGTGATCCCGGCGGCGCGTCCCACGATGTTGCGCAGGGCGTTGGCCTGCTGGAGCTGCTCGCGCGGCACGATCACCGGCATCAGGGAACCGCTGGCCGGTTCCACCACCGAACCCGAGACCCCGCTCAGCGCGGCCAGAGCGAGCAGCCACGGTCCGGCGTCGGGGCCCAGCGCAAACCCCAGCATCACCAGCAGCTGCACGGAGTCGTTGACCACCAGCGCCGTGGACTTGCGCACCCTGGTCAGCAGCGCCCCGGTGAGCAACGCGAACAGAGAACCGGCGGCCCCGCGCACACCCAGGACCAGACCGAGCATCAGGGGGCCGTGTTCGACCAGGACCAGGCCGACCATGGCCACCGGCAGCATCTCCGAACCCAGATCGCCCGCGCTCCGGCCGCCCAGGAGCAGACGAAACCCCCGGTTGCCCAGGGTTTGGGGCACAAAAGAAGCCAGACGGGACAAAACGGGGCCCTTGGTTGAGTCAAACAGGTGGTGAGTCAGACAGACAGCGGGGGGTGGCGTAGCCTCCAGCAGTGTCGCGCAGGTGCCGGTGCCCGCGCGAAGGATTTTCGGTGCCTTTCGGCACCGTGTTCGGGGACCGGCCCCACGGGATGCTGTTGGCGAATCCGGGTGGGGGCCGGGGGTGGTTTCCAGCAGTGGGTTCGAGGGCTTGGGGGTGGGTGGAGGTGTCCGAAACCCGGGCTGGCACGTGTCTGTTGCTTCCGTAACCGTCAGGTCCTCGGTGATCTTGCTACCAGGAGCAAGTTCGGCGCCGAACTTGCTCCTGGTAGCAAGATCACGCTGAAAGGAGGGGCCGAAACCGGTCCGGGTCCGGCCGGGGTGGCGCTTCGATCGGTCTGTTCATCGGGCCGGGTAGGGGGTCCCCGCTGGGCCGAGGGACCAGTGTCTGCTGCGCTGCCGCTGTTCGTCGGGGCGCGTGACCGGCCGTGGCACGAGCACCGATCCCCGCCGAGCTGGGGGCGCTCCTTCCTTCGCTGCCGCTTTTTCGTCGCCCACCTTGACCGGCCGCGACACGTCCAGGCGTTGCCCGCAGGCCGGTGGAGGGCTCCGGCCGAAGGCCGCGCAGTTGGTAGTGCCGTTGGCTTTTGAGCCTCTTGGGGCCCGTCTGCTACCCCGACCACTCCTGCCCCGTTTCCCTATAGCCGCCCACCGCCGTCGCAGCGAAACGGGGCAAGCCGGAGCGCCTGATGACTCGGCGAAGCCGCGACGGCGACGACCTTGAGGCGCGCAGAGGAGACGGCAACCATCGAGCGGTGGGAAACGGTGACTACAGTCCGGACCCCCACCCGGATTCGCCAACAGCATCCTGAAACGCCGGGCCCCGAAAACCTCTTGCCCCGCCCTCCCTAGCGTCGTGAAACTGGCTCCGGCCCTCCCGACCCGTGAGGGCGTGAGCGAAGGGAGAGCACATGACGGACACGACCCTGGTGGTCGGGGCGACCGGGAACGTCGGTTCCCAGGTGGTGCGCCGACTGCTGGAGGAGGGTCGACCCGTACGAGCGCTGAGCCGCAACCCCGAGGCCGCTGACCTGCCCTCCGGGGCCGAGTTGGTGCGCGGGGACCTCACTGACCCCGCGAGCCTCGACAACGCCCTGACCGGTGCGGACGCCGTCTTCCTGGTCTGGCCCGGGGCGGACACCGCACACGCCTCGGCGGTTGCGAAACTCCTCGCGTCGCGGCGGGTGGTGTACCTGTCCTCAGCCGGGATCGACGACAGCCGCCCCACCCAGGCCGACCCGATCAACCAGATGCACGCCGACGTCGAGCGGGCGCTGGCGGGTGGCAGCGCGGACTGGACCTTCCTACGTTGCACCAGTTTCGCTGCCTCACTGCTGGAATGGAGCGACCAGATCCGCGAAGGGGTGGTGCGCGAGGCTTTCGGACAGGCCAGCCGTCCCCTATTGCACGAGCGCGACATCGCCGACGTGGCGGTTCGGGTGCTGCTCGACGGCACGCACCAGGGCGAGCGCCTGTTCCTGAGCGGTCCCGAATCGCTCACCCAGGTGGAGCAGGTGCGGATCATCGGTGCGGCGCTGGGGATTCCCGTGCGCTTCGAGGAGGTCCCGCTGGATGACATGCGGGCTCACATGCGTGAGGAGGGCTGGGCCGAGGTCGACATCGAGGGCATGCTCACCGCCTACGCCGCCATGTCCGAGACCGACCCACCGGTCTGGGACACCGTGGAACGGATCACCGGTCAGGCTCCGCGGGGCCTGAACCGGTGGATCCGCGATCACGAGGACTCCTTCCGCTGATCCCTGCTTGATCTGAGCAGTGCGGGGCGCTTTACGGTCCTATCCCGGCCCGGGCTACCCGGCCAGGTGGGCGCGTAGGGCGTCAGCGGTCGCGCCAACGCCCGAATCCACCAACTCGGCGGGGGGCCCCTCGAACACCACCCGGCCGCCCTCGGGTCCGGCGCCCGGGCCCAGGTCCACCACGTGGTCGGCGGCGGCCACCACGTCCATCCGGTGCTCGACCACCACCACCGTCGCCCCCTCGTCCACCATCCGCTCGAACAGGGCGATCAGCCCGGCCACGTCACCGCCGTGAAGACCGCTCGTGGGCTCGTCCAGTACGTACAACCCCGCCGAGGCAGCCAGCTCCCGGGCCAGTCGGAGCCGCTGGCGCTCCCCGCCCGACAGCGTGTCCAGGGACCGCCCCAGCCCGAGGTAGCCCAACCCGACCCGCTCCAGGCGCTCCAGTGCTGCGGCGATCCCCCGGTCCTCGGCGGGCGCGCTCTCGAAGAAGCCGCGCGCCCGCGCCGCCGTCATCGCCAGCACCTCGGCGATGTTCAGGCCCGCCAGCGTGCATGACAGCGCCTTGGCGTTGAAGCGCAGTCCTCGGCAGTCCTCGCACTCGGTCTGGACGTCGTCGAGGAAGGCCAGGTCGGTGACGATCACCCCGCGCCCACGGCAGGTGGGGCAGGCCCCCTTGGAGTTGGCGCTGAACCAGCCGGGCGCGACCCCGTGTGCCTGGGCGAACAGTCCTCGTAGCGCGTCCTGGATCCCCAGATAGGTCACCGGTGTGGACCTGGGGCCGCCGTGCAGCGCACCCTGGGTGAGGACCACCGCGTCCGGCCGGACCCGGGGTAGTTCCCCGTGTGCGAGTGAGCTCTTGCCCGACCCCGCCACCCCGGTGACCGCCGTCAGCACGCCGGTGGGAACGCGCACATCGATCCCGCGCAGGTTGTGCAGGCGGGCGTTCCGAATCTCCACCGCCCCGCCCGGGGTGCGCGTGCGGGCCTTCACCGCGCGGGGCCGACGCAGGTAGCGGCCGGTGGGAGTGTCAGCCTTCCGCAGCCCTGCCACCGGTCCCTCGTATACCACCCGGCCGCCCTCGGCTCCGGCGCCCGGGCCCAGGTCGACCACGTAGTCGGCCACCGCGATCACGTTCGGGTCGTGCTCCACCACCAGCACGGTGTTGCCCTTGTCGCGCAGCCGCCGCAGCAGCCCGGTGAGCCGGTGCACGTCCGCGGGGTGCAGCCCGGCGCTGGGTTCGTCGAGCACGTAGGTCAGCCCGGTTAGGGCCCCGCCCAGGTGCCGTACCAGCCGCACCCGCTGCGCCTCGCCGCCGGACAGCGTGCCCGAAGCCCGGTCCAGGCTGAGGTAGCCCAGTCCCACCTCCTCCAGTCCGCGCAGGCGCTCCAGCAGTGCGGTGGTCACCGGGGCCACCCGGGGGTCTTTGATGTCGGATACCACCGGGCCGAGCTCGGCCACGGTGAGTGCGCCCAGGTCGGCGATGTTGTGCGGGCCGATCCGGCAGGCCAGAGCCGCCGGGTTGAGCCGCCTGCCCTCGCATTCGGGGCAGGGGCCGCGCCAGATGAAGCGTTCGAGCTCCTCGCGGTCGCGCGGATTGAGCTTGGCCGCGTCCAACAGGCTGCGGGTGATGCGCGGCACCACCCCCTCGAACACCCCGGCGTCCGGGAACTCCGGGTCAGGGTTCGGCAGCCGTACCCCTTCGGCGTGCAGCAGCAGACGGCGCTCCTCGGGGGTGTAGCTGCCCACCGGCACGGTGCGATCGAACAGCCCGGCGTGCACGTAGCGTTTCCAGCGCCAGGAACCCGGTGCGAAGGTGCGCAGCTGGATCGCGCCCTCGTCCAGGGACAGGGCCGGGTCCAGCAGGGCGTCGGCGTCGATGCGCCGCACGGTGCCCAGCCCCTCGCACCCGGGACACATGCCGCTGGGATCGTTGAACGAGAAGGCAGGGGAGTATCCGACCCAGGGCTGGCCGATCCGGGAGAACAGCAGCCGCAGCAGCGGGGCGAGGTCGGTGGCGGTGCCCACGGTCGAGCGGGTGTTGGCGCTGAACCTGCGCTGGTCCACGGCGAGGGTCACGGTCAGGTTGGCCAGCCGGTCGGCGTCGGGCACGCCCAGGTGGGCCATGCGGTTGCGGGTGAAGCTGTCGTGCGCCTCGTTGAGCTGGCGCTGTGACTCGGCGGCGATGGTGCCGTACACGAGGGAGGACTTGCCCGAACCGGACACCCCGGTGAACACGGTGAGCCTTTCCTTGGGCAGGGTCAGGTCCACCCCGCGCAGGTTGTTCTCCCGGGCGCCGACCACGGTGATCCCGGGTGGCGGGGCCGTGTTCGGGGCCGGGGCCGGAGTGGTGGACAGGGCGGGCGGGACGGGTGTCGTGGTGCTCATGGCGGTCACGCTACGAAGAATTGTGGTCAGAATCCGGCCACAACTGGGCGGCGTTCGGGAAGAATTAGGGGCATGGCCGATACCAGTCAGCGGATGCTGCGCCTGCTCTCCCTGCTCCAGAACGGCCGGGCCTGGTCCGGTGCGGAGCTGACCGAAGCGCTGGGCACCAGCCCGCGGTCCATGCGCCGCGACATCGACCGCCTGCGCGAGCACGGCTACCCGGTGGAGAGCCTGCGCGGCCCCGGTGGCCACTACCGGTTGGTGGCGGGCAACGCCGTGCCGCCGCTGATGTTCGAGGACGACGAGGTGGTCACCGTGGCTCTGGGGCTGCGGATGGTCGCGGGTGGACTCAGCGGGGTCCAGGGTGCGGAGGATGGCGCCGAACGAGCCCTGGGCAAGATCGAACGGGTCCTGCCCTCCCGGCTCTCGCGCCGCGCCAGCACCCTGGCCTCGGCGGTGGACCCGGGCCGGCGGGTCTGGCCCGGCGCCTCGGCGCAGGTGCTCACCGGACTGGGTGAAGCGGTCGCCGCCGGGCAGTGGGTGCGGATGACCCACCGGGGTCGCGACGGCCAGGAGCGGCGCCGCAGGGTGGACCCCTACCGGCTGCTTCTGCTGGGGCGGCGCTGGTACCTGTTCGCCTGGGACCGGGACCGCGAGGACTGGCGCTCCTTCCGCCTGGACCGGATCACCGGGCTGACCCCGACCCGCGCCGCGTTCACCCCCAGGGACCTGCCGGCCGAGGACCTGGCCGCGCACCTGGAGCAGGGTTTCGGGACCGGGGAGGGGAGAGGGGGCGGGGAGCGGCTCACCGTCACGGTGCTCTTCCACGCTCCTGCTGCCGAGGTGGCCGCGCGTATCACCCGGGTAGACGGTTCCCTGGAGGCGGTGAGCGCTCACAACTCCCGCTACACCGTCAGGGTGGACTCCTACGAGTGGATCGCGATCGTGCTGGCCCTGACCGGCCTGGACTTCACGGTGGAGGGCCCCGAAGAGCTCAAGGATTTCGCGGCCCGGCTCTCGGCCAGGCTCGGCCGCGCGGTCGGGGCGTTCAGCCCTCCGTCCGGGTGAGGACCACCGGATCGCCTGCGCGGGCGCAGACCAGGTGCCGCGGGTCCCCGGCCAGGACGGTCAGGTGACCGGGCACCCGGGACACGTCCGACGCGATTCGGGTGCGGGTGTCCCAGGTCCGCACCACGCCCCCGCGGCCGGCGGCCGCCACCGTGCGGCCGTCCGACGCGGGCGCGAACACCGCGTACACCTCCTCGCCGGGGGCGGTCGCGAACTCGCCGACCTGCTCACCGGTGCCCACGTCCCACAGCCGCACCCGTTCGTCGTTGTGACCGGTGGCGACGGTGAGCCCGCCCCCGGCCGGCGTCAGCAGTGCCGCGGTCTCCGGCGGTGAGGGCATCGCGGTGTCCAACCGCACCACCAGGCTGTGTCCGGCCAGGTCCCACACGCCCAGCGCGGTCTCCCGGTCGTGGGCGAGCACGGCGACCGTGCCGTCGGGCAGGGTCGCGGCGTCCAGCACCACCAACCAGTCCGAGGAGCCCGCCAAGAGATCGTCGACGGGCGTCAGCCCGGTCAGGTCCCAGGCACGGGCGGTCGAACCCCAGCCGCCGCCGGTGACCGCGACCGGGACGCCCTCGTGGGTGAGCGCCGTGGCCAGGCAGTCGACACCCGCACCGTGCCCGGTTTCGATCCGGCCCAGGACCCGGCGCCGGTCGGGGTCCCACAACCGCAGGGAGCCGTCTGAGTAGCCGCCCGCGAGGATCCTGCCGCCGTCGGGCAGGGCGACCAAGCGGGCGCAGTTGATGGCGGCGTGCGGTGAGGCCGACCCCGAAGGGGTCCACGCCTGGCGCCCGGGGCTGGTCGGGGGCTGCACGGGGGCTCCCTGCCTTTCCTCTGGTCCGGTGGGTGTTCATCCCTCGCCGTCCTCGGGGACTCGGAAGGGGCGGGGCGTCATGCGGGGCCGGCACGGTGTCGCCACGCGGGTGGTTTGCGGGGTTGGTTCGCCTGGTGGTTCTGCCGTGTTCTGGTCGTGTTCTGGGCGTGTGAACGGATCCCTCTCCGTGGAACGCACAAGGGTACGGTCTCGGCCCGCCCGGTGGCCGGGTCACGGGCGGCGGTGAAGCCCTGCGCGGCGAACGCGTCGTCGGCGCGGTGCGCGCGGACCTGCGGTGCGCCCCAGCGGTCGTACACCACCTCGACCGGTGTGCGGAGTCCGTCGACGACGCGGGTGTGTTCCATGGGGACCTCACGGTGGGGGACGGAGCCGGAGCGTGGGCGGAGCCGGAGTGCGACGGCTGGGAGGTGACTGCGGGGACAAGAGTTGTTCGCCCGCTTCGTACCCTTCGCGGGCCCTTGTCACCGTGGAGGGGAGGCCGTTTCCGGTCAGAGTGCTGTGCGGGAGGGGTGGGGGTGTGGTCGTGCTCACGCGGAGGAGCGGGGTGAGTCCTCCGGGTTGCCCGAGGCGTATTACCGGCTGGTAGGTTCGCGTAGTTACCCGACGGTAGAAGGATGAGGAGACTCGTGTACGAGGGCGCCCTGACCCGGCTCAGACCCGTTCCGAACAGCCGTTTCCGGCTCTTCGTCCTGCACCACGCCGGAGGCTCACACCTGGGGTACCGGGGCTGGGTCCGACACTTTCCCGCCGACTGGGAGATCTGCCTGCTGGACGCGCCGGGCCGGGCCCGCCGGGCCGCCGAGGAACCCGTCCGCGACGCCGCCGCCCTGGCCGAGCACCTGCACCGGGTGATCGGCCCCGAACTCGATCGCCCCTTCGGCCTCTTCGGCCACAGCATGGGCGCACTGGTCGCCTACGAGCTCACCCGCCGACTGGCCGACGGAGGGAACCCGCCGGTCTGGCTCGGCGCCTCCGCCTGGAGTCCCGAACCCGGCCCCGAACACGCCGAACCCCGCCACCTGGTCTCCGCCGACCGCCTACGCGAGGCCATCGCCGGAATGGGCGGCACCCCGCGGCACACCCTGGAGGACCCCGACCTGTGGTCCTACGTCGAACCGCTGATGCGCGCCGACCTGGAACTGGTCGACACCTGGAGCCCCGCCCCGCGGTCCGCGCCGCTCCGGGTCCCGCTGTCGGTCTTCGGTGGCGCCGAGGACCGGGGCATGACCCCCGAACGCCTCGCGGGCTGGGCCGACCACGTCGAGGGCGGCTTCGCCCACCACACCCTGCCCGGCGACCACTTCTACTTCACCGGGCGCACTGGTGACGTGGTCTCCCGCATCGTCAAGGACGTCGAGCCACTCCTGGACTGAGGCCCCGCCCAGTTCGAGGGTTCGAGGCCCCAGGGCTTCGGATGGGCTCGCGCCCCGGACCCGGCCTTGTCACGCCCGGGTGCCGACCGCCACCACGTAGCCCGGGCCCTCGGCGGACAGTTCCACCTTCTCGTCCAGCCGAACCTGTGCCCGACCCTCGCTCGCCACGACCTCGAAGTCCGCCGCGTCCAGCTCGCCCGGAGTGGTGATTCGGCCCCCGTGCGGACCGTCGGTCAGGTGCACCAGGACCACCTGCTCGCCCAGGGTTCGCAGGAACGTCATGTGGTGCTCGCCCGCGTCCAGCCAGCGCAGCCCACCGCTCTGCAGCGCGGGCAGCTCCCGGTGCAGGGCCAGCAGGCGGCGGTGGGAGGCCAGCACTTCACGGTCCCAGTCCTCAGGCCGGTGCCAGGGCATGGTGCGCCGAGAGTTCTCCCCGTCGCGCCCCTCCAACCCGATCTCGTCCCCGGCGAACACGAATGGCACCCCCGGCAGCGTGGCCTGGGCGGCCACACCCACCGTTTGACGCACCGGGTCGCCCACCACGGTGCGAAAACGCGCGGAGTCGTGGGTGCTCAGTGCGTTGACGCTGTGCGTGCGCACCCGCCAGGGCAGCCCGGCGTTGGTGGTCCGCATCGCCCGCACGGCCTCGGCCGCACCGCTGCTGGGCAGCGGTGCCGACGTGTGCGTGGCCGCGTACCGCACCCCTTCCGGGCCGGTGTTCAGCCAGGCCCACACCGGTCGGGTGAACCCGGCGTAGTTCATCACCCCGTGCCAGCCGTCGTGGCGGGTGTCGGGTCCGGCGTCGTAGAAGTGCTCGGCCAGCAGCCACGCCTGCGGGGCCGCCTCGCGCATCCGGGAGGCGATCTCCCCGGAGACCTCGTGGTTGACGTCCTGGGCGCCCAACCGGCCGGTCATGTTGGCCACGTCGATCCGCCAGCCGTCCAGGCCCTCCTCGCCGCCCAACCGGTCCACCAGCACCGAGTCGTCAGCGCCGTACACACGCTCGCGCAGCGCCGCGGAGGAGTAGTCGAGCTTGGGCAGTGAACGCACGTTCAGCCAGCTGACGTAGTCGTCGGGGTGCTCGTCGAAGTAGTAGTACCCCGCCTCCTCCGAGTCCGGATCGGCCTGGGCGGCCAGGAACCACTCGTGCTCGTCGCCGGTGTGGTTGGTGGTGAGGTCGCCCATCACCTTCATCCCGCGCGCGTGCGCCTCCCGGGTCAGGGCGCGCAGAGCCGCGTCGCCGCCGAGCAGCGGGTCCACCTCGGTGAAGCTGGAGGCGTCGTAGCGGTGCGTGGAGCGGGCCGGGAAGAAGGGGGTCAGGTACACCACCTGCGCACCGAGCTCGGCCAGGTGGTCCAGGTGGCGGCGCACCCCCTCCAGAGTGCCGCCGAAGTACTCTCCGGGCGCTGCCGGACCGAACCCGGCGGGTTCGTCGTCCCAGGCCCGGGGCACCGCCCAGTCCGGGTGGTCGGCCAGCGGCCCGAGGGAGTCATCGTCGCGGGCGAACCGGTCCGGGAAGATCTGGTAGACGGTGGTCCCGGGCACCCAGGAGGGCGGGTTCGGCGCGTTGACCAGCCGGAAGTTTCCGTCGTCGGTGACCTCGTGGTCGTGTGCGCCCGCCTGGTTGAGCCAGGTGTAACGGCGCTCGCGCACGATCGCGAAACGGTAGGAGGTCACCACGGCCTGCACGGGGATGTGGACCGAGAACCAGCTCACCCCGTCCGTGGTGTGCTCGAGTTCGCCCTCGACCAGGCCCGACTCGCCGTCCTCCACCACGTTCGCGTACACCGCGTCCGCGCCGCCGGGGACCCGCACCCGCAGGCGCGCCCGGTTCCCGTCGAGGGTCACGTAGTCGGGTGACCCGTCGTGGTGGGGGTCGTGGCTGAACAACATGTGGGGACTCCGTAAGCACCAAGAGGAAAGAGCAAGTCACATAATGGCAAGAATTTGGCGTGATTGCGAAAGTTTTTACGTCTTGTTCTTGTGGACAGCGAAATTCGCACAGCCCAGCCCCGTCAGGGATTCCGGTGGCTCCTGGCGGCTGAAAGGCCCTTGGAGAGGGGACTCAGACTCATGCGGTGCCCCCCTGTCCTGGTGGTTTCTCTCGGGTTACCGTTGTGGTATGAGCCTTGAGCTGCCAACCGAACGACTCCTGATCAGGGAGTGGGAGCTGGGCGATGCCGATGCGGCCCTGCAGATCTACGGGGCTGAGGAGGTCGCGCACTGGCTGACACCGGAGTGGCAACCGGTAACCGACATCAGCGCGATGCGCTCGGTGCTTCACGCCTGGATCGAGGCGGGACCGAACCTGATCCCGCCCGCCGGGCGCTGGGCGATCGTCCGTGAGGAAGACGGACAACTGGTGGGAGGGCTGTCGTTGAAGCTGCTCCCGCCCTTCGAGGAGGACTTCGAGCTGACCTGGGCGCTGCGTCCGGACGTGTGGGGGCAGGGCTACGCCACCGAGGCGAGCCAGGCCATCATCAGCTGGGCGTTCAAACAGGGGATCGAGGAGGTGTTCGCGGTCGCACGCCCTCGCAACGAGCGGGCGATCGCCGTCGCGCGCAGACTCGGCATGGAGTGGGTCGGCGAAACCGAGAAGTACTACGGCATGCGCTTGCAGGTGTTCCGCCTGCGTCCCAGCTGAACCTGGGGACCACGGCTGCCACGTCAGCCGCGTCGCGTAGGAAGCACGGCCACGTAGGGAGCACAGCCGCACCGGGCGGCATGGCTGCACGGAGGACGCGGTTACTCGACAAAGGGCACTGGCACAGCTTGACGGCCGCGCGGACGCGACCCCTCGGAGGGCTCCTCCGGCGGGTCGCGTCCGCGTGTCCGGTCGCGTGTCCGGTCGCGTGTCCGGTCGCGTGTTCACGGCTGTGTTGGCGCTGATGCCGCTATCGGTAGCTGAGCGAGCATTCGGCGGTGCACCTGGAGGATCCCCGATCGTTCAGGCGAACATCGGCGGGTCCAGTCGGGCGAAACCCTCCTGGCGGCGGTAGGGGTAGTACGGGTAGGGCGCTTCGCGGTGGCTCACCTCGTCCAGCCGGGCCACCTGGTCGGCCTCCAGCTCCCAGCCCACCGCGCCCAGGTTCTCGACCAACTGCTCCTCGGTGCGCGCTCCGATGATCACCGAGGCCACCGTGGGCCGTCGCAACAGCCAGTTGATCGCCACCTGGGGCACGGTCCGCCCGGTCTCGGCGGCCACCTCCGAGAGCACGTCCACCACGTCGAAGAGCAGCTCCTCGTCCACCGGCGGCCCGAAACCGGAGGTGCGGTGCAGGCGGCTGTGCTCGGGCAGCGGCGCGCCCCGTCGGATACGGCCGGTGAGCCGCCCCCAGCCGAGCGGACTCCACACCAGGGCGCCCACCCCCTGGTCCCGGCCCAGGGGCATGAGCTCCCACTCGTAATCGCGTCCCACGAGCGAGTAGTACACCTGGTGCGCCACATGCCGGGGCAGGTGCAGGCGGTCCGCGGCGGCCAGGGACTTCATCAGCTGCCAGCCGGAGAAGTTGGACGCGCCCACGTAACGCACCTTGCCCTCGCGCACCAGGGTGTCCAGCGCGGACAGGGTCTCCTCCACCGGGGTCGAGGCGTCGAAGGCGTGCAGCTGGAGCAGGTCCAGGTGGTCGGTCCCCAGGCGGTGCAGAGCGTCCTCGGTGGTGCGGATCAGTCGGGAGCGCGAAGTTCCCGCCTCCTGGGGCCCCTCGCCCATGGGCAGGCCGACCTTGGTCGAGAGCAGGACCCGGTCACGGCGACCCCGCACGGCCTGGCCCAGGACCTCCTCGGACGCACCGTCGGAGTAGACGTCGGCGCTGTCGAACAGGGTCACCCCGGCGTCCAGGCACCGGTCCACCAGGGATCGGGCCTGTTCGGGGCCGGTGGTGCCCCATTCGCCGAACAGGGGGCCGCTGCCCCCGAAGGTGCCGGTTCCCAGGCTGAGTGCGGGGACGCGCAGACCGCTGGCGCCCAGGTTTCGGTAGTGCATGGCACTCCAGAGTTAATGGTACGAAAGTCCCGTTAGTACAAGGCGTACGCTAGCAGAAGAGAATCGTTAACGGAATGGGAGTCCCTTCATGGTGCAGGCAGGCGAGCCCGGGAACACGCGTCCGGGCGGCCGGACCGCCCGGGTGCGCGCCGCAGTACTGGCCGCCGCGGGCGACGCGCTCGCCGAGAGCGGCATGAACGGCCTGGACCTGACCGACGTCGCCCGCCGGGCCGGGGTCGGCCGGACCACCGTCTACCGCCGTTGGGGAACGGTTCCCGCCCTGGTGGCGGACCTGCTCCAGGACATGGCCGAGCAGTCACAGCCCAGGGTCGAGACCGGGTCACTGCTCAAGGACCTGCTCGCCAACGCCCGGCTGGTCCGCGAGACCCTGGCCCACCCGCGCCAGGGGCGCCTGTTCAAGGCGATCATCGCCGCCGCCACCTGCGACGAACGCACCGCCCGGGCCCTGCACCGCTTCTACGAGGTGCGCATCAGCGAGTGGGCGCCCTGCGTGGAGCAGGCGGTGGAGCGGGGCGACTTGCCCGAGGGAACCGACGCCCGCGAGGTCATCCGCGCGGTCTCCGCGCCCCTGTACTACCGGCTGCTCGCCAGTGGCCACCCCCTGGACGAGGCCGCCGCCGAACGCTGCGCGCGGGCGGCCGCCGTGGCCGCCCGCGCGGGTGTCTACATGCGTTGAGCGCGGGTCTCGGTTTCCGGGGTTCGGGTTGCCCGCGCCGCGGCGGTGTGCGCCCGGATCCGGGCGCACGGTTCGCGCTCGCTCAGGACAGCAGCTGGCTGATCCGCTCGACCTCTTCGGGGGACAGGCGTACCGCGGCGGCCGCCGTGTTCTCCTCCAGGTGGGCCACCCGTGAGGTGCCCGGGATCGGCATCATCACGGGGGAGCGGTGCAGCAGCCAGGACAGTGCGAGCTGGACCGGGCTCACCCCGTGCTCGGCGGCGATCGCGGCCAGCGGGGAGTCGGCCGCGGCCATCTCGCCCCGGCCCACCGGGGCCCAGGGCAGGAAGGCGATCCCGTCCTTCTCGCACTGCTCCAAGACGTCCTCGGACTGGCGGAAGGACGGCGCGTACTGGTTCTGCACCGAGGCGATCGGGGTGATGGCGCGGGCCGCCGACAGTTCGTCCACGCTCACCTCGCTCAGCCCGATGTGACCGACCTTGCCCTCGCCCTGGAGCTCCACGAGGGCGCCGAGCTGGTCGGCCAGCGGCACCTCGGGGTCGATGCGGTGCAGCTGCATCAGGTCGATCCGCTCCACACCGAGGTTGCGCAGGCTCACCTCCACCTGCTGCCTGAGGTACTCGGGGCGGCCCAGCCGGTGCCACTGCGCCGGACCGGTTCGCACGAACCCGGCCTTGGTGCCGATGACCAGGTCGTCGGCGTAGGGGTAGAGCGCTTCGCGGATGAGCTGTTCGCTGATCTGCGGGCCGTAGGAGTCGGCGGTGTCGATGAAGTTGATCCCGAGCTCGACGGTCCGGCGCAGTACGGCCAGGGCCTCGTCCCGGTCACGGGGCGGGCCCCACACCCCTTCGCCGACGATTCGCATCGCCCCGAACCCCAGGCGGTGGACGGGTAGGTCACTTCCGAGGAGGAGGGTTCCCGCCTGCTCTGCGATGTGGGGTGTGCTGTGTGCGTCGGTCACTGTTTTCCTTCCACTACGGCCGGGTCTGTGCCATGGTGCCAGCTCGACGGGGGCGGCCGGTCTCCGCCGCTCCGTGTCGCCCTTCCGGCCGGGACGGCAGGATTCCAGGCACCGCCGGGGTGCGCAAGGTGCCGGGTTCCCGCCTCGGGGCGAGGAGCGCTTTGAGGACAGCCGATTCGGCGTCATGACCCCGGCCCGACTGTGGTGTCCCGTTCAAGGCTCCCCGAACCCGGACTCACCGGTGCCGGCCGACCGCGAGGCCGTGCGGGGTGTCTGCGGCGCGATCGACCGACAGGAGGCCTTCGGCACCGTCCTGAGCGAGTGCTCGCCGAGTACTACCGGAAGGCGTCCAGGTGGTCGGAGACCCACTGGGCGTAGGTGCGTCCGGGGTGGCCGATCACCCGCTCGTAGTCCTTGGACACGAACTCGTCCGCGGCCCACTCGGTGCTGTCCTCGGGGTCGGGCTCCCACAGCAGCCAGTCGCAGATCTCGGGCGGCACACCTTGGAAGATCCACATCTCACGGGCCTGGGCCGTGGTCAGGTGCTCGAAGGTGATCTCGCGGCCCAGGGCCCGGGAGATCACCGCGGCTCGCTCAGCCGGGGTGATGTGCTCGGGGCCGGTCACCTCGTAGGCCCGGCCGTGGTGGCCGTCCTCCAGCAGGGCTGCCACCGCTATGTCGGCCATGTCGGCCTCATGCACGGGGACCCCGGGGTTGTCGCCGTAGGGCGCGCGGATCACGCCCTCGGCGCGGACCGAGTCCGGGTAGGAGTCCAGGTCGTTGACCATGAACTCGCCGCCGCGCAGGTGAGTCCACTCCAGCCCCGAGCGTTCCACGGCCTCCTCCGCCGGGCGGTGGTGCTGATGGCCGAAGTTGTCGGAGGTGTCGGCCTCGGGGTCGGTCTCCACGGAGGCCGAGGACATCAGCACGATTCGCCGGACCCCGGCCGCTCTGATCCGCGCCACGATCTCCTCGGCGGTCTCGGGGTGCGGGTAGAGCATGACCGAGTCCACGCCGTCGAAGGCGCCTGCGAGGCTCTCGGGTCGGTCGAGGTCGCCCGCGACGGCCTCCACGCCCTCGGGGAAGACGCGGTTGTCCGGGTCACGGCTGAGCGCGCGGACGGCGGCTCCGCGCTCCAGAAGGCGCGTGACCGCTTCGGAGCCGACGGTTCCGCTCGCTCCGGTCACCAGGATGCGCATGGTTCGGGGTCCTCTCGTCGATTTGATGGGGCTTCATTAAACCATAATGGGACAATTGTGTCTCATAAAGAGTCTGAAGTTCCCCGTTTTGGTGCGGACGATAGGTTGGCGCCATGACGAGCACCGAGAACCCGAGGGTGGGGGTGCGCGCCCGGACCCGCAGTGCGATCCTGCGCGCGGCCGCCACCGTCCTGGCCCATGACCGCAACGCCCCGCTGTCGGCGGTCGCCGAGGCGGCCGCGGTGGGCCGCAGTACCCTGCACCGCTACTTCCCCGAGCGCGAGGAACTGCTGGCCGCCACCTACCAGGAGGCGCTCTCGGAGATCGGTCGGGCGATGGACGAGGCCGCGGTCGAGGAGGGGCCGGCCCTGGAGGCCATGCGGCGGGTGGTCGCCGCGCACGTGGAGGTGGGTGACTGGGTGACCTTCGCCTTCGGCGACACCGCCAACGAGGTCTTCGACGATGCCCCGTCCGCCACCGACCCCGAGCCCGATATCCTCACCGACCTGGTCAAGCGTGGGCAGGAGGAAGGGGTGTTCGACCCCGACGCCGACCCCAACTGGGTGGTCCAGGTCCTGTGGGCCCTGGTGTTCACCGGGCTGGAGCGGGCCGAACGGGGGCACATGCCCCGGCACTCCGTGACCCCCACGGTGGTGCGCACCCTGGAGCGGGGGATCGGCGTCCGGGGGTGAGTCCTGCCTGGTGTAATGGATTCATGCACCTGAACCCTTACGGGCAGGATCCCCTGGCCCTCGCGGTGGACCTGGCGAACCGCCCGTGTGCGGACACCGCCGACCTGGAACGGCGTTGCGCCGAGGCCGGATTCCTCCTGGAACGCGCGGTGGGGGAGGCGGACCTGGCCGCGGTCCGCGATTTCCTGACCGGCTGGGCCGAGGTCATCGACAGCCCGGACGATCCCACTCGCGCCGAGCGGCTCAACGCCCTCCTCGCTGAGTACTCCGGGCCGCCGAGGCTCACCGACCACGCGGGCACCGGCTGGCACCTGCACTACCGGCCCGACGATCTACCCGCCCACCGGCAGATCGCCGCGCTGGTCGCGGTCGGCACAGCCCTGCACCTGACCGGTCGGGGCATGAGCCGCCTGGGCCGCTGCGCTGCCCGGGACTGTACGCACGTGTACGCCGACTTCTCCCGCAACGGCCGCCAGCGGTACTGCTCGTCGGTCTGCGGAAACCGCGACGCCGTCCGCCGCCACCGGGCCCGCGCCGCGCAGGAGAACGGGGAACGCGAGAGCGGGAGGGCCTGGCCCGGAGCCTGATTCGGCTCGTTCTCCGGTCCGGGCCGTCCGGGGCCCCTGGCGGTCGGGCCCCGGGCTCACAACCGGATGCTGTTGGTTAATTTCGGAGTGGGGCCTGTGTGGGGCCTGAGGTTCGGGGTGCGGTTCGGGTGAGGTTCGGGTTTCGTTTCTGGTTGCGGTTCCCCCGTTTCCCG
>NZ_ANAZ01000057.1:0-28951 GCF_000340985.1 Nocardiopsis valliformis DSM 45023
ACTTGACCCCAAGGCGCTGATTTCGCTTCTGGTAGCAAGATCATCTTCGGAAGGGGGCCCAAAACCGCCCCGCCACCCGGCGCGGTGGCCGCACGGGATAGCGGGGCGCTGTCGGCTCAGCCCTCGTCCTCCTCCCTGCCTCGGGTGGTCCCGCCACCGTTGTCACGCTGATCACCGCGCATCTTGCGGGCCCTGGCCTCCAAGGGCACGTTGCGCCGCCGTTGGAGTCCGGAGCCGTCTGCTGTCTCGGCGGAGAGGGACTTCACCAGGGCCGCCATCATGAAGAACCCGATGACGAAGAACGGCAGCCCGAACACGATGATCGTCTGTTGGAGGGCGTCCAGGCCGCCCACCCCCGAGGCCGTGAGGACAGTTGCGGCGACCACCCCCTCGGTGATGCCCCAGAACACCCGCTGACGGGTCGGTGACTGCTGCGTGCCCGAGCAGAGCATGTCCACCACCAGGGACGCCGAGTCCGAGGAGGTAGTGAAGAAGATGACGACGATGACGATGGACACCACCGAGAGGAAGGTGGCCAGCGGATAGTTCGCCAGGAAGGCGAACAACGCACCGGGGATGTCCTCCTGGACCACGACCTCGTCGACCAGCCCGCCGTTTCCGTTCAGCTCCATGTCGAAGGAGGAGAGGCCGAAGACGCTGAACCAGACGATGCTGAACGCGGTGGGCAGCCCCAGGACCCCGATCACGAACTCGCGAATCGTCCGTCCCTTGGAGATGCGCGCGATGAAGATGCCCACGAAGGGCGACCAGGTGATGGTCCAGGCCCAGTAGAAGACCGTCCACGACCCCTGCCAGCCCGTGTCTCCGAACGCGTCGTTCCAGAACGAGAGCGGGATCAGCCATTCGAGGTACACACCGGTGGTCTCGATGATGCCCTTGGCCAGGAACAGGGATGAACCGGCGAAGAAGACGAAGAGGAGCAGTCCGACCGCCATCACGATGTTGATGGAGGAGAGCCACTTGATGCCCACGTCCAGGCCGCTGATCACGGAGATCACCGCGATCAGGGTGATGACGGCGATGAGGATGATCTGGGTGAGGCGGCTCTCCTCGATGCCGAACAGCGTGTTGAGGCCGCTGTTGATCTGCATCGTGCCCAGGCCGATGGTGACGGCCACGCCGAACAGGGTGCCCAGGACCGCGAGGATGTCGATGGACCGCCCGATCGGACCGTGGATGCGCTCACCGAGGAAGGGGTAGAAAATGGAGCTGACCCGAAAGGGCAGGCCCCTGCGGTAGACGAAGTAGGCGAAGGCCAACGCCGGGAGGCAGAAGATCGTCCAGGTGTGGAGACCGAAATGGTAGAGCGTGAACCCCATCGCCTGTTGGGCAGCCTGGACCGACTCGGGTTCGACGTTCTGCTGGGGCGGGTTGGCGAAGTGACTGACCGGCTCCGCCACTCCCCAGAACATGAGGATGCTTCCGATACCGGCCGCGAACAGCATGCAGAACCAGGTGAGATTGCTGTACTCGGGTTTGCTGTCCGCGGGCCCGAGCCGAATCTTGCCGAAGCGGCTGGCCGCGATCCAGACCAGGAAGATCAGGAAGGACGTCACTCCGAGGATGTAGAGCCACCCCAGGTAGGACAGGATCCAATTGGACACAGCGCCGAAGACCGCGTCCACGGAATCGGTGAAGGCGATGGCGGACACCACGAAAACGACGGTCAACGTGGCCGATATGAAGAAGATCGCCGGGTTCGTTTCCAGACCCAGCTTGCGTGCCAGCTTTTCGAGCATGCCGACTGCTTTCTGGTGTTTCGGGGCTTTTCGACATGACGGGAAGCACCCTTTCCCGCGCGTCGACCTCGGGCAAGGATACGCACCGGGAAGCGAATTCCTCCGGTATCAACTGCCCCTTCGGCGATAACGAAACCGTTCTTACCCGGACGCACTGCGAGCACACTGGCAGAGCTCACCGGACGAACACCGCGCCGGGCCGCCCGTCCGGCGCGTCGGGCCCGACCCCGACCCGGCGCCACCCCTGCCGTAGGTAGAGGCGCAGCGCGGGAGTGTCGGCGTCGGTGGTCTGGAGCCACAGGCGCCCCGGAGCCTCTTCGACGATGCGGCTCAACAGCGCTGCCCCCAGCCCCCGCCCCCAGGCCCTCGGGTGGACCGCGAGCAGCGGGACAGCGTAGGAGTCTGCCAGTTCCCGCTGGCCCTCCCCCAGCCGTCGACGGAGCTGTTGTCCCCAGGGGTCGTCCTCGGACCAGGCCCACGGGTACCCGTACACGAACCCGATGAGCTCCGTTCCCTCATGGGCGGCGAGCACGATCGTGTCGGGACGGTTCACGTTCACGGCGTACAGCCCGGAGAAGAGGGCGGCCGTGGAGGGCGGCTCGTTGAGCGGCGGCGGTGCGGAGGCGGTGCGGAGGCGGCGGCGTAGAGCGACTCGACCTCAGCCGGAGTGGGCGCGGTTTCGGGTGTGCGGCGGCTGATGCCGTGGGGGTTGACCATGCCGGCTTCCTTACCCCCGTGCTCTCGGGATCACCAGGGGGCAGAGGTTCGCGGGGGCCCCGTGGGGGAAGGAGCCTTTCCGTACCCGAACCCGATACCCCTGTTCGGCCGACCCCGGGAGAGCCTTTTGGACGCTGTGCTGTTCGACATGTTCGGTGTGGTCGCGATGGACCAGTCACCGGCGGTCCGGGCCACGATGGCGGAGTACTCCGGCCACGGCCACGACGCCTTCTGGACCGCCTACTGGGCACCGCGCCAGGACTACGACCGGGGCGACCTCGACGGCCCCGCCTACTGGAAGGCGGTGGGCGAGCGCCTGGGTGAACCCTTTACTTCGGGGCAGGTCGAGAAGTTCATCGCCCTGGACCTGGACAGCTGGTCCCGGGTGAACGAGGAGTCGGTGGCGCTGGTCTCCGAGCTGTCCGAGGCGGGGGTGCGGCTCGGGCTGCTCTCGAACATCCCCGCGGAGCTCGCGGAGCGCTTCGAGGAGCTCCACCCGCACGTGCTGGGCCTGTTTCCGACACTGGGGCTGTCCTGCCGGATCGGGCGCGCCAAACCCGAGCTCGGGGCCTACCGGTGGTGTCTGGAACGCATGGGCGTCCCGGCCGGGGATGTGCTGTTCGTGGACGACAACCGGGCCAACGTCGAGGCAGCCAGGGCGCTCGGGTTCCACGGGCACGTGTTCACGTCGGTTCCGGAGCTGCGACAGCTACTGGGCCGCGGCTGAGCGCCACTGCCGACAGAGCCCGGCCCCCAGGGACACGACCGCTAGAGCCCCTTGGGAACCGGGGTCCGGACCGGTGACGGCCGTGAGGCCGCCACCGGCGCTCGTCTGTGGGGCGGGTACCGCTCAGGTGTCGAGCTCGCGGAGGAGCTCGGCGACCTTCTCAGGCTGCTCGTACAGGGACAGGTGTCCCGCCCCCTCGATGGTGTGCACGTCGGTGTTGAGGAACCGGCGGGCCGGTCCGTGTAGACGCGCGGACGAGAAGAAGGGGTCGTGCGAACCGGTGGCCACGCGGACCGGGGTACCTGCCCAGGCCAGAAAGGACTCCGCGTGGAGCGGGGTCGGGGTCGAGTGGGTACGGCAGTGGCGCGACACCATGGTCAGCCACTCCGCCTCGGAGCGGTGCTCCGCACAGCCGGTGTCCGTGGACGGGCCACTGAGGAACTCGATGAGTCGGGTACTGGTCTGCTCGTTGGGGTGGATCATCCACGGCAGGGTCACGCGCATCGACTCCGAGCTGACGCCCGCCGCGGTCAACCCGGCCGGGTTGAGCAGCAGCATCCCGGCCACCAGCGGGTTCGGGGTCGAGGACAGCGCGATCGCGGCGCCCCGGGAGTGGCCCAGCACGATGACGGGGCCGTCGGTGATCCGGGGCAGCAGTTCGTCGAGCCACGCACCGTAGGCCTCGATCCGGGAACCCGCGGTCCGCTGGCCGCAGCTCAGACCCGGCTGTCCCGGAAGGTCGACCAGCAGTACCGGCCGGTCCGCGGCGAGCGCGCGGGCGGCGGGGACCGTGGTGGCGGCGTTGAAGTTGGTACCCGACAGGACCAGGACCGGGGTTCCGGTTCCACCCGAGGCCCGGAAGGCCTGTGTGGGACCCAGGCGGGTCTCCACGAGCGGAAGGGGTCCGAGTTCGGGCCACTGACTCAGGGCTCTGTGACACCAGGCGTGCACGGACCGCTCTGCGGTTTCGGAGCGGTAGACACGCGCGGTGCGACGGGGGACGACGGTCATGGATCTGGTTTCGCGTAGAGAGACATGTGGTGTCAGCCGCGTGAACTTCCCCGGCACACCAGAGAGGACTGTACGCCTCTGTTCGACCCCTCGCCACCCCGGACCGGAAGTCTGCGGTGTGGTGTCGCCGAGCAGCCGCGCACAACAGGTCCTTACCCGTCGCGAAGTTTCCCCTGTTGGTCGTGTTCACCCTGGTGCGGGAGTCGACGATCCCGACCGGAAGCGGCCATCCGCTTCACCGAGGTTTACCTCAGGCTCGGCCCTGTCACGGGCGTCGCGGAACCGTGGGGTCATCCCGTGGGCGGCTGCGTGTTCGGCCGGTGACGGGTCATCGGTCGTCCGTTCCGGGTGATGTGCGTCATCGGACCACGGGGGACGAATCACGGAGCGGCGAAGGCCCGCCGAGCGGTGCTCGGCGGGCCTTGGTGCCGGTCCGGTCGTCCGGGTCCGGTTGCCTGACTAGTTGAGCGTGTCCGGGTCCGGGCCGATACGGCCGTCGCGGTCCAGCGAACTGATCCGGTCGATGTCCTCGGCGGTGAGCTCGAAGTCGAACACGTCGAAGTTCTCCCGGATCCGCGACGGGGTCACGGACTTGGGGATGACGACGTTGCCGAGCTGAAGGTGCCAGCGGAGCACGACCTGCGCGGCGGACTTGCCGTGCTTGGCGCCGAGCTCGACCAGGACCGGGTCCTCGAGCAGGCCCTTGCCCTGGCCCAGCGGGCTCCAGGCCTCGGTGAGCACACCCTCGGCGGCGTTGGCGGCGCGCATCCCGGGCTGAGAGAAGTAGGGGTGCAGCTCGATCTGGTTGATCGCGGGAACGACCTCGGTCTCGCCGATGAGGCGCTCCAGGGTCTGCGCGGTGAAGTTGGACACGCCGATGGCCTTGGCCCGGCCCTCGGCGTGGATGCGCTCCAGCGCCTTCCAGGTGTCGACGTAGGTGTCGCGGGCCGGGGCCGGCCAGTGGATCAGGTACAGGTCGACGTACTCGGTGCCCAGCCGCTCCAGACTGGCGTCGAAGGCCTTCAGGGCCTTGTCGTAGCCCTGGTCGTCGTTCCACAGCTTGGTGGTGAGGAAGATGTCCTCACGCGCCACACCGGAGTCGGCGATGGCGCGGCCGGTGCCCTTCTCGTTGTCGTAGAGCCGGGCGGTGTCGATGCTGCGGTAGCCGGCCTCGATGGCGGTCGTGACGGAGGTGTAGGCCTCGTCGTCGGGGACCTGCCAGACACCGAAACCGAGCTGCGGCATGGTGAGGCCGTTGTTCAGCGTGACGTGCTGCAAGAGAGTTGCCTTTCAGCGGGGACGGGCGTGCCGCAGCCGTGACCGTGCCGCGGCGGGTAGAGAGATGCGTGGGGGCCAGGTGGCCCCTGGGGCCGCTGTGGTCCCTGGTACCCGGGGGCTCCCATGATGCCGACCTGGAGTGCGCTCCAGGCAAACTGGGGACCCCCGGCCACAGGGCGCGGGTCAGGTGCGGATCAGACGGGCAGACGCACCAGCATCTTGCCGGTGTTGGCGCCGCGCATCATGCCGAGGAAGGCGTCGACGGCGTTGTCGATGCCCTCGACCACGGTCTCCTCGGTGTGCAGCTTGCCCTCGGCCAGCCACTGGGCGGCGTTCTTGTAGTACTCGGGGGCGAGGTCACCGTGGTCGCCGACGAGGAAGCCCTGGAGCTTGATCCGCTTGCCCACCAGCAGACCGAGGTTGTCCGGGCCGGGCACCGGCTCGGTGGCGTTGTAGACCGAGATCGCCCCGCACAGCGCGGCACGGCCGTGGACCCGCATACCTTGGATGGCCGCGCGCAGGTGGTCGCCGCCGACGTTGTCGAAGTAGACGTCGATGCCCTCGGGGGCGGCCTCCGCCAGCTGTCCCTCCAAGTCGCCCTCGCGGTAGTCGATGGCGGCGTCGTAGCCGAACTCCTCCAGCAGGCGGCGCTTCTTCTCGGGACCGCCCGCGGAGCCGATCACCTTCGAGGCGCCGAGCTGTTTGGCGATCTGACCGGCGAGGCTGCCGACCGCGCCCGCGGCACCGGAGACGAACACCACGTCGCCCTCCTTGAGCCCGGCCACGGCGGTCAGGCCCGCGTAGGCGGTGAGGCCGACCATGCCGAGCGCGCTCAGGTAGGCCTGTGCGGGGGCGGCGTCGGTGTCCACGACCTTGGCCCGGGCGGCGTCCATGAGCGCGTACTGGCGCCAGCCCTGGAAGTGCAGGACGCTCGCGCCGACGGGGACGTCGGGGCTCTGGGAGGCGACGACGGTGCCGACCGCGCCGCCCTCCATGGCTTTGCCCAGTTCGAACGGCGGCACGTAGGACTTGACGTCGTTCATGCGGCCGCGCATGTAGGGGTCGACCGACATCCAGTCGTTGCGGACCAGGATCTGGCCCGGCGCGGGGTCGGCGACGGTGGTCTCGACCACGGAGAAGTCCTCGGGCCGGGGTTCGCCGTCGGGCCGGGCGACGAGGTGGACTTCCTTGGAAACGGGCATGGTTGTGCACTCCCCTGAACGCGACTTCGTGGGACCGGGTACCGGTACGACCACGGGTCTTCGACACTAGACCCGGATGACATACGGGGACCAATAGAATCGGCGAGGTGACCTATAGAATTTCCAATGGTTCTACGTCGCCCGACATCGTGCCCGGGCCGGACGGGCCCTTGGACCTCCAGCTGCTGCGGACGTTCCTGGCCGTGCACCGCTCGGGTTCCTTCACGGCCGCGGCCCAGTTGCTGCAGCTGTCACAGCCGACTGTGACCACTCAGATAAGAGCTCTGGAACGGCGTCTGGGGTACGCACTGTTCGAACGCCTCCCCCGCGGGGTGGCCCCCACCTCGGACGCCAACGACCTCGCCGCCCGGGTCGCGGGGCCGCTGGACGACCTGGAGACAGTGGCGTTCCAGGGCGGCCCCGGCACGTCATCGGCTCCGACCGCTCCGCTGCGGTTGGCGGGACCGGCCGAGCTGCTCAGTGAGCGTGCGCTGCCCGCGCTGGCCCCGCTCGTCGCTGAGGAGAAGCTGCGGCTGCGCGTGCACACCGGGCTGGCCGACGACTTGTTGGAGGGGCTACGGGCGGGGCGGCACGACCTGGTGCTGTCCTCGATCCGACCCCGGGGCCGGGCGGTGCTCGCCGAACCGCTGATGGACGAGGAGTTCGTGCTGGTAGCGGCGCCCGTCTGGGCGGAGAAGGTGGGCCTGCCCCGGGTCCAGCGCCAGGGCTGCACGGCCCTGTGCGGGGTTCCGCTGGTCACCTACGCCGACGACCTGCCCATCGCCCGCCGCTACTGGCGGCACGTGTTCGGGGTCCGGCTGACCCACACGCCGGAACTCACCGTGCCCGACCTGCGCTCGGTGCTGGCCGCGGTGGTCAACGGGGCGGGCGCGACCGTCCTGCCGCGCTACCTGTGCCAGCGGGCCCTGCTCGAAGGTGACCTGGTGGCGCTCCTGGAGCCGGAGGACCCGCCATTCAACACGGTGTACCTGGCCCGCAGACCCGGGGTGACCGACAACCCCCACCTGGACCTGGTCCGCTCCCATCTGACCAGGGCCGCCCGTACCTGGTGAGAGGCGGCCCCTGGCCGGACAGCTCACTGGTCGTGCGACTCGGCCGGGGTGGCCCCACTGGCTGGGGTGACCGGATGCACCTCACTGTGATCCCCTATAACAAGGACGAGGACGGGTTCGAACGCCGCTCCGCCGACGAGAAGTCCGAAATCCAGTACGGCAACAGCTGGGTGCCCGACACCCGGGTGCGCTCGGAGACCGGCCCCGGCGGCGTGGAGATCCGGGTGGGAGAGAGTCAGAGCCTGGGGTACGCGCAAAAGTTCGCCGTGCCCCAGTTCGAGAACCTGGTGGTCGAGGCGCGGGTGGAGGCCAGTATCGACGAGGGCCGGAGCGGTTCGCTCTCCGAGAGCGAGAGCGAGGAGCTCGCCGTGGCACTGCTGGTCCACGCGGTCAAGCAACTCCCATAAGCGACGGGCCCGCGGATGTCTTGACCTTCACACTGGTGTGACGGGCTACGGTCGCCGCATGAGCGAGCTGACCGAACCTCTGACCGGGCCCCGCCTCCAGGTCGTGCTGCCCGACGAATCACCCGAGATGTCCCCGCACACTCTGGCGGACCTGGGCGTGCGCGCCGAGGAGCTCGGTGCGGACACGGTGTGGCTGCCGGACCACGTCCTGCCGCCCGAGCCCTACGGGAACACGTACGGGGGCGTGTACGAGCCCCTGGTGGCCTTGGCCTACCTGGCAGCGCGCACCGAACGGGTCCGGTTGGGCACGTCCGTGCTGGTGCTGCCGATGCGCGACACGTTTGTCCTGGCCAAGCAGGTGGCCACCCTGGACCGGCTGTCCGAGGGCCGGTTCACCCTCGGGGTGGGAGTGGGCTGGGAGCGCGAGGAGTTCGCGGCGGTGGGCTCGGACTTCACCAACCGGGGAGCCCGGACGGACGAGGCCCTGGCGCTGCTCCGGCACCTGTTCGAGGGAGAGGGCCCGTTCCGGGGAAGGTTCCACTCCTACGAACGCGGGGTGTTCGAGCCGCGCCCCGCGGATCGGGTCCGGCTCATGGTGGGTGGCGGCTCGGACGCGGCTCTGCGGCGGGCCGCGGAGTGGGCCGACGAGTGGCAGGGGGTCGACCCGGACCCGGAGGTCTTCCGGAGGGCGCGTAACCGGTTGCGCCAACTCACCCGCCGCCCGGTGCGTGCCGGGGTCCGGATGGCGTGGACCGGCGGTGAGGAGGAGTTCGCGGCCGCGGTGGAGCGCTTCCGTGAGCTGACCGCGTCGGGGGCGGACTCGGTGGCGGTGTGGTTCGGGCGACGCCGAGGGCTTCGAGGAGCGCATGGAGCGTTTCGCGGCCGCGCTGCGCTGAGTGAGAGCGCTCTCCGCGGAGCCGGACCGGGTTCGGCTCGCGCGGGGATCCCGGGCTACTTCTGGTGACGCAGCAGGCCCCGGCCGCCGTACTTCTTGTGGATGGCCTGCTTGGACACACCGAGGGCCTCAGCGATCCGGGCCCAAGTGGCGCCCTGGTTGCGGGCGCGGCGTACCAGGACGGCCTCGGCGCGTTCGGCTTCCCCCCGCAGCTGGACGACGGCGTCCAACCCCACCAGGGGGTCGTCGCCGTCCAGGGCCCGGGCGAGCTCGGCGATCTGTTGGGTGTCCATGGGTCAACTGTAATTGACCCCTCCCGGGGGTGGGAGAGCCGAAACGGGAGAGTCCGCAACCAAGTAGCGGGAAGCGGCTCATAACCAACGGCCCCGCCCACGAGGCTCGCTAGATTGGGCTCATGCTCACCATTGAACGCGCTCTGAAGACGGACGTGGAAGCGATCGTCGCCATGCTGGCCGACGACCCCCTGGGAGCCCAGCGCGAGACCCCCGACGATCTGTCCCGCTACCTCGAGGCCTTCGAGGTCATCGACGCCGACCCTCACCAGTACCTGGCCGTGGCCCGCCGCAACGGCCGGGTTGTCGGCACCCTCCAGCTCACGGTGCTGCCGGGCCTGTCCCGGCAGGGGGCCACCCGGGCCCAGATCGAGGCGGTTCGGGTGCACACCGACGAACGCGGCAGCGGCCTGGGCAGTGATCTGCTGGAGTGGGCCGAGCGGGAGGCCCGAGGGCGCGGTTGCGTGATGCTGCAGTTGACCTCGGACGTCAAACGGCAGGACGCCCACCGCTTCTACGAACGCCTGGGATACGAGCCCAGCCACATCGGTTTCAAGAAGCGGCTCGCCTGAGTCTCGTGACCGTGTGGCGGCGGTGAACGCTTCGGGCACGACCCCGCCGACCGGAACCGGGTCCGGGAGCTGTGACCGGATCAGTCCGGTCACAGGCGGGATCGTGCCTGGTTCGGGGCGCTGACCGTTGGAAGGGTTGGGGCATGAACCCGACACGTACCGGCAGAGCGCTCGTGGTCGTCGACGCGCAGCAGTCCTTCCTCCAGCGCGAGAGCTGGCAGGCCTCGTCCGACCCCGAGGTCGCCAACCGGATCGGACGCCTCGTCGACCACTTCCGCGGCCGGGGCGACCGGGTCGTGTGGGTCCTGCACACCGAGCCCGGCAGCGGCACGGTATTCGATCCCGAACTCGGGTTCGTGGAACCGATGCCCGGACTGAACCCGGCCGACGGCGAACCCCTGCTGACCAAGACCGCGCACAGCGCCTTCACCGGAACCGACCTGCAACGCCTGCTCACCGGCTGGGGTGTCACCAAGGTCACCGTCTGCGGGGTACGCACCGAACAGTGCTGCGAGACCACCACCCGCATGGGTTCGGAGCTGGGGCTGGCCATGACCTTCGCGGTGGACGCCACCGCTACCGAACCCATCGAGGCACCCGGAAGCACCCCGGGCCGCGCGCTCCGGGAGATCCTCGACGACCCACGGACCCTCCGCCCCGAGGACGTCATCACCCGCACCGTCTACGCCCTGGCCGGACGCTTCGCCGCGGTGCGCACCGTGGACGAGATCGTGGGCGAGCACATGCCCGGGGCCCGCTGATCCGGTTCGGCTAGGCTGACCGGATCGTGCGCAAGATTGTCTTCCTGCTGCTACCCGGGCTCCACCTACTGGATCTGGCGGGCCCGGCACAGGTGTTCTCCACTCTGGCGGAACTGGGCCGCCCGGTGGAGCTCCACCATGTCTCCGCTCTTCCCGAAGTACCCACCGCCCAGGGTGTCGGGTTGCGGTCGGCGGTCGAGTGGCCCGCCCTGGGCCCCGACGACCTGGTGCTGGTCCCCGGGTGGCGGATCCGCGGCACCGCGCCGCACGCCACCCCGGCCCAGGCCGAGGCGCTGACCGCGCACCACACGGCCGGGGGCACGGTGGCGAGCGTGTGCTCGGGGGCGTTCGTTCTGGCGCGGGCCGGGCTGTTGGACGGGCGCCGGTGCACCACCCACCACACCCTCCAGGACGAGCTGGCCCGGCGGTACCCGCGTGTGCGTGTCGTACCGGACGTGCTGTACGTGTCCGACGGCCGGGTGGTGACCTCGGCGGGCATCGCCAGCGGCATCGACCTCGCGCTCCACCTCGTCACCCGGTGGCACGGACCGTCCGTGGCGGCCTCCGTGGCCCGGGAGATGGTGGTCTACGCCCGCCGCAACGGTGACCAACCCCAGGCCAGCGCGATGCTGCGGCACCGGTCCCACCCGGTGGACGTGGTGCACCGCGTGCAGGACACCATCGACGCCCGGTACGCCGAACCCCTGCCCCTGGCCGAGCTCGCCGCCTCGGCCGGGGTCAGCGAACGCACCCTCACCCGTGCGTTCACCGAGGCCACCGGGCTGACCCCGCTGCGGTACCAACAGCGGTTGCGGCTGGAACGCGCTGAGCAATTGATCGGTGAGGGCGCGACGATGGAGTCGGCGGCGCGGACCGTGGGTTTCCAGGACGCCCGCATGCTCCGCCGTCTGCGCTCCCACCCCTGACTCGGCCACCCGGGAGAGCGCTCTCCCTGATCATTTCTGGCGCAGGAGCACTATGAGCCCCAGCCCCAGAGCGAGCAGCAGCGCGGCCCCGACCATCCCGGTCGCGGCCATTCCCGACACGAACGCTTCTCGGGCCGAGGCAGCCAGACTCTCCGCGGCTCCGGTCGGGAGGTGTTCGGCGACGGCGAGGGCCGCGCCCAGGCTGGAGCTGATCGCCTCCGCCCTTTCGGCGGGCACGCCGTCGGGCAGCTGTGCCTGGATCCCGGCGCGGTAGGCCGCCGCGCTGACCGTTCCCAGGACGGCGATCCCCATCGCGGCACCGAACTCGTTGGCGGTCTCCGACACCGCTGAGGCGGCACCCGCCCGGTCGGGGCTGACCGCCGCGACCACCACGTCCACCGCCAGCGCGACCACCGGCCCGACACCCATGCCGACCAGGGCCGACCCCAGCAGGACCCACCAGATCGGCGGGGCTGCGGGGGTGAACCCGAGCACCAGCATGCCGCTGGCCGAGGTCAGCGCGCCTCCCACGAACACCGTCCGGTAGCTCCACAACCGGGCGGCCGTGGCCGAGAGCGTGGAGGTCACCGCCACCGCGGCCAGGACGGGCAGCAGCAGGAACGCGGCGCCGAGCGGGGAGAACCCCTCGACCAGCTGGAGGAACTGAGCGGTGTGCAGCATCATCGCGACGAGCGAGAACATCATGAGCGCGCCCGCGAGCACGGCCCCGGTGAACCGTCGGTTGGCGAACAGGGACACGTCCACGAGCGGAACCGCCAGACGCCGCTGGCGGAGGACGAATACCGCCCCCGTGAGCAGGCCGAACAGGAGGGCCGCTCCGCCTGCCGGGCTGAGGGCGAGCTCCTCCGCGGTGGTCTTGATCGCCCATACCAAGGGCAGCACGGCGGTGAAGGAGAGCAGGACGCTCAGTGTGTCGAGGGGGTCAGGCCGCTCGGCCCGGTACTCCGGCAGCACCAGAACGCCCGCCACCAGCAGGGCGAGGATGATCGGGACGTTGATCAGGAAGACCGAGCCCCAGCCGAAGAACTCCAGCAACCCGCCGCCGACGATGGGCCCGAGCGCCGCACCTCCGGCGAAGCCCGCCGTCCACAGCCCGATGGCGCGGGTGCGTTCGGCGGGGTCGGTGAAGATGTTGCGGATCAGCGCGAGCGTGGACGGCATGAGGGTGGCTCCGCCGACGCCCATGAGGGCCCGGGCGGCGATCAGTGCCTCGGGGGTCGGTGAGAGCGCGGCCGCCAGGGAGGCGGCGCCGAAGAGCACGGAACCAATGAGGAGCAGGCGCCGCCGCCCGATCCGGTCGCCGATGTTGCCAGCGGTGATGAGCAGCCCGGCCAGCAGGAAGCCGTAGGCGTCGAGGATCCACAGCATCTGACCGGCGGTGGGCGCCAGGTCCGCGGTGATCGCGGGGACGGCCATGTACAGGATGGAGATGTCCATCGAGGTGAGCAGGACCGGGACGACGAGGACGCCTAAGGCGAGCCACCGTCGGCGGTGGGTTCGATGGGTTCGCGTGACCATGGAAACTCCTTGGGTACGGTGTACGCAACTAGTGAGTACACCGTACGCAAGAGTTAGCATGACCGCAACGACGAACCGGGTGGTGAGTGTGGCGGGGCAGGCTCTGAGCAGGGAACGCATCGTTGGGGTCGCGATCGACCTCGCCGACGCGGAGGGGCTCGACTCAGTGTCGATGCGCCGGATCGCCAAGCAGCTCGGGGCGGGGGCGATGTCGCTGTACCGGCACGTCTCCGACAAGGAGGAGCTCCTCCGGGAGATGATCGACACCCTCCACTCCCGCTACGCCTACCCCGACCCCGAGGGCATGGACTGGCGTGAACGGATGCGTCTGCTCGCCCGGCACGACTGGGACATGTACACGGCCCACCCATGGCTGCTCACCGCCACCGCAACCCTCGCCCCGCCCGTGGGCCCGCACATGC
Source organism: Nocardiopsis valliformis DSM 45023 (assembly GCF_000340985.1). Taxonomy (NCBI): domain Bacteria; kingdom Bacillati; phylum Actinomycetota; class Actinomycetes; order Streptosporangiales; family Nocardiopsidaceae; genus Nocardiopsis; species Nocardiopsis valliformis. The sequence goes on from NZ_ANAZ01000057.1 coordinate 13,584, forward strand.
TCGCGTCGATGGAGTGGGCCCTGGCCGCCCTCGAACCCCTCGAACTCACCCCGCAACAGGCCGGACGGGCGATCATGGCCGTCACCCACTACCTCCAGGGCAGTGCCCGTCTGGCGCTGGGCGGCGAAGGTGACCTGGACGAACGGAACCCCGGAAACGCCTGGCGCAGAAGACTCAGCGGAGACGACCTCTCCGCCTTCCCCCGTGTGGCCGCCCTGGTGAACTCCGCGTCCGGCTCCGCCACTGGCTCCGAAGGGCCTCCCGAAGCGCGAGCCCCGGGGGCGGAAAGCTCAGCCGCTACGGCCGCGGGGAACGAAGACTGGGTGATGTCCGGCCTGGACATGGTCCTGGACGGGATCGCCGCACAGTCCGGCAGGTAGGTTTCCCCGGCGAACTCCGGTCAGGGGGTCACGATGTCGAAGGTCGGGTCGGGTTGGTCCAGCAGGCCGAGCAGACGGTCCAGCAGTTGTTCGTCCCCGGAGAAACTCATGCCCTCGGTGCCCTTTCCGGCGAGCAGGCGCAGCAGGCGGAATTTGTTCAGGGTGATGGTGAGGTCCGGTTCGCCCCGGCGCGGCTTCTCTCGGGTGGTGAGCGCCCCGTTGGAGAGCGTGGTCCGGTAGGTGGTGTCCATGTCGGTGAACACCCAGTCGATGACGAAGTACTCCTCCCAGGCCTTGGGGCCGTTGACCCGGATCGCCACGGACTCGAAGAGTTGGTCCACCGACAGCGCGGCCGCCATCCCCGTGCCCAGGGTCGGGGGCAGGTCCGGTTTGCCCCGGCGTAGTTCGGCGGCGCCCTGGAGGTAGAAATTGCGCCAGGTGCCGCTCTCCGATCCGAAGCCCAACCGCTCGTACACCCCGGCCAGGGCAGCGCGGGCACGAGCGTGTCCGGGGTCGGTGAACACGGCGTGGTTGAGCAGTGTGGCGGCGAACCTCAGATCGCCCCGGTCCCGGTACCCGTCCGCTTTGCGCACCACCTCGTCGATGCCGCCCATGCACTCCACGTACCGTCGCGCGGCCTCCTCGGGCGGATGTTCCCACAGGTGGGCGGGGTTGCCGTCGAACCAGCCCATGTAACGCTGGTAGATCGCCTTGACGTTGTGGCTGACCGAACCGTGGTAGCCCCGGGTGTGCCACTCCCGTTCCAGGCCGGGCGGTAGCTGGAGGTGTTCGGCGATCTCCATGCCCACGTACCCCTGGTTGATCAGGCGCAGGGTCTGGTCGTGCAGGTAGGCGTAGAGGTCGCGCTGCTGGCGCAGGAAGGCGACGATCTCGTCGGTGCCCCAGGTGGGCCAGTGGTGAGAGGCGAACAGGACGTCGGAATCGTTGGCGAAGAGCGCGATGGACTCGTCGAGGTAGCGCGACCAGGCCCGGGCGTCACGTACCGGGGCCGCGCGCAGGGTGAGGATGTCGTGCAGGTTGTGGGTAGCGTTCTCCGCCATGCACAGGGCCCGGTGTTCGGGGAAGTAGAAGTTCATCTCGGTGGACGCCTCGGGGCCGGGCGTCATCTGGAAGACGATCCGCACCCCGTCCACCACCTCCTCCTGGCCGGTGCGGGTGATGGAGCGGTTGGGCGCGATGAGCGTGACCGTGCCGGAGGACCTGCTCAGGCCCAGCCCCACACCGATGTGTCCCCTCGGCCCGGCCTCCAGGTGGGATCCGGTGTGGAAGAGGCCGCGGCGGGCCATCGCCGGACCGGTGTAGACGTTCTCCGACACCGCGTGTTCCATGAATCCCGCGGGTGCGAGGATCGGCACGGTGCCGTCGGTGACCCCGCCGACCCCACCGAAGTGGTCCACGTGCGACTGCGAGTAGATGACCCCGCTGACCGGCCGGTCGCCTCGGTGCGCCCGGTACAGCTCCAGCCCGGTGCGCGCCGGTTCGGCGGAGATGAGTGGATCGATGACCAGGACGCCCTGGTCGCCCTCCACCAGGGTCATGTTCGACAGATCCAGGCCCCGGATCTGGTAGATCCCCTCGGTGACCTCGAACAGCCCCTGTCTGGAGCACAGCTGGGACTGCCGCCACAGACCGGGGTCGGCGCTGTCGGGACACTCCCCCTCGAGGAAGCCGTAGGCGTCGGCGTCCCACACCACCCGCCCGCTGTCATCTCTGACCTGTCCGGGTTCGAGCCGCGCGATCAGACCCCGGTCCGCGTTGGCGAAGTCGGTGTCGTCGGAGTGGTCGGGTCCGTTACCGGTCATCACTTCTCCTCGTCGTACTGGCCGAGGCGATCAGCCGAGCGGGGTGCGCTTCCCCTGAGTCGTCTGAGCCGGGCAGAGGAGCCGCCGGTGCGAGTGGCCCGCACCGGCGGCGTGAGAGGGCCCGGGGCTCCGGGGCAGGAAGCCTAGGACTGGAGGGCCTCGACGAGCTCCCTCTCGTTGTCCTTGGACAGGTTGGTCTGGATGACCGTAGGGTCCAGCGGCCGGAAGGCGTCGACCACGCGGTCGATGGTGGCGTCGTCGGCCAGCAGGAAGACCGCGGCCCGGCCCTGCTGGAGCTCGGAGCCGATGTCCTTGATCATGTCGTCGTCGATGCCGACGTCGCTGAGTCTGCCCGCGATCGCGCCCGCGCCCGCGCCGACGGCCAGGCCGAGGAGCGGGTTCAGGAAGAGCAGGCCGATGAGTGTGCCCCACAGGGCACCGCCCGCCGCACCGTAACCGGTGAGGTTGACGGTCTGGTGGATGCGGGGGCGGCCCTTGTCGTCCTTGTAGGCGTAGGCGGCGTCCTCCAGCTGGAGGAGCTCCTGTTTGCTAAGGTCAGCGGCGATGTCGAGCGCCTTCTCGGCGGTGTCCCGGTCGGCTACCCCGAGTACGATCAGCTGCGCCATGAGTGTGTGGTCCCCCGTCGTCGTTGCCTGGCCCGCGGGGAGCGGACCCGATCGGCGGGAGCCTTCCCTGCCGCGCCTTTGGCCAACGCCAGCGGGAGGGCGCGATCCTGCAAAACCCCGCACGGAACGGGCCCCGCACTGGCGCGCGGGGCTCACCAGTCGTTGAGCGGTCCTCCGGGGCCGGGGTCGTCAGGGTCGTGGGGGTCGCGTTCACGGCGCACCTGCCGCCGGACCAGCCGGTACAGCCCGTACCCCCAAGCCAGTACGACCCCGGCGACCAGCAGGTAAGCGAGTGGTCCGAGTACCACGTGTGCCTCCTGGTTCGAGAGTTACCTTCCGATACCTACCCTGTGGTGCCGTCAGGACTCGTCGGCCAGGCCTCGGAACACCCGCTCACACGCGTCGGGCCAACACCAACTGGGTGGTGTAGGGCACCTTGACGTTCCCGTCGGGGAAGTGGCGCTCGGCGATCGCGAGGATCTCGGCGCGGGTGCGCTCCTCGCCCAGCTCGCGGACGACCGCCGCCATCTTGCTGGAGGACAGCGCCATGCCCAGGTACTGCTGCGCCGTGAGCTCACGCACCCAGGGGTGGGAGTGCTCGGTCGCTCCGGCCATCCCCTGGACCCCGGAGAACTCTCCGACCAGGTCGTACTTGCGGTAGTAGCGGTCGTATCCGGGGCTGTACCGCTCCAGCAGGGCCTCGTGGTCGTCGATGAACGCGCTGCCGTCGAGGTCGCGGTTGTTGTTGAGCACGGCGAGGGTGCCGCCGGGCGCGAGCAGGCGGACGGACTCGGCGTAGAAGGCGGGGCGGTCGAACCAGTGGACGGCCTGGGCGGTGAGGACCAGCGCGGCGGAGGCGTCCGGGAAGGGGATGTCCTCGGCGCGGGCGTCCACGTACTCGACCCCTTCGGCCTCGGAGGCCGCGGCGTCGAGCATGTCCCGGCCGGGCTCGACCCCCACCACGCGGGGGCCGGGGCCGAAGACGCCGCGCAGCGAGCGGGTGGAGATACCGGTTCCGGAACCGACGTCGAGCAGGAGCCAGGGGTCGGGCCAGGCGTCGGTGGTACCGGCGCGCACGTGGTCGCGCAGGGTGTCGAGGGTCTGGCCCGGGTAGTCGGGGCGAAAGGCCCGGTAGTTCTCGATGAGGCCGGTGAAGGCCTGGGTGCGGTCGCTCATCTGGGATCCCTCCGCTGTGTACGGGCTGAGGTGGATTCACCGGTGTACAGGTCGTTGGTCGGCCGTGCGGCATCCTAACGAACACGGAACGGAAGGGGCCGCCCACGGTGCGTCCCCGCGCTGGTTCGCCTCTTCGGGGTGGCACGTGTCGAACCGTTCCGCCCGCTATCCGACCGGCGAGGGTTCCTGTTTGGTCCTGCGGTAGTCCGAGGGGCTGGTTCCCGTGTGGTTCTTGAAGGCGGCGCTGAAGGCGAAGGCGCTCCCGTAACCCACCCGGGCGGCCAGTGGTTCCAGACCCAGGTCCGGTTCGGCGACCAGGAGGTCGCAGGCCAGGGTGAGCCGCCAGGTGCGCAGGTAGGTCATGGGCGGGCTGCCCACCGCGCGCTGGAAGCGGGCGGCCAGGGTGGCGCGGGAGACCGCGCACTCCCCCGCCAGGGATTCCAGGGTCCAGGGGCGGGCCGGGTGTTCGTGCACCAGGTCCAGAGCACGGGCGACGACCGGGTCGTGGCGTGCGCTGAGCCAGTTCGGGGCGGTGTCGGGACGGGCCTCCAGCCAGGCGCGGACCGCCATGATCAGCAGGGAGTCGAGGAGGCGGTCGTTGAGGGCGCTCTGCGCCACCCGTGCGGTCGTGATCTCCCGGGTGAGCAGGGAGACGACGGAGGCGTCGACCGAACCGGCGGGCAGCAGGGCCACCGGGGGCAGGGCGGCCAGGGCGAGTCGGCCGATCTCACCGGTGCCCTCGTAGGCGCCGAGGATCATGGTGTCGGTGCCCTCCGGGTCGTTTCCCCAGATGTTGACGCCATGGCTCATGGTCTGGTGGACCGCCCGGCCGTCCAGGCTCATGCAGCGGTTGCCCGGGTAGACGACAGTGCCCGGAACGGAGTCGGGCCGGTCGGAGATCACGTAGGGTTCCGCTCCCCGGATGAGCAGCACGTCCCCGGGGCCGGTCGGGAGGGGCTCGAGGCCTTCACGGCGCAGCCAGACCCGGCCGCCGGTGATCACCACCACCGTGAGGGCGGCCCCGTCGCGGACGTCGATGCCCCAGGGGGCACTCATCACCACGCGCAGGGTGAAGGCGGAGCGAGCGCGGGGCCCGTCGATCAGGTGCACAAGGGGGTCCATGGACCTCTCCTGAACCGGTCGGTACTGGACGTTCTCTTATGCAGTCCAGCAGAAGAACCATGTTCCGTCCAGGTGTTTGCGGCTGTACTGGAGTCATGGATACGCACAGCACCACCTCACGAGTCCTGATCACCGGCGGCACCGGGATGACCGGTCGCCGCATCACCCGACTTCTGGCGGAGCGGGGCGTCGACCACCGGGTCGCTTCCCGGTCCGGCCACCCGGCGACGGGGACGCCGCGCTTCGACTGGCACGACACCGGCACCTGGGACGCCGTACTGGAGGGGGTCGACGCCGTCTACCTCTGCTACCACCCCGACCTGGCCTTTCCGGGGGCGGCCGAGACCGTCTCCGTCTTCGCCGCGCGGGCGGCCTCGAAGGGGGTACGCCGGATGGTCCTGCTGTCCGGGCGCGGCGAACCGGAGGCCCAGCGCGCGGAGCGCCAGGTGCGTGAGGTCTTCCCCGGCCTGACCGTGCTGCGCTGCGCCTTCTTCGCGCAGAACTTCTCGGAGTTCTTCTTCCTCCCGGCCGTGCTGTCCGGAACCGTCGCGCTGCCGGTGGCGGACGTGCCCGAGCCGTTCGTGGACCTGGACGACGTCGCGGAGGCGGCCACCCGGGCCCTGACCGAGGACGGGCACGCCGGGGAGCTGTACGAGATGACCGGACCGAGGGCGCTGACCTTCACCGAGGCGGGAAGGGCCCTGGGCGAGGCCACAGGCCGCCCGGTCACCTACCGGAAGGTGTCCACGGAGGAGTTCGTGGCCGCCTCCGCTGCCGTCGGCATGCCCGAGGATGTCGCTCACGGGCTGGCGGAGCTGTTCACCGAGGTCCTGGACGGCCGCAACACCAAGCCCGCCGACGGAGTGGAGCGCGCCCTGTCCCGCCCGGCGAACAGCTTCGAGGAGTACACCGCCAAGGCCGCCCGAACCGGGGTGTGGTCGCGCGATTAGCGGATACCTCTTGGGCGCCCCGCCCCCGGAACAGAGCGCCCACTGATCTTCCGGAAAACCGCCACATGGCGGAGGAGGGCACGACATGATCACCCTGTGCCCCTCCCCCGCCTGTGACCTGGACGAACCGGGTCACCGCGGGGAACCGAACACACACGAGGAAACCCCTGTGCCCGGTCAAGAACACGAGATCCCGCTCAAGCTGGTCCAGAACCAGCCCGCCATGGCTCCCGTCCTGTTGGAGTCCCTGGGTTTCGACATCCCGCATCACACCGAAGCGATCAACACCAGCTCGGTGCTGACCAACTGTGATCCCAAAGAGCTCAACAGCGATGGTGCCGTTCTGCTGCGCGACGGCGCCCGACACGTTATGGCCGTCGTGGTGGAGCGCCAGAACGGGCGTGACTACGAAAAGCGGCTGACCTGGCCCGCCTATCTGTCCCTACTTCGTCTCAGGTTGGAGTGCCCCGCCGTGCTGGTGGTCCTGTGTCCGACTGAGGCGCTCGCACGCTGGTGCGCCACACCGATCCAGACCGGGCATCCGGGGTTCGACCTGTCTCCGTTGACCATCGGACCCGCCGAGATGCCGCTGATCGTGGACCGCGAACAGGCGCGGGCGCTCCCCGAGCTGGCGGTGCTGTCGGCACGCGCGCACGGCGATACCGACACCCGGACTTTGGAAGCCGTGTTGGAGGCCCTGGACGCCACGGCGAACAAGAACAGGGCGTTTTACTATGACTACGTACTGGCCGGCCTTAACGAGGCCGCCCGGAAGGAGCTGGAGGGCATGATGGCCGTGGAAACCTACCAGTGGCAGAGCGACTTCGCCCGCAAGTACGTCGGCATCGGCGAGGAGAAGGGGCGCGAAGAAGGCCGTGAGGAAGGCCGGATCACGGAGGCCACCCGGAACGTGGTCTCGATCCTCCAAACGCGCGGATTCTCCCTCACGGAGGCGACACGCCAGCGCATCGAAGCCTGCACCGACCTGGACACTCTCGAGAAGTGGGTTCCCCTGGCTGTCAAGGCAGACCGTCCGGAGGACCTCTTCGACTGACCGCACCGGAACGAACCCTGCCACCAGCAACACGAATGGCCGCGCTGGTGGCAGGTGCTTTCGCTGGTCCTGCTGGCAGACAGCGAAGAGCCCCGTCGGCGGTGCCGACGGGGTCGTGTTCGCGGAGCGGCTACCGGCGTCGCTGCCAGGGCTCGGGGAGCGGAGAACCGGAACGGAGCTCGGCGTCGAGCCTGCGCCACAGCGCACACGCGGAGCGGAGGGCGGCGAAGGACTGCGCGGCCCCGCCCACCTCACGAAGCGTCTCGGACACGGAGTCGTAGAGCGCGGTCACCGGCTCACGTCGTTTCGCATCACCGCTCACCCGCCAGTGGAGCGGGATCGGGGCACCGCTGCGAAGCAACCCGTCGAGCACGTCGAACGCGCTGTCCGTGCGCCGGAGCGCGACCACGCTCTGCTCCGGAACCACCGGCGTCGCCATCAAACGGGACACCTCCGCCGCCAGGATGTCCGCCGGAAGGCCGGGGGAAACGACCCCAGCCCCCGGCTCCGCGCCGGGGAGCTTCTGTGCGCTGTGGTTCACGGTCATCACGCGACCCCTTCCAGCACGGCCACACCCGACTGACCATGGTCAACACGCATGTGCCGCTGCTGTGCCTCGTGGGCCAGGTAGTAGCCCCGCACGAGGTCCGTCGGAGAGCTCGCTGCCTCCGGCTGGACGACGGACAGGTAGCCAGGCGAGGCGGGATGAAGCGTCACTGGCGGAGCTCCGTCCAGGGGGCGGCGCGGGGCCGGGAGTGCGCAGGCGTAGCCCGGACCCGCGGGGCGGGCCGGGAGGGGATTCGCGTAGCGGCGGACGCGCGCCGCACGAGCTTCTTCGCGGACCTCGCGACGGACGGCACGCGGAGCCGCGTGCAGCCCTCGGGCGGGACGGAGCAACCGCACGAGGGTTTCGAGCATGGCAAGTAGAGTGTGCACGTTGACGCTCCCATAAGCGTTGACCATGGCCCGGGGGTGGTAACGACACCCGCCGGGCTCTGCCATATCGGCATGCGTAACCTTACCGCAACCGTTCAGAGCTGTCCATGCTGTTCAGAGATGACCATACAGTTCAGACCTTCCCGGCATGGGACGATAAAAGGCATGACCACACCGCTTCCCGACGGGTACGGTCCGGACAGCCGACTCAAGGAAGGTCCGGAACCCAAGTACGTCCAACTCGCCGCCGTCCTCGCGGCAAGGATCAAACGTGGGGACTATCCCGGGGACACACGGCTTCCGAGCGTGGCGGAGCTACAGGACGAATTCCGCATATCACGCGGAACCGCACAGCGCTCCATGACTGTTCTCGCTGAGCACGGACTCGTCCGCGTATCAAACGGCAAGGGGGCGTGGCCAGTCCACCCCTAGACGGCAACCCCCGGAGCACGTTCTGGGCCCCTCCACTCGCGCACCGCTGGGACGGAGCACGGGCGCTCAGAAATGTCCGTCAGGGCACTCGCCGGACGTGTTGAGCAGCTTGCCGCAGTCAGTGCACATGTGGAGTTTTCCAGTCAGGGTTATGGGACTCGCTGGGTGATACCGCACGCGCGACACTGTTGAATTCGGGAACCAGGGGCACGATTCCAATCGTGCGGTGGGCATCCTGATACTGACGGAGGCCTGCTCCTGCGAGGAAGCGGTAGGCGCTCGCCCAGGCCAGGGGGAGGGGTTTGAGGGCGGCGGGGCCGCGTCAACCGTGCGAGATCAGCGAACGTGCGAACCGGAGCAGTCATATCCGCCCCAGGAGCTCGCCAGTGAGCCAGCGGGCGAGGGGTTCTTCCCCACCTTCGCGGCCGATCGGAGCAGTACGACCGCCCCCGTCAACCGCCGAGATCCACCAGCCTTCGGAGAGCCGCACCACGATGCAACGCCCCCCGTGCTCTGCCCGAACCTCGCCCACCTGGTCTCCGTCCATGGCCGCCACACCCCGCCGACGGATTGCGGAGTGCAGCGCGAGAACAGCCCTGTCTGTCGTGTCCGTCGCGAATGCGGTCACCACGTGAAACCTCCCGAAGCCGAAGGGTACTGAGGACACTTCGTAGTGTTGCTTTCCGGAACACACCAGGTAAAGGAGCTTGTGTATCCTCCGGAGCCTTTCCGTCTGCTTCGGAATTCTTCGGAACCGCTCCGAAACTGTCCGCTTTGTGATCTGCTGGAGCTATGCCCCCCGTGCCAAAGCAAGTTCTCCTGCGCTACGGACGTGAGGTCGCGCGCCTGCGCTCCGAGGCGGAGTTAACACAGACCTCGCTCGCCACCCGTGTCCAAAGCAGCAAAAGCCAGATATCAGACGTTGAATGCGGAAAAGCCCCTCCGTCCGCGAAGCTGCGCAAAGCCCTCGACGAAGCGATCGGGTTCGGCAGACTCGCCCGTTTGTGGGAAGACCTCACCGGCAGCGGGCGGGCACCATGGCTCTCGGAGATCGCTACCGCGATCCAGGACGCCCAAGCGGTCTGGGAGTACCAAGCACTGGCCTTTCCCAGCTACCTACAGACCGAGGCGTACGCGCGTGCTCTGGTGTCCGCGTCCGCCCCGTGGCTCTCCCCGGACGAACTCTCGAAAAGCGTTGACGAGCGGATGACCCGGGCGACCCACTTCGTAGACGCGCTTCGTCCGCTGCTGTGGCTGGTCCTGGACCAATCCCTCTTGAGCCGAAGGTACGGGGGCGTGATCACAGCACGTGAACAACTCTCCCACCTCGCAGACCTTGCGGAGCAGGAGCGGATTACCCTACAGATCATGCCCGCTGATCACCCCAGGCACCCCGGCAACTCCGGATCGTTCCGTGTGATCACCTTGCAGGACTCAACAGAGCTTGCCTACGTCGAAAGCGCCGAAGAGGGACGCATCCTGACCAGCGCAACCGTGGTCGCCCGACGTCGCATGCTCTTCGGGAGCCTGCAAGGCTTGGCATGGGACCCGGAGAGCTCCCTTCGGGCAGTCCGCGACGAAGTGAAGAGGTTGGACAGTGCAGGCTGAATGGCACAAGAGTTCCTACAGCGGCGGGACGAACGATTGCGTTGAGGCCCGCGAGTCCGCCCACGGTGCGGACGTGCGCGATACGCAGCACCGGGAAGCGGGTCACCTGTCGTTCCCCATCGCGGAATGGACGGCTCTCGTCGGGGACCTCCGGACGAACCGTTAGACGCCTCCGCACCGCCGGGTACCGGGATTGCCCCCTCGGGCCCGGCGAGATCAGGCGCGCCCAGCCCGCCAGTGCGATCGAAACCACCGCGCCGAAATTGCTTCTGGTAGCAAGATCACGGGGGATGTGCGGGGTGAGATGAGCGAGTGGCCCGCCTGCCCTCAGGCGGCCCTTCGTCCGCGTGGGCCACTCCGGCGGGCAGGGTCCAGGGCCCTGATGGGCCTCCGGGAGATCGACTAGTGTGTCTGGCACCACAAATCAACCAGATGGCAGGTTTCGCGCCGGTCGCCGTGCACCACCGTGCACCACGGTGACCGGGTCCCGCAAGAGCGGGAGAACGCGTGCCGGAACCGCTGTCTCGGAGCCCTCGCGGTCCTCCCGGCCTTCCCTGCCACCAAGGGAGCCCTGCGAGACGAACTGGTGACGACCTGCGAGGAGGGCCACCCGTGACGGACAGAGAGCGCGCCCGACAGCACCTGAGCCAGAACCCCAGGACGAGCAAGGGGGAGCGCACCCGGCAGCGCATCATCGACTCCGCCACAGAGCTGTTCTCCCGATCCGGCTACCGGGCGGTGTCACTACGCGACATCGCCTCGCACGCCGGGATCACCCACGCCGGGGTGCTCCACCACTTCCCCAACAAGGAAGCCACCCTCATACACGTGCTGAGCAAGCGCGACGCCGTTGACGCACCCCTAGTTCTGGACGAGGGGATCAGTCACCGGGAACTCATCGACAACATCGTGAAGATCGTCGAGCGCAACACGGGCACCCCCGGCCTGGTCGCGCTCTACGTCAACCTGTCGGCCGAGGCAACCGACCCCTCGCACCCCGCGCACGAGTACTTCTTTGGCCGCTACCAGATCCTGCGCGAACTCCTCGTTCCGGCGTTCGCCGAGCTCCTCGGGGGCCGACCGCACCCCACCCCCGAGGTGGCCGCCCAGCAGTTCCTGGCGCTCCAGGACGGGCTCCAGGTCCAGTGGCTCCTGGACCCGGGCACCGTGGACATGCGCGGCGCGGTCGTCTCCTTCCTGCGCACGCTCGGCATCGCCGTTCCGGACGATCCCGCTGGCCCCGCTGCCCCCGCTGCCCCCGCTGCCCCCGCTGCCCCGGCAAGATCCACCGGCACCGACTCCACGGGTGGCACCGACCCCACCTGAGAAAGGCCCCGATGAGTAACGCCCCCCATCTCGACCTGGCCGCGAAGGCCTCGGTCACCTCCGGCTCCGACACCTGGCACAGCACCGGCGTGGAAGGCGTGCTGCGCCCCCTCCACCTGTCCGACGGCCCGCACGGCCTGCGGCAGCAGCCCGAGGACGGCGACCACCTCGGCCTCGGCAGCAGTGTTCCGGCCACCTGCTTCCCGCCCGCCGTCGGGCTGGGCTCCACTTGGAACCCCGACCTCGTCCGCAGAGTCGGCCAGGCCCTGGGTGCGGAAGCCGCCTCGCTGGGCGTGGACGTCGTCCTGGGCCCGGGCATGAACATCAAGCGCTCGCCCCTGTGCGGCCGCAACTTCGAGTACGTCTCCGAGGACCCCCACGTCACCGCGCGGATCGCCGCGTCGCTGGTGGAGGGCATCCAGTCCGAGGGGGTCGGCGCGTGCGTCAAGCACTTCGCCGCCAACAACCAGGAGACCGACCGGCACCGGGTCAGCGCCGAGGTGGACGACCGCACGCTGCACGAGATCTACCTCGCCGCCTTCGAGGAGGTCGTCCGCAGCACCGGACCCGCCATGGTGATGAGCTCCTACAACCGGCTCAACGGTGTGTACACGAGCCAGGACCCGTGGCTGCTGACGGACCTGCTGCGCGGTGAGTGGGGGTTCGAGGGTGTGGTGGTCTCGGACTGGGGCGCCGTGGTCGATCGGGTCGCGGCGGTGCGCGCCGGGCTCGACCTGGAGATGCCGCCGAGCGGCACGGACCAGGACATCGTGGCGGCCGTGGAGAGGGGCGAACTCGACGAGTCCGTGCTGGACACCGTGGTGGAGCGACTGAAGCGGCTCCAGGAGCGGGTGCGTTCCGACACCTCGCGTCCGCTGGAACACGAGGCCAACGACGCCCTGGCCCGGGAGGCCGCCCGCGAGGCGCTGGTCCTGCTGAAGAACGACGGCGGCGCGCTGCCGCTGGCCACGGACCGCTCCTTGGCGGTGGTCGGCGAGTTCGCCCGCACCCCGCGCTACCAGGGCGGCGGTTCCTCACGAGTGATGCCGACCAAGGTGCACAGCGCGCTGGAGGAGTTCGGCGCGGCGGTTGAGGCGGGTTCGCTGAAGAGCGTGCGGTTCGCCGCCGGCTTCACCCTGGACGGGGCGGACGACCCGACGCTGGTCGAGGACGCCGTGGCGGCCGCCAGCGAGGCGGACACGACCGTACTGTTCCTGGGGCTGCCCGACGCCGCCGAGTCCGAGGGCTACGACCGGACCACGATCGACCTGCCCGCGCCCCAGCTGGAGCTGCTCGCCAAGGTGCGCGAGGTCAGTTGCCAGGTGGTGGTCGTGCTGTCCAACGGCGGTGTGGTGTCCGTGGCCGAGTGGCAGGACCAGGCGGACGCCGTGGTGGAGGGCTGGCTGCTGGGTCAGGCCGGCGGGGCGGCCGTCGTGGACGTGCTGACCGGCGCGGCCTCACCGTCCGGGCGGCTGACCGAGACCATCCCGGTGCGGCTGCGCGATCACGCCACCTACCTGAACTTCCCCGGTGAGAACAGTGTGGTCCGGCACGGGGAGGGTGTGTTCGTCGGTTACCGGCACTTCGACACCCTGGACGTGCCGGTCGCCTACCCCTTCGGGCACGGGCTCACCTACACGAGTTTCACCTACTCCGACCTGGAGGTGTCCCCCAGCACGGCGCCGGGCGAGGGGAAGGCGTGGACGGTGGCATTCACCGTCACCAACACCGGCGAGCGGGCCGGGCAGGAGGTCGCCCAGCTGTACACGGGGGTCGAGCAGGACTACCCGACGCGGCCCCGGCGCGAGCTCCGGGGATTCGCGAAGGTGGCGTTGGAGCCAGGCGAGAGCGCGCGGGTCGAGCTCCCGCTGACCGGACGCGACCTGTCCGTGTGGGACTCCAGGGACCAGCGCTGGTCCCTGGCCGCGGGCACCTACACCGTCTCCGTGGGTGCCTCCTCACGGGACCTGCCGCTGAGGGGTGAGGTCACCACGGAAGGCGACAGATATGTGCGCAAGCTGACGAAGCGCTGCACCATCGGCGAGTGGCGGGCGCACGAGATCGGCGGGCCGGTCATGGCGGAGCTGATCGCCTCGGTGCCCGACCTGGACGACGTGCCCGGAGAACTGCTGGAGATGGCCCGTTCCCTGCCCCTGATCAACCTGAGGTCCTTCGGTCTGGACGTGACCGAGGAGATGCTCGACCTACTGGTGGAGGACATCGAAGCCAGGAGGCAGGCGGCCGTCGAGCGCGGCGACATCACCGGCTGACTCTGGTGCGAAGAGCCGTGATGAGGGGCATCCGCGAAGGTCGGGGGCCGGTCTCCTCACGTCGGGGGGCCGCGGGCCCTCGTCCTGGTTCTGGGCGCCCGCGGCCTGACACCGACTCGGGAAAACCTGTTCACCGCCTTCGGCTAGCGTGGGTGGGCCGTCCACCGCCGGGTTCCGCGCGGGTGGGCGGTCCAGAGTCGCCGTCCGGGAAGCCGCGGGAAACCACAGCGTGTCCACGTCAGAGAAGTTCCAGAGTGTGTTCGTGGCGCTGGCCGCCGTCCTCGGGTTGGGCGCCGGGCTGCTGTGGCCGATGGGTGAGGTCGCGGGCTTCCTGGTCCTGCCCCTGCTGATAGTGATGCTGGCCGCGGTGTTCGCACAGGTGGACGCCGGGCAGGTACGGCAGGCGCGCGGGGCCCGGAAGGTGGTCGCCGCCAGCCTGGTGCTGAACTTCGTGTTTACGCCCCTGTTCGCCTGGGCGTTGGGAGCCGGGTTGTTGGGGGGATCCCCCGATCTTCGGATCGGGCTGCTCCTGCTGCTGGTGACCCCCTGCACGGACTGGTACCTGGTGTTCACCGGACTGGCCCGCGGGCACATGGGGGTCGCGGCGGCGGTACTGCCGGTGAACCTGGTGCTCCAGTTGCTGCTGTTGCCGGTGTACGTGCTGCTGCTCGGCGGCGAGGCCGCGATGGTCGGCACCGGCACCCTGGTGGAAGCGGTTCTGCTGGTGCTGTTGGTGCCCCTGGTGATCGCCTTGCTGGTGCGTTGGGGCGCCCGGCGGTGGAAGGGCACACGGTGGCGGGACGAGCGTGTGATGCCGGTGCTCTCCGCCTCGGTGCTGCCACTGCTGTACACGGCGGTCCTCGCCATGTTCGCCTGGCAGGCCCGAACGGTGGTGGCACACCTGAGCGACCTGGCGATGCTCCTGCTTCCGCTGGTTCTGTTCTTTCTGGTCATGCCGCTAGTCGCGGTGGGAGCTGGCCGGTTGCTCCGGCTCCCCGCCGACCAGCGGGTCACCCTCACCATGACATCGGTGGCCCGAAACTCCCCCGTGGCCCTGGCGATCGCCGTGGCCGCCTTTCCGGACCGCCCGCTCATCGCGGTCGCCCTGGTGACGGGCCCGTTGCTGGAACTGCCGGTGCTCGCGGTCCTGACCCAGATCGTGCGCGTACGCAAGGCCGGACCGGCCATGGACGCACGTTCCTAGCCGTCCCGCCGGGGGATCTCAGCCGCCGATCTGCCCTGCGAGGGTTCCCCGGTTGCGCTGGAGCTCGTCGATGCGCGCGTCCAGTTCGGCCAGTTCACGGCGGATGGTCGCGAGCAGGTCCGGGCACATCTCCAGTTCCAGGGGTTCGGACCCGTCACCGGTAGCGCACGGCAAGACCGAGGCGATGGTCCGGGTGGTCAGCCCCATGTCCAGGAGGGCGCGGATGTGCCGGACCGTGCGCGGAGCCTCTTCCTCGTAGACCCGGTAGCCGTTGGCGGACCGGGTGGACTCCAGGAGCCCTTGGTCCTCGTAGTAACGCAGCAGCCTACGGCTCACTCCGGTGCGCTCCGAAAGCTCCCCGATCAGCATGGGTGACCCGCCTCACTCTTGACCTTGACATTGGTGTCACTGCCTCAAGGCCGCGTAGTTAGCGTTCTGGACTGGGTGTCAAGCCCGTAACA
>NZ_ANAZ01000058.1:0-26930 GCF_000340985.1 Nocardiopsis valliformis DSM 45023
CACTCCCGCCCCGACGACCAGACCACCGACTGGGAACACGTCGCGCACGCCACCGTCGCCGCGACAGCCGCAGAACCCCTCGAGGACTTGGCCGAGTGGCCTCCAGCGGAGGCGCCCGCAACCGCACCCGTTCCCGGAGGGACCGTTCCCGGCGCACACGTCGAATCCTGGGAAACCCCGGACCACCTCTTCGTCGAGGTCGTACTGGACGAGGAGCTCCACGAAGACGCGGCGCTCTACGGTCTGCACCCCGTTCTCCTGGAGGGGGTACGCAGAGCGGCTTTGAGCTCCGTGCCCGCCGGCGCACGGGCCGACGGGCCCCGGGCCACCGACGTCTGGACCTCCGTCCGGCTCATCGCGACGGGCGCGATCGCCGTACGGGCACGTGTGCCCAGGACGCAGGACGCCTCGACCATCCGGCTCTTCGACCGGGCGGGCGGCCCCGTCGCGGAGATCGGTTCGGTCAGCTCACTCACCCGCGCCGACGCAGACCCCGACCACCCGGACCAGCTCCGGCACGACGCCCTCTTCTCCTTCGGACTGAGGCCGCTTCCCCTACCCGAGGCGCGACCGCTCACGCTGGGCGCCCTACCCGAGCCCTCCGCTCTGGAACAGGTCCTGCCCGGGCTGACCGGTGTCGGGTCCTTCGCCGACCCGGCCGGTGTCGCGGACGCCGATGCGGACGCCCGGCCCGACGCCGTCCTTCTGGTCGTTCCACCAGCCGGTGGCAGCGGCGCCGGGCACGTGCGGCCCCTGATCCACCACACCCTGTCCGTGCTCCAGGCGTGGCTGGCACAGGACGCCCTGGCCGGGACACGCATGGTCGTGGTGACCAAGGGAGCCGTTGGCGACCGGGTCGACGACCCGTGCGCCGCCGCCGTCTGGGGCCTGGTGCGTTCCGCGCAGTCGGAGGCGCCCGACCGGTTCGTGCTGATCGACACGGACGGCGATCAGGCCTCCGCCCGACGGCTGACCTCCGCACTCAGGTCCGGGGAACCCCAGATCGTCCTCCGCGCCGGGGAAGCCAGCGTTCCACGGGTGGGGAACCTGACCGACGGGCCGGCACAGTTCCCACCGGCGAGTTGGGACCCCCGAGGCACGGTCCTGGTCACCGGTGGCACGGGGGAGCTCGGTGCGCTCTTCTCCAAGCACCTGGTCACCGAACACGGTGTGCGCAACCTCCTGCTGTTGAGCAGGCGCGGCGAGCAGTCGCCGGGCTCGGCCGAACTCCGCGCGGATCTGAAGGCGGCCGGTGCCGAGGTCGACATCGCCGCCTGCGATGTCTCCGACCGGGCCTCCCTTCGGGACGCGCTCGCACGGATCCCCGCGAGCGCCCCCCTGACCGGTGTGGTGCACACAGCGGGTGTCCTGGACGACGGGGTCCTCACCGGCCTGACCCCCGAACAGGTGGACAGGGTCGTGCGGCCGAAAGCGGACGCCGCCTGGAACCTGCACGAGCTCACACTCGATGCTGACCTGTCCGCCTTCGTGCTGTTCTCGTCGGTCGCCGGTGTGATCGGCGGCCCCGGCCAAGCCAACTACGCCTCGGCCAACGCCTTCCTGGACGGACTGGCCCGCTACCGCGCCGCGCGCGGCAGGCCCGCGACTTCCCTGGCGTGGGGTCTGTGGAAGCAGGACGGCGCGGGCATGGCCGGGCACCTGGACTCAGCGGACCTCAACCGCATCGCCCGCGCCGGGTTCCGGCCGGTGTCGTCCGAGGACGGGCCCGCCATGCTCGACGCGGCCGTCGCCTCCGGGGAACCCGTCCTGGTGGCCACGCCGATGGACCTGTCCGTGCTGCGCGAGCGACCGGACCAGGTGCCCACCGTCCTGACTGGCCTGGTGAGGCGCACGATCCGCCGCGCCGCCCGCAACATCGAGTCCGTACGCCTGCGGCTGAACGACCTGCTGCACGTGACCGCCCCGGGCGAGCAGCGGCGCCTCGTCCTCGAACTGGTGAGCGCAGAAGCGGCCGCAGTCCTGGGTCACACCGACGTGTCCGGGCTGACCGCCTCGTCCTTCACCGAACTCGGCTTCGACTCGTTGGCCTCCGTGGAGCTGCGCAACCGGCTGGAGTCGGCCACCGGGTTGCGGCTGGCCCCCACGGTCGTGTTCGACCACTCCGGTCCCGCAGACCTGGCCCAGACCCTGTGTTCCCTGCTGACCTCGGACGCCGATCAGGCGGACGCGGCCCGGCGGCCGCACGTCGATTTCGCCGCCGAGATCCACCTGCCCGAGGACATCCGGCCTGAGGGGTCGGTCACTGAGGTGGTGGCGGAGCCACGGGAAGTACTGCTGACCGGGGCCACCGGGTTCCTGGGAGCATTCCTTCTCCGCGACCTGATGCGCAGCACCAAGGCCACGATCCACTGCCTGGCCCGGGGTGAGGACGAGGCCGACGCGGAGCGCAGAATCGAGGAGAACCTGCGGTGGTACCGCGTCTGGGACGAGGTGGACCGGCGGCGGCTGCGTGTCGTCCACGGTGACCTGGCCGCTCCGCGCCTCGGTCTGACCGAAGAGCGCTTCGACGGGCTGTCCTCCCAGGTGGAAGCGGTCTACCACGCGGGGGCCTCCGTCAATTGGCTCCAGCCCTACCCAGATCTGAAGGCGGCCAACGTCGACGGCCTCAAGGAGGTCCTGAGGCTGGCGGCCCGCCACCGAACGGTCCCCGTGCACCACGTCTCCACCACCGGGGTCTTCTCCCCCGAACCCTCCGGAGACGACACGGACGGGGGCCTGCCCGCCGTCAAGACCACGGACCCGACAGGGCCCGGTGAATCGCTGCCCACGGGATACGTACAGAGCAAGTGGGTCGCCGAACAGGTCATCGGGCTGGCCCGCGACCGGGGGCTCCCGGTCTCCGTCTACCGGGTCGACGTGATCTCCGGTGACCAGCGCAACGGCGCGTGTCAGACCAAGGACTTCGTCTGGCTGAGCCTGCGGGGGCTCACCCAGGCGGGATGCGTCCCGCGCTCGCTCACCGGGTCGGTCCACCTCGCCCCCGTCGACTACGTGAGCGCCGCCATCGTGCACCTGTCGACGGACACCCGGACGGCCGAACGTACCTTCCACCTGTACAACCCCGTCGGGGTGGGCTACGCGGAACTGGTCAACAGACTCGTCGAACGCGGCTACGCCCTGGAGGAGCTGGACCGGGCGGCCTGGAGGGAACGGATCAGGGCCGACCGGGACAACGCCATGAACCCCCTCCTGGACTCCTTCGAGGTACTGGCACTGGACGCGGCTGTCCGTTTCCCCGGCTTCGACACCTCCGAGACGGACGAGGCGTTGGCGGCAACCGGGATCCGCTGCCCGGAACCGAGCGACGAGCTGATCGACAAGTACGTGGACTTCTTCGCCGAGACGGGCTATTTCACGCCCGCCCCGGGCGAAGGCGCCTGAGCAACGAGTTCATCCCCACGAGAACGGAAAGGCTGACCGTGGACACGACATGGTTCCGCAGACTCACAACACCCGGGGACGGCGGCACCCGTCTGATCTGCTTCCCGCACGCCGGTGGCGCCGCCAGTTACTTCGGCCCCCTCGCCCGTGAGCTCGCGCCCGAAATCGAAGTTCTGGGGGTGCAGTACCCCGGGCGCCAGGACAGGCGGTCCGAGGCGGGGGTCGAGAGCCTCGTCGAGCTGGCCCGGTTGATCGCGCGGGCCCTGGCCGACAGCAGACCCGAACGACCCTTCGCCTTCTTCGGGCACAGTATGGGTGCTCTGGTCGCGTTCGAGACCGCGCGCCACCTACGGCGCCTCGGTTCCATCCAGCCGGTGCGACTATTCGCCTCCGGGCGGGCGGCGCCCGACATCGGCCCCATCGTCTCCGACCGCCACGACAGCGACGAGGCCCTGATCGAACATGTGGGCCGACTCGGGGGCACCGCTCGGCAGGTATTCGACGATCCCGACCTCAGAGCGATGGTCATGCCCGCCATGAGGGCGGACTACCGGGCGCTCCGTTCGTACACATGGGTCGCGGAGGAGCCCTTGGACGTGCCGATCTGCGCCCTGACCGGCACCGCCGACCCGGTGACGGAGGTGTCGCAAGCCCATACATGGTCCAGGCACAGCACCGCGTCCGAACACGTCGAGGTCTTCCCCGGCGGACACTTCTTCATCGACGACTCCCTCCGCTCCGTCGCCGCCGTGGTTGCTGCGGGGTTGGAGAAGCCGGACGATCTCACCGGACCGATGGAGAACCTGGAGAACACCGTATGAACGAAGAGATCCTCAGGGGCGTGCGCGACTTCTCCGAGCGCCACCTGATACCGCAGCGGTCGCTTCTGGACTCCCGGGAAGAGGCACCCCTACCGCTGTACAAGGAGTTCACCGAAACCGGGTTGGCCAACTGGTGGCTCCCCCAGGAACACGGCGGGCGAGGGCTCTCCCTCGTCGACGGGGTCGACATCGTCAACGAGCTCTCCTACGGGGACGCCGGGGCCGCCTTCACCCTCTTCATCTCGATCCTGGGCAGCACGATGGTCGAGCTGTACGGCTCCGACGCGCTCAAGGAGGCCCACCTGACCCCGATGGGGAAGAACGGCTCCTTCTGCGCGACGCTGGGGAGCGAGCAGATCGCCGGCAGCGAACTGGCCAACATCGAGACGACCGTGAGCCGCAGCGGAGACGAGCTCGTTCTCTCCGGTGAGAAGTACTTCTCCACGAACTCGGGGTTCGCGGACTTCCTGGTCGTCCTCGCCCGGTCATCCGGCAACGCCGACTCCTACGGCGCGGTCGTGGTCCCCCGGGACACCCCTGGGGTACGCGTCGTCAAGCGCTGGGACATGATCGGCCTACGGTCTTCGGGTACCTACCAGGTGAGCCTGGACGGGTGTCGCGTACCGGTCGGCAACGCCCTCGCCGGTCCGGGTCTGCGACTCCTGGAGATCGGGCTCAACGCCAGCAGGATCCTGATCGCGACGACCGCCCTCGGCATCGCCCGCAGGATCCGGGACCTGTGCCTGGAGTACGCGCGTGACAAACGGCTGCGCGGCGCTCCCCTGGCCGAGCACCCCGTGTTCGCGGCCAAGCTCGGCCAGATGGAGATGCAGATCGACGTGATGCGCAGCCACTGCCGGGCCGCCGCGCTTGACTTCGACGAGATCAGGTCCGCCCCTGACGCGGCGGCCCGATTCGCCCGTCTCGGAACGCTCAAGTCGGCGGTGACCGCCAAGATGTTCTGCGGTCAGGCAGGCTGGCAGGTGGCCGACGTCGGTTCCCAGATGTTCGGCGGTCTCGGTTACACCAACGAGTCCCCCATCGGCAAGCTCGTACGGGACATGCGCTACGTCTCGATCGTCGAGGGCGGTGACGACGTCCTGCGCGAGCTGGTCTACCGGCGGTACGTCGTGCCCGAGGGCCGCAGGTCCTGAAAAGGCGTGTGCCGGGTCTCTCGCTCCTCGGTTCGAACGGGAGCATCCCACGAACAAGGGAACCGAGGACCCGGCCGCGCGCTGTTCCGGCGCTTCGGCCCAGGGAATCCGCAGAACGAAGAGAATTTTAACTTTCAACCAATCGCAAGTCCGCAAGGAGTCCTTGCGACCAAATCCAAGGCCAGGACATAGGCACACTGCAACAGTTCGCCCGCACCCCTGTTCACTGCACATCAATTTCTCCCAAGGCCTTGTGGCGTAGCATCCGATAGGGCTATAAATTTGTGCGATGGCATCTAACACCAACCACCGCGCCCTACACCTGTGCGACGCCACGGGAACCGTGCACCCCCCAAGGGGCAACAGGACGACCTCGAATCCCCACCATGTCATTTTTGTGTTTGCGCAGTCACCGGGAGAGACATCGTGACTGACCAGACACCCCCCGTGACCAATCCGGTGACCACAGAGCCGACAAGACCCGCCCCCAGAAAATAGGACCTATTTTCCTTAGCATTTCATCTGAGCTTCGGGTCTCATTGGCAAACAGGGGCGCTTTCCTGAAAATGAGTTCCTGCTCCAGAAACCTGACATGGTTGAACGTACAATCCTTGGGAGTCGATTTGCGTTTTCGGATACTTGGACCACTGGAGGCGGCTGGTGAGGAGGGCCAGGTCAACCTAGGTGGGATCAAGCAGCGGGCGACACTGGGATTCCTCCTCCTCAACGCCAACCGCGTGGTGGCCACCAGCAGCCTGGTCGAGGCCCTGTGGCCGACTGACACGGCTCCCGCGACCGCCCGAAAGATTCTTCAGAACGCCGTATGGGGACTGCGGGGCGCCCTATCCCTGTCCGGCCGGGGCAGCGAGAACGTGGCCTTGCTGACGCAGGCTCCGGGATACGTGCTCCAAGTCGACGTCAACAGCATCGATCTGCACGTGTTCCAGCAGAAGTTCTCCGAAGGGCGGGCCGAACTGCTGTCGGGCTCCCCGGAGCAGGCGGCGCGCACCCTCAGCGAGGCGCTGGACCTTTGGCGGGGACCGATACTCTCCGACTTGGCGGAGTCGGGGCTCTCATGGCCGGACCTGGTCGCTGCCCAGAAGTCGCACCTGGACGCGCTGGAGGACTACTTCCAGGCCGAACTGGAGTCCGGACGCCACCGGGCCGTCCTGGGAGCCTTGGAGGCACAGGTCGAGGCGGAACCGCTACGCGAGGGCTTCGCCCAGCAGCTGATGACCGCCCTGTACCGATGCGGCCGCCAGGCGGAGGCCCTCAACGTCTACAGCCGCGTCCGTCGGACCCTCATCGAGGAACTGGGGCTCGAACCGGGACAGGAACTGCAGAACCTCCAAAAGGCCATCCTCAACCAAGGCTCCTCGCTCGTCGTGCCCCAACAGCGCGAGAGGGCCTTCCTGTCAGAGCGCACTCCGGCCCACGCGGAGCACTCCGGCACGGCCCTACGCCCGGACCCCGGACATGCTTCCGGCCCGTGGGGAACCGCGGAACACGAAGCCGGCGCCGCCAGCGGAACACAGGGGCCCCGTGCCCGGCGCGACACCCGGAACACGGATCAACCGGCCAACGACCCCGCGTTCCACGCCCCGTTCGACCAGCGCTGGGGCCAGCGGCCAGAGTCTTCCGACCAGAACATCATGAGTACCACCGACGCTCAGACCGACCACCAGCCCGAGCTGGTGTTCCTGAGCAGCCTGCTGGGCCGGATCAGGTACCGGCGCACCCCCTACCTGGTGACAGTCCTGTGGGAGTGCGAGCACAGCCGCGACCACTTCCTCTCACAGTTCGAGCGCTACGTCTCCCGTCAGCCCTGGGGCGCCCAGTTCTTCATGGGCAAGGCCCTCGAGAGCGAGCACCTGTCACCGGCGACCTCTCTCGGGTCCTGCCTGAGGCCGATGACCACCGAGGACCCGTGCTCCGGCACGACCATGCGGCTGAGGGACTTCGGACGTCTGATCCGAACCCTCTCCGTGGGCGAAGACGGGCCGCCGGATCAGGGTGGGGCACACTCGAACCACGAGGAGTCCTGGGGGCTCCTGCGCTACCTCCTGTTGGGCGCGGCCCAGGACCAGCCGCTGGTGGCGGTGTTCGACGACATGCACCACGCCGTGGAGCCCCTCCTGGACTTCGTGAAGGACCTGGGTGCGATCCCGCGTCGGGTCCCCCTTCTCGTACTGGCCTTCGCCCGGGCCGACCTTCTGCAGAGGAAACCCGGCTGGGGAGAGGACGTGAACTACTACACCACCATCACCATCGACGCCGTCAGCGCCCCCGCCGGTGCCCCGGCCGCTTAACCGGTCCTGCCCGGAGCCGGGAGCCAATGTGCCTGACCTGTTCGGCCGAGCCCTCACCCCCGACCAAGAACTACCGCCAGACGACGGTTCAGTGAAGACCCTGTTTGCCCGGCGCCCAGAAGGGCTTGGTCCGAACATCGGTGCGCGCCCACCCCCGCTGGTTCACCAAGTGGTCCCGGACCATCTGACAGGTCCGGGCCTCGCCTGCCACGTAGGCCCTCCCCGGCCGGTCCGGAAGTTCGAGCCCGGCCAGGCCGGAAACCAGGTTCGAGGACGACGCAGCGGACTCCCCCGCGCGATGAACCCGCTGGATCGCGACCGATCCGGGCAGGGGGACGTCGTGCGAGGGCCCGTCGCTCTCAGAGACGACGTACACCGGCAGTCCCCGCGGCAGCGATTTAATCATCGGGACGAACGCCGCAGAAGCCGTCTCCTCACCGACGAAAAGCACGTAGTCCTCGGGGGCCTCGACCACGAAATCCCCCATGGGGCCCCAGTAGACGACGCCCTGCCCCTCCTGGACGGTGCTGGCCCACTCGAGCCCGATGCCCTTGCCCCCGTACAGGTGGACGCAGATGTCGAAGTAGCCGCCCTCCGACGAGTACTCCCAGATCGTGTAGGTCCTGAGAGTCTGCGAAGGACGGAATATGCCGTACAACGACAGCGGATCGTTGATCTGCATCCTCACGTGCTGACCTGGCGTGTAGGACCGCTCAGCGAGCCTTTCAGAGCTGATCCTGATGCGCCGCAGCGTGGGGTTGATGAGCTCGGTCTCGGTGACGACACCCTCCTCGTTGTACTGCGAGAAGTGCTTAGCCAGGGGATTTCGGGATACACGACGAGTGGAAGGGGTGACGCGGTTCTCCATCGGGCTTCCTCACTAGGGGGCACACCAGCTGGTCAGGGAGACCCGCATCCAGCCGATCATTTGGTTAGACCATATCACTTGAGTTAGTCTATCTATGTGTTGCTAGAATGTCTATCAGGAGAACTCCGGTTCTTTGCCGAAGGAGGTGACAGTGGCTGAGACTCTGAGCCGACGAGAGCGCCTACGACAGGCGACCCTGATCGAAATCCGCTCTGTCGCACGCGAACTACTGGTGGCCGAGGGATCATCCGCGGTCACGATCAACGCGGTCGCCCGGGAGATGGGTATGAGCGGGCCCGCTGTGTACCGCTACTATTCGAGCCACGAAGACCTGGTGGACTCGGTGACGGCCGACTTCTACCAGGAGCTGAGCGAGGCCATCGAGGCTGAGCGCAACTCCCATCCGGAGAACGCGCACAGCCACCGTCTCCTGGGCATGTGCCGCGCCCTGCGAACGTGGGTGATCGCGCACCCGGCCGAGTTCAGTTGGATGTTCGCCAGGCCCTCCCCAGGACTGAACAGTCGCGAACCGATTTCGCCCCGCCTCATGGCCGGGATCAACTTCGAGGAGATCTTCCTCGACGAGGTCGTCCAGCTGTGGGAGAAGCAGCCTTACAACGTGCCGGCCCCGGAGGAACTCCCCGCGTCGGTGCACGATCAGATGGTCCGCTATTCGTCTCTCATCGACGAGCGCCTGCCCCCGGCAGCGGGTCACGTTTTCCTGTGCTGTTGGATCCGGCTCTACGGCCTGCTCTGCATGGAAGTGCTCAGGCAGTTGGACTTCGCCTACACCGACGTGGAACCCATCTTCGAGCTCTGCCTGATCGACCTGAGCTCCCTGCTTGGTCTGGAGTACGAACCTCCGCACTCCGGGCCCCGATCCAACAACGAGGAGAAGTGAGATGAGCAAGACACCGAAACGCACCGCCGTATGGTGGTCGGTCGCAGCCGTGTCGCTGCTGGGCATGGCCTACTGGGGGATCGCCCGGAAGCTGGGGAAGAACCGCACCGCCGACGACGCGAGCCTCCCGCCGGAGGACGCGGGCGCTCTGGCCGAAGCCGCCTCCCCAAAAACGCCCGAAGCGTAGGCGACGGCAGAGGCGCCCCTGTTGGGGCGGGAAGACGAGGTCTCCGACCCTTGGAACCAAGGTCAGGACCTGCCTTCCCGCCCCAATGGGGATGCCGCGCCACCTCCGATTTGCCCTCTGCCGAATCTCCGCTAAAGTCTTTATCAGCAGCAAGGCGGGGCCAACGGAAACGGGGCCCGGCCGGGCAGCAAGCGGACGTGGCTCAGCTGGTAGAGCATCACCTTGCCAAGGTGAGGGTCGCGGGTTCGAATCCCGTCGTCCGCTCGAGGGAGACGCCTGGGATGAAACCCTGTCTCCATCATCCGGTAGCACCGGGCGATTAGCTCAGTTGGCTAGAGCACTACCTCGACACGGTAGGGGTCACAGGTTCGAGTCCTGTATCGCCCACAAGCAGCACCGCAGGTCAGAGAGTTATCTGGTTGTAGCGGCGAAGATGATCATCCCGCCTTGGGAGATATCTGGGAGATCAACTTCGAAGCGGGTTCCTTCGGGAGCCCGCTTTCGCTGTTTCCACGGTAGTGCTCTTCGAGCATCGGCGCCATACCGAACAGCCGCTCCCGCTCCCGGGGAGTGAGAGCGCCCACACTACGCGCCCACTGGCTTTCAAGCACGCTGCGTACACGTCGCTCCATCTCCGGGGTGACGTGCTCGTAGACCCGGCCCATCCCGGCCACCGTGTGCCCCAGCCGGGCTGCCCTGGCCACCTCGGGCACGTTCTCTCCTCGGCCGACCAGGTGCGCTGCGTGTGCCGGCCCGCCTCGTTCAAGGCGATCCCCACCAGCAGCGGCCCCCGCAACGGCGACCAGACTGGCCAGCGGCGCGATGTACCAGGTCCTGGCTCGGCTCGAGAAGGCAGGGTGGATCACCGGCAAGTTCGAGGACACCGACCCGAGAGCTGCTGGCAGGCCAGCGCGCCGCTTCTAGCGCTTCACGTCGGAAGGCAAGAAGCGCGGCCAGATGGCCTTGGCTGAACTTCACGAGCAGACCCGGGTGTCCAGCCCTGGGTTGCTTGAGTCGTTCTCACTGTCTCCGGGGCAGAGTCAAACTTGAGCATCGGGACTGCCGTTGTCACGGCTTGTGTCACCTTCATCGGTGGCATCTTTTTGACACTCCTGAGGCTGCTTTCATTCTTCTCCGTCTTCGCAAGCCTAACATTTCAGTGGTCAAATATAGGGTTGGATCTTTAAATGCAAGGCCTGAAGTAGTTCTGCCGATCATTCTGGTCGTGCTTGCTGCGGAGGCCGCCTTGCCCGGAATCTTGCTGGCCCCGATAATAATATTCCACTATATTGATAAGTTTCGAATGAGGCAATTTGAGCGCCTGGATAATTCTCTGAACGTCGATGTGTACCCAAGGGGATGACGCACCCGCAGGTGGCCAGCCCGGCCAACCACAGTGATGAGAGTACTGCGAGGGGAAAGTCCGTCAGCAGCCACAAACCGAGCAAAATGCTGACGTAAATGACGGGGATCCCGAGCAGGTCGTAGACGTCCACCAGCGGGTTGGGCGGGAGAAGACGCCGATTCCGGGAGGAGGACATCGTGTCTCCGTGCCAGGCGGAAGGGCGGCCCGTTTGGCGGTGTTCTCCTGGATCAACCGGTACAACACCCGTAGACGGCACTCAGCCAACGGCCAACTCAGCCCACTCGTGTACGAGCAGAGAACGGCTAGCCTGGAGCTCGCTGCCTAATCATCAGGTGCCCACTCTCATGGGGAACGCCCCTCCACTGCTGATGTCAGATCATGCCGTGCTGGTGAACGAGTCGTTCTCTTCCCAGATGATCTCGATCTCCAGATCTGCGCAGTAGGCGAGCAGATCGGGGCGGGGCTTGCTGGGCAAGAGGATCGCGAGTGCGGGCCGCTGCCCGCCACGCTCGATGAATCGGCGATAGTCGAAGAGTTGACCCACAGCCATACGAATGGCTTCGCGCGTGATAGTGCCTTTGGCCTCGATCAGCTTGTGGTCCGTCTTATCGTAGAGGTCGCTAAACAGCGGCTTGAGTTCCTTCGCCGGCGAGATCTTGTTCCGGGCCACGGAGTGCCCTTGGAGACGAAGGTGGCGCTGATAGTTCTGTACGAGCTTAGATTCACGACGTTCCGCCTGGTATGGCTCGCGTGACGGGTTGACGTAGGCACGCTCGGTGTGAGTCTGCTCGATGTTCACCTCAGTGACTTCGCTCTTGTCATGGGGAGTCTCCGGAAGAGGGGGGAGCTCCTCACGGATACCGTCCCGGGGAACGAGCCGGAACATGATGACGCTCCGAATCTCGTCACTGTCCTTCATCGGAGCATCGTCCAGGTACCAAGGGTTGTCTTCGGCAAGCACGAATTCCCCAACGTAGGTCACCTCGCCACGGGATCCATCCATAAGGCGTAGGGCGCGTCCGTCTTCACGATGGTTACGAATCGCCAGGTTGCCCTGGCTCATCGTCTGGTCGCCCGTCTGCCCCTCGCCTGCGTAGTGGTAGCAACCATCGTCGCCCCAGCCATCGAAGTAGCCGTACTGGTGACCGCTCTTGGGGTCAGAGAACAGGAAGATATTGGGGGTCACACGGGACGGGCCGATACCGCCTTGCTGGCGGCCCCCGTACTCCTTGTGCAGGTCCGCACGCTTGATGGTCTCGCCGGGCTGGAGTTGGAAGGTCACATCTACCTCTTTTTTAGGGTCAATTTCTTACCTAAAAATTTAGAGTAGATGACAGCGACTCCTAGGTCAACTGATTTTCGGTCCAGCTAGTGTGCTGCGCCTGACGTTCGTTGTAGAAGTCGGCCGAGCGAGGACAGGATCTGCTCGGCCGACTTGGTCCACACGAACGGCTTGGGATCGGCGTTCCAGGCCTTGACCCACGCGCGCAGGTCGCGCTCCAACGCCTGCACCGACCGGTGATCCGAGCGTTGCAGAAGATCGCTAGTGACCTGGGCGAACACCCTCTCAACCTGGTTGAGCCAGGAGGAGGAGGTCGGCGTGAAGTGCATGTGGAAACGCTTGTGGCGCTCCAGCCAGGAGCGCACGGTCGGGTGTTTGTGCGTGGAGTAGTTGTCGCAGACCGCATGCACTTGGAGGTGCCGGGGGACCTGCTGATCCATCAGGGCCAGGAACTTCTTGAACTCGGTTGCGCGGTGGGAGCGGTAGGTCTTGCCGATCACCGAGCCCTCCTGGACGTTCAAGGCGGCGAACAGGGTCGTGGTGCCGTGCCGTACGTAGTCATGGGAACGCTTCTCGGGCATGCCCGGCATCATCGGCAGCGCGGACTGGGACCGGCCCAGGGCCTGGACCTGCGATTTTTCGTCCACGCAGTAGACCACCGCGTTCTCAGGCCGGTTCAGGTACAGCCCCACCACATCGACCACCTTGTCCACGAACAACGGGTCGTTGGAAAGCTTGAACCCTTCGGTGCGGTGCGGGCGCAGGTTGAACGCCTTCCAGATCCGCCCGATCGTGGACTTGGCCAGCCCGCTGCGCCGGGCCATCTTGGCTCGCGTCCAGTGCGTGGCGTTCTCGGGGGCCTCCTCCAGGGTGGCCAGCACCATCTCCTCGACCGTGTCCAGGGTGATCGAGGGCGGTCGGCCCGGCCGGGGCTCGTCGATGAGCCCGTCCAGCCGCTCAGCCAGGAACCGGGACGTCCACTTGCCCACCGTGGGCATACTGACCCCGACCTTGGCGGCCACCTCGGTGCTGCTCATCCCCTCGGGCGCGGCCAACACGATCCTGCAGCGCAGGACACTAGGTGCGTCTGCGGTCAGGCGGCGGGGCCCGGAGGCCTCCGAGTGAATCCGGCCGTTCACTTACGCCATCAGAGGGCATATCGAGCCCAGACGCCGTCAGGTTCTCTCCCCGTCCTCACCGCTCTTCAGAGGCTCGGGATCAACGCTTCGTCCTGCTCTGTCACGGCCCCCTGTCGGATCGCTACCCGGCGCCCGTGAACATACCGGTTCCCCAGAGGCCGAAGACCGCAAGCGCTGCGCCCGAGATGGTCAGCATCCAGCCGGTCACCTTCTGGGAACCGGACTCCAAACGCTCCCGCCAGCGCCCCAGGCGGTCGCGGAAGCCCATTCCCAGTGTGCGGTGGCCCAGATAGAGCAGGATCGACGGCGACACCATCACGATGTTGTAGACGGCGAGGGCGGGGACCCACTGCACCGCTGGGAGCCCTGCCGCGGTCATGACACCGATCGCTCCCAAATAGGGCAATGCCGTGCCCACTCCCACCACTGCCGTGGCCAGACCCAGTCCGACCATCGACCTGGCCTTCAGGGCGGGTGGCCTGAGCCGGCGCCCCGGCTTGGAGCGGATGACGAAGCCCAGGGCCGACAGGGCGACACCGACCACGACGGCCCCCCAGGCCAGCAGGGGGCTGTGGGAAAGCTCGACCAGGTGGTCGATCAGTTTCCCCAGGCCGAGTATGAGCGAGCAGCCGAAAGCGAAGTAGAACCCGGTGATGGTGGACAGGTAGACGGCCAGCGGCCTGGCCACGGAGTTCGACCGGCTCAGGAGGATGTAGAGCGTGACCCCGATGATGGCCGGGCTGGCCATGTCGAGGAAGGACAGGCACGCGAGAGTCCCCAGGATCCCCCAGCTCAACTCGGCGTCCTCTCCCCCGGGCCCGCGGAGCCGGGTGGGAACCGGGGGGAAGAGGCGTTGACCGGTGGTCGGTCGACTGATCCCGCCAGGGGTTCACACGGCGGGACGGGCAGTCAGCCGGGATGTGCTCGTGATGCGTGCGGGCAGGGAAGCCCGTCAGAACACACCGTATATAAGGGTCACTGCTGCAAGAACCGCACAGGGCGCCAACGGGCGCTCAGGAGGAGCCGGCCTCCGTTCCGCTGAGGCTGCTCCCCGCATGAGCAGGGCAGTGGAACCGCGGTTTCCCGAGCTCGGCCTGCGGTTGCCTCCGTCCGGGAGGCACCGCCTGGACCGACTCGACCCGGTGAACGAGTGGGTCACCGGGGAGCAGGACCGGTTCAGGGCCCGCCCCGGAGAGATCCGGGACGAGCCCCTCAGTGCGTTCACCCAGCTGTTCGGCTGGACGGTCGGTGTCAGACTCGCGCGGCGGCACCTGCCGCGGCCGACTCCACCAGGTTGCCCTTGCCCAGGGCCTCCCCCGACTCGACGGCGCGGACCCACTCATCGGTGGAGGCGACGGCGGCGAAGTTGGAGTTGAGCAGCGTGAGCAGGGTCGTGTGCACGGTCCTGGCGTCGGCCAAACCGGCCTCGTTCCCCAAATCGATCGCACCGGTCGCGTCCGAGAGCACCTCGGCGGTGAACTGGTGGGGTTCGGCGTCGGCGGCGGAGGCGAGGATGCAGTTGTTCGTCATGTAGCCGACGAGTGTGATCGTGTCGATCCCCTTCCCGCGGAGCCATTCGGCGAGCCCGGTGC
Organism: Nocardiopsis valliformis DSM 45023; assembly: GCF_000340985.1. Lineage (NCBI taxonomy): Bacteria > Bacillati > Actinomycetota > Actinomycetes > Streptosporangiales > Nocardiopsidaceae > Nocardiopsis > Nocardiopsis valliformis. Next base: position 15,022 of record NZ_ANAZ01000058.1, read on the forward strand.
CGGGAAAGACCGAGCTGTACTGCTTGACCACGCTCTTCCAGCCGGTCGAGTCGCGCTCCTCCAGTGACGGGTGCAGTCGGAACTGCGGCTGCGCCGGGTTGAAGACCGGGGCCTCCTCGCCCGCCGAGTGCTGGACCATCACCACCGGGACACCCGCCCTCTCGGCGGCGTCGATGGCGGCGGCGATCCGTTGGACCGACTCCTCACGCGGCGGGTACTGGATGGGCAGGAGCCCGGTGAAGTACTCCTGCTGGGGGTCGACGACGATCAGGGCACGGCGGGGAGCCGACATGGTGTTCCTCCTGGTGTTCACGGGCACGGATGTCGCGTGCTCCTCCACGTTCGCCGAGATCCCACAGCTCCACAATTGGCACAGATGCATATGATCGATGAAATCGCGCCAATCCGGGAGGGCTCCATGAAGATCGCGGTGTACGCGTTCGACGGCACGACGATGTTCCACCTCTCCGTGCCGCAGCTGGTGTTCGGGGAGGTGGGCCGTCAGCGACTCGCGGACTGGGAGACCGTCCTGTTCAACGAGGACGGCACCGACATCCGCACCATGGAGGGGTACCGGATCGGGGGCATCAACGACCTCGGCGCCGCACTCCGGGCGGACCTCGTCGTCATCGCCTCCTGGCACGAGGACAAGCGGCCGCCCTCGGCACCCCTTGCCGAAGCACTGCGGACCGCGCACGCGGGCGGGGCCGCGGTCGCGGGTCTGTGCCTGGGCGCGTTCCCCCTCGCCGACAGCGGACTCCTCACCTCACGCTCGGCGGTGACGCACTGGCAGGAGTTGGACGCCTTCAGCGAACGCCATCCGGACATCGCCGTCGACCGCACCGTCCTCTACATCGACCACGGAGACGTGCTGACCTCCGCGGGCACCGCCGCCGCCATCGATGCCTGCCTCCACCTCGTCCGGTCCCGGCTCGGCGCGGAGGCGGCCAACCGCGTGGCGCGCAGCCTCGTGGTCGCCCCGCACCGCAGCGGCGGCCAGGCCCAGTACATCGACCGTCCCGTCCCGGAACCGAACAGGGCGAGCCCGGTCTCGGAGGCGCTCGACTGGGCCTCGGAGCACCTCGGCGAGAGGATCGACGTCGACGGCCTCGCCCGCGCAGCACACATGAGCCGCCGCAGCTTCATCCGGGCGTTCAAGGAGACCACCGGCACCACCCCGGCGAGCTGGTTGCGCACCAAGCGGCTCGATGAAGCGAGGAGGCTCCTCGAGGTGACCGACCTGCCGATCGAAGAGGTCGCCGCGCGATGCGGGTTCGCCAGTCCCGTCACCATGCGGCAGAACTTCACCGCCGCCTACGCCACGACCCCCTCCGCGTACCGCAAGAGGTTCAACGCTCAGCCGGTCGGGCACTGAACCGGCGGCTGCCGGGGACGGCCGGTGCACCGGCCGCGGAAAGTGTGACCCGACTCCCGTAGCTCTGAGTGGCATCCCTACCCCCACGTGCGAGTACGCTCGTCAGAGGCTTCTGCCGACCCCGCGGCCCGGGCAACTGGATCATCCACTGCCCGCCCCGTGCGGGTTCGGTGTGCGGGTGCCAGAACTCGACCGGGTTCCGACCGGTCCGCTCCGTTCCACTCGCCACCATGCTTGCGCCCCTTGGGATCCGTCACGTTCGCCTTGACACCGACCGGCTGATTCTTCGCACGGCACACAGGTTCTTCGTGCAGTACAGCGCGTCAGCCGTCGTGCGCGACACAGGCAGGCTCTCCAGCATCCACCGACACACAGGCGGTCCATTTCCGTGCAAGCCACCCACGGCCCGAGTACAGACGAACGAGCAGAACCGGACGGACGGGAAGTCACGACCGGGCGGGGAAGGGTCGGAGTGGTCTTCTGGGCCTCCCTGGCGATCTCGGCGCTGTTCGTGGTCTGGGGCGTCCTCGCCCCGGAGCACCAGATGGCCACGATGAACGCCGCCCTGAACCAGGTCACCTCCGGCTTCGGCTGGGCGTACCTGCTGCTCCCCCTGATCCTGCTGGCGCTGCTGGTCGGCCTGGCCTTCAGCCGTTACGGACGGGTCCGGCTGGGTTCGGACGAGGACCGCCCCGAGTTCGCCACCCACACCTGGATCGCCATGATCCTGTGCACGGTGATGGGCATCGGCCTGGTCTCCTACGGCATCGCCGAGCCGATCTCGCACTTCACCACCCCTCCCCACGGCCTGGCCGAGCCGGGAACGCCCCAGGCCGCGGTCCTGGCTCTGCAGTACTCCTTCTTCGACTGGGGCCTGCACGCCTGGGCGATCTTCGCGGTCTTCGGGCTGGCCCTGGGTTACTCGATGCACCGCAAGAAGCGCCCCGGTCTGGTCAGCGCCCTGTTCCGGCCACTGCTGGGACGGCACGCCGACGGCCCCCTGGGCAAAGCCATCGACGTCTTCACGGTCTTCGCCACCCTGTTCGGCACCACCACGTCACTCGGTCTGGGAGCCCTGCAGATCGACAACGGACTGAACCGGATCCTGGGCACCCCCACCGGGACCACCACCCAGGTCGTCATCGTGGTCGCGGTCACGGTGCTGTTCAGCCTCTCGGCCGCCTCCGGGATCAAGCGCGGTATCCGCTACATCAGCGAGATCAACCTCTCCGTCGCCGCGGTGCTCTTCCTGTTCGTGCTGTTCCTGGGCCCGACGGCGTTCCTGATCTCGCTCTTCCTGGAGTCCTTTGGCCAGTACGGCAGCGACTTCCTGCTGATGAGCCTGCGCGGCCCGGCTTTCGGTGACACCGAGTGGCTCCAGGGATGGACCTACTTCATGATGGCCTGGTGGGTGTCCTGGGGCGCCTTCGTCGGCCTGTTCCTCGCGCGTATCTCGCGCGGCCGCACCATCCGCCAGTTCATCCTGGTCGTCCTCGGTATGCCGAGCCTGGCCTTCTTCGCCTGGTTCTCGGTCTTCGGCGGTACGGCCATCGATCTGGACATGAACCAGGGCACGGACATCGCGGGCGCCACGGCGGCCGACCTGAACAGCGCCTTCTTCGCCACCCTGGCCGAGTTCCCGCTCCCCGTGGTGACGGCGACGCTGGTGGTGATCCTGGCGGTGCTCTTCTTCGTCTCCGGGGCGGACGCCAACACCTACGTGCTGGGCATGCTCACCACCCACGGCTCCATCCGACCCAGGACCCCGATCCTGCTGCTGTGGGGTGCGATGACCGGAGCACTGGCGATCATCCTGCTGCTCTCGGGAGGCCTCGGCGCCCTTCAGCAGACCGTGATCGTGGCGTCGGCGCCCTTCCTCGTGGTGATCGTGGGCGTGGTCGTCAGCTTCCTGCGCGACCTGCGGACGGAGCCGGACAGCACCGTCTGCCGGCACCATTCGCACACCGAGGCACCGGTGGCTACGGAATCGCCCCGGTCGGACTGACGACCCACAGGGCAACAGGGCACAGGGCAACAGACGGGCTCCCTCGGGGGCCCGCTTCTGTCTTTGCCACCCGGTGGGGCGAGGCGGGGGTGGGGTCGAGGGCCGGGGCTCGGCACCCGAGAGGGCACCGCCCCATCCGCCCCGTCCACCCCGTCCAGCTGAGCCCGGACACGAGACACGGTGCACGGGGCCACAAGAGGACAGAATCTGACTTCCACCTCTGCGAAGGTGCTCCTGGAGCAACCGGAACAGAGGAACACACGATGCCCACCAAGACCGCGACCGTGCTGGACGACCGGGCGCTCAACCGCGCCACCCTGGCCAGGCAGGCGCTGCTGGCCCCCAGCGACCTGTCACCCCTGGACACCGTGGCCCACCTGGGCGGAGTCCAGGCCCAGGAACCGCAGGAACCGTTCGTCGGGCTCTGGTCGCGGCTGCGTTCCTTCGACCCCGCCGAGCTCTCGGACCTGCTGACCGAACGCCGCGCGGTACGCGTCCACCTGATGCGGCGCACCGTGCACCTGGTCGCCGCCGAGGACGCCCTCGCCTGGCGTTCGCGGTTCGACGCCATGCTGCGCCAGAAGGTCATGGGCGTGTACCGCGAGGACCTCGGGGACGTGGACCTGGCCGAGCTCGCCGCGGCGGGCCGAGCGGTGATGTCCGACGGTGAGCCGCGCAGCATGAGCGAACTGGTCGCCGCCCTGGCCGAGCGCTGGCCCTCCGTGGGCAGGCGGCCGCTGGGCGAGATGCTGGTCGCGGCTCTGCTGCCCGTCGCGCAGGCCCCGCCGCGCGGCCTCTGGCGGGCCAGGGGTGGGGTGCGCAACGTCCTGCTCTCCTCCTGGCTGGGCCGGGAGATCGACCCGCTCACGCCGCAGGGCCCGGAGGGCGTCGACCCGGTCGGTCAGGCGCTGGTCCGGCGCTACCTCGCCGCGTACGGCCCAGCGACCTCCACCGACCTGCGCTCCTGGTGCGGGCTGGCCGGGCTGCCCGCGGCGGTGGCCGCGGTCCGCCCCGAGCTCGTCTCCTTCCGTGACCAGCGCGGCCGCGAACTGCTGGACCTGCCCGACGCCCCGCGCCCGACTCCCGAGACCGAGGCCCCGGTGCGCTTCCTGCCCGCCTTCGACAACGCGCTGTTGGGCTACCACTACCGGAGCCGAATCATCGGCGACGAGCACCGGGGCCTGTCGGTCGCGGGTGAACGCGTGGTGCTGGTGGACGGCCGCGTCGCCGCCACCTGGCGCACCGGGAAGGACGGCGTCGTGGCCGTCACCCCGCTGCGGCCGCTGCACAGGAGCGAACAGGACGAGGTCGTCACACAGGCCGGGCGGTTGGCCCTGTTCCTGTCCGGGGGCGGGAGCGACCGCGCCCGGATCGACGAACCGGTCGGCTGACCAGGCCGGGCACGGCCAGGGGCGGCTCCGCTCACGGGCAGGGCGACTCGGATGACATTTCCTCACCCGGCGGACTTGTGAATCCCTGTGGTCATGACGCATGATGTAATCGTTTTCAACCATGTAAACGTTTCCATGCGGTGCGGCAGCGACAGGTAGCCGCAGGTGACAGGAGGGGGTGAGCGGGTTTGGTGAGCATCAAGGACGTCGCCACGGAGTCGGGGCTGTCCGTGGCGACGGTGTCCCGGGCGCTCAACGGGCATCCGTCGGTCAGCGACGGGGCTCGAGAAAGGGTCCTCGCGGCGGTCGAGTCGCTCGGCTACCGGCCCAACGTCGTCGCGCGCTCCCTGCGCACGGACCGGACCGGCACCATCGGCCTGGTGATCAGCGACGTCCTCAACCCCTACTTCACCGAGCTGGCCAGGTCGGTCGAGGAGGAGGCGCGGGCGCTGGGCTACAGCGTGATCATCGGCAACGCGGACGAGCGGGCCGACCTGGAGGACCACCACGTCCGCGGACTGCTGGAGCGGCGCATCGACGGGCTGCTCGTCTCCCCCGCTGACGGCCGCTCCCCCATGACACTCGAAGCGGCGTCGGGGCCGACGCCGGTGGTCTTCGTAGACCGCTGGATCCCCGGCGCCGACGCCCCTGTCGTGCGCGCCGACGGCCGGGAGGCCATCCGCGACCTGGTCGACCACCTGCACTCCCTCGGCCACCGCAGGATCGCCGTGATCACCGGGCCCACGGCTACGACCACCGGCCGCGAACGCATCGACGCCTTCCGCGAGGCGCTGGCCGAACACGGAATCCCGCTGCCAGAGGCCTACATCGGGCGAGGCGACTTCCAGGCCGAGAGCGGACGGCTGGCCACCGAGCGATTCCTGGACCTGCCCGAGCCCCCCGACGTCGTCTTCGCCACCGACAACCTCATGGCGCTGGGCGCCCTCGACGCGATCGCGGCGCGCGGCCTGCGCGTGCCGGAGGACATCGGGCTGGCGGCCTTCGACGACATCCCGTGGTTCTCGCACACCGACCCGCCGATCACCACGATCGCCCAACCCACCGCCGAACTGGGGCGGGTCGCGGTGCGGGCCCTGGCCTCCCTCATCGCGGGTGAGCCGACGACATCGACCGTGCTGCCCGCCCACCTGGTCGTGCGCCGCTCCTGTGGCGAGCCCGCGAAACCGACCCAGACCGGCCGAGCCGTGATCGGAGGAACCGCACGTGAGTAGTCCGGACGAACTGCTGCGCATCGAGGGCGTACGTAAGGCCTTCCCTGGGGTGGTCGCGCTTGACGACGTCAGCTTCGACCTCCGCCGCGGTGAGGTGCACGCCCTGCTCGGCGAGAACGGGGCCGGTAAGAGCACCCTGATCAAGGTGCTCTCCGGCGCGCACCGGCCCGACCGCGGGCGGGTCCTGGTGGACGGCGCCGAGGTCGTCATCCGGGACGCTCAGGACGCCGCCCGGCTGGGTATCGCCACCATTTACCAGGAGTTCAACCTGGTCCCCGACGTCACGGTGGCGGAGAACATCTTCCTGGGCCGCCAGCCCCGCCGGTTCGGCTTCATCGACTACCGCCGTATGGAGGCCGAGGCCACCGCGCTGCTGGAGCGGGTGGGTGTGAACGTCTCCCCGCGCGCCAAGGTGCGCGGGCTGGGCATCGCCCAACTCCAGATGGTGGAGATCGCCAAGGCGCTCAGCCTGGACGCCCGGGTCCTGATCATGGACGAGCCCACGGCCGTGCTCACCACCGGCGAGATCGAACGGCTCTTCTCGATCGCCGGACGGCTGCGCGACGAGGGCGTGGGCATCGTCTTCATCACCCACCACCTGGAGGAGATCGCCGCGCTCGCCGACCGGGTGACGGTCCTGCGCGACGGCCGATCGGTGGCCCACGTCGGAGCCGACACCCCCGAGGACGAACTGGTGCGGCTGATGGTGGGCCGCAGCATCGACGAGCAGTACCCGCGTGAACGCCCCGAGGCGGGCGAGCCGCTGCTGCGGGTCAGCGGCCTGAACCGCACCGGACACTTCCAGGACGTGGACCTCGAGGTCCGCGCGGGCGAGGTCGTCGGCCTGGCCGGTCTGGTCGGCGCGGGCCGCACCGAGGTCGCGCGTGCGGTCTTCGGCGCCGACCCCTACGACTCGGGTGCGGTCGAGGTCCTGGGCCGCCCCCTGCCCGGCGGCGACGTGAGCGCCGCCATGAACGCCGGGCTGGGCCTGGTCCCCGAGGACCGCAAGGGCCAGGGCCTGGTCCTGGACGCCTCCGTGGAGGAGAACCTCGGCCTGGTCACCCTGGGCCCGACCAGCCGTGCGGGCTTCGTGGACCGGTCCGGTCAGCGGGCCTCGGCCCGGCGGATCGCCGGTGAACTGGGCGTGCGCATGTCCGGCATCGACCAGCACGTGCGCACCCTCTCCGGCGGCAACCAGCAGAAGGTCGTCATCGGCAAGTGGCTGCTGGCCGACTCCCGGGTGCTGATCCTCGACGAGCCCACCCGGGGTGTGGACGCGGGCGCCAAGGTCGAGATCTACCGTCTCGTCAACGAACTCACCGCCTCCGGTCACGCGGTGCTGATGATCTCCAGCGACCTGCCCGAGGTGCTGGGGATGAGTGACCGGATCCTCGTCATGGCCCAGGGCCGCATCACCGGGGAGCTCACCGCCGAGGACGCCACGCAGGACGCCGTGATGTCCCTGGCGCTGGCCGCCACCCCCAGAAGCAACACAGAAACGAACGGAGTGGAGGGCCCCGATGGCCACTGACACAGCAAAGACCGGCGGCGCGACCCAGAGCGGCGTCTGGCCCGTGATGCGCCGTTTCCTGCTGGAGAACGGCGCACTGACCGCCCTGGCCGTCCTGGTCGTGGTCATGTCGTTGCTCTCCGACGACTTCCTCACCGCGCAGAACCTGCTCAACGTGGGTGTGCAGGCGGCGGTGATCGCGGTCCTGGCCTTCGGTGTCACCTTCGTGATCATCGCGGGCGGGATCGACCTGTCCGTGGGTTCGGTGGCCGCGCTCTCGGCGACGGTGCTGGCCTTCCTCGCGACCGTCCAGGGGGTACCGGTCTGGTTGGCGCTGCCGCTGGCCGCCGCCACGGGTACCGCCTGCGGTCTGGTCAACGGTGCCCTGATCGCCTACGGCAAACTCCCGCCGTTCATCGCCACCCTGGCGATGCTGTCGGTGGGACGCGGGCTCTCCCTGGTGATCTCCGAGGGCAGCCCCATCGCGCTGCCCGACTCGGTGGCCCAGCTGGGCGGCTCGCTGGGCGGCTGGCTGCCCGTGCCGGTGATCATCATGGTCGTCATGGGCCTGATCACCGCCGTGATCCTGCGCCGCACCTTCACCGGCCGCGCGATGTACGCGATCGGCGGCAACGAGGAGGCCGCGCGCCTGTCCGGGATCCGGGTCAAGCGCCAGAAGCTGGGCATCTACGCGCTGTCCGGCCTGTTCGCGGCGGTGGCCGGCGTCATCCTGGCCTCCCGTCTGGCCTCCGCGCAGCCACAGGCCGCACAGGGGTACGAGCTCGACGCGATCGCCGCCGTGGTGATCGGCGGCGCCAGCCTCGCCGGTGGTGTGGGCACGGCCTTCGGCACCCTGATCGGCGCGCTGATCCTGGCGGTGCTGCGCAACGGCCTGAACCTGCTCTCGGTCTCCGCCTTCTGGCAGCAGGTCGTGATCGGTGTGGTCATCGCGCTCGCCGTGCTGTTCGACACCCTGCGCCGCCGTTCCGGCGGTGCGGGCGGCGGAGCGGGCGCGGGTGCCGGTGCCTCCGGCAGTGCCGGGGGCGGCAGGGGTCGACGCGGCATCCAGCTGGCGATCGCGGCGGCCGTCACGGCGGCCGTGGTGGGTGTGCTGTCCTTCCTCGTCCCGAACACCTCCTCCGACGGCCCCCGGGTGGGCATGTCGCTGTCCACGCTGAACAACCCGTTCTTCCTCCAGATGCGTGACGGAGCACAGGCCGAGGCGGACGAGGCGGGGGTGAACCTGGTGGTCACCGACGCCCAGGACGACGCCTCGCAGCAGGCCGACCAGATCCAGAACTTCATCAGCACCGGGGTGGACGCGATGGTGATCAACCCGGTGGACTCCGACGCTGCCGGTCCGCCGGTGCGCGGCGCCAACAACGCCGACATCCCGGTGATCGCCGCCGACCGCGGTGTGACCGGTGCCGACATCGAGACCCTGGTGGCCTCCGACAACGTCGAGGGCGGCCGACTGGCGGCCCAGGCCCTGGCCGAGGAGCTCGGCGGGGAGGGCCGGATCGTGGTCCTGCAGGGCACCCCGGGCACCTCCGCCAGCCGCGAGCGCGGCTCCGGTTTCGCGGAGGGCATCGCCGAGTACCCGGGCATCGAGGTGGTGGCCCAGCAGCCCGCCGACTTCGACCGCTCCAAGGGCCTGGACGTGATGACCAACATGCTCCAGGGCAACGGGGACGTCGACGGGGTGTTCGCGGAGAACGACGAGATGGCGCTCGGCGCTGCTGCCGCGCTGTCCTCCCGGGGTGAGGAAGCCGTGGTGATCGGCTTCGACGGCACCCCCGAGGGTCTGGAAGCGGTGACCGGGGGCACGTTGTACGCCTCCGTCGCCCAGCAGCCCGCCGAAATCGGCCGGGTGGCGGTGCGCAACGCGATCGCCGCTGCGAGCGGTGAGGGTCTGGAGGAGACCGTGATGGTCCCGGTGGAGGTCGTCACCGAGGAGAACGTCGACGACTTCTCCTGACCAGGTGACTGACTGACCGAAGAAGGGGGTCCGGGGCGCATTCCCCGGACCCCCTGTCGTTTCTGACGAAGCCGCTTGTGGGGTTCGTGGGCCTAGCGGAGAGCGGTGCGGAGGAAGGCGGACCACTCGGTAGCGGGGAAGGGGAAGTGCCCCTTGTCGGGGTTCTTCGAGTCCCGGACGGCCGCACCACAGGGCAGGTCGGCGACCTCGACGCAGTTCTGATCGTGGCCGCTGTAGCTGCTCTTCCGGAAGCCCGCGGGGATGTGCGCGACCTCGACGCAGTCGTTATTGACACCGCTGTAGCTGCTCTTACGCCACATCATCTGGTCGGTCACTGTGCTCACTCTTCTAGCTCTTGAACCCGCTGGTTAAGGAAATCCAGGCTCTGCGCCGGGGTCATAGAACAACACTGTGTGCTGCCGAACATGTCGTTGTACAGCCTGATTTGCTCATCTTCCTCAAGAAACATGGTAGTGGTGGGGCTCTCCAGGTAGATGACGCTCGCATCCCTCGGGTCCGGGAAGTCCATGATGAGGTACTTGCCCTCGGTAGAGGTGTGAGCGCCCGCAGCGAACGGCAACACGTAGATGTCAATGTTGTCGCGCGCGGCCATATGCCTCAAGTGGCGTAGCTGTTCGCTCATCACACTCGCTGAACCAACCATGCGGCGAACAGCTGCCTCGTCGATGATCACCAGGTAAGTGGGCGGGTTGGTGCGGTTCAGAATGCTCTGCCGTGCCATACGGGCCGTCACTCTTTGGGCGATCTCGCTGTCATCCCGTACGCGGTTCGCTCGGAAGATGGCATCCGCATACGCCGGAGTCTGAAGCAGTCCGGGGATCACCTGGGCCTCGTAGGTGCGGATGGCGCAAGCTTCAGCTTCGAAGTCGACGAGAGTCTGCGGCATGAGGTCCTTGTACAAGGACCACCAGCCCTTTAGCCCAGCCAGCTTGGATAGTTCGTGCATGGCTGCGCGCACGGGAGGGTCGTCGACTTTATAGAGGTCCAAGAGCTTGTTCAAGGTCGGGGCAGGAACCGTCTTGGACTCCGCCTGTTCGATCTTGCTCAAGTTGGCTCTGCTGATGCCTGTGTGCTTCGCGACCTCGTTGAGAGTCATCCCAGTTTCCGTGCGAAGCCGCTTGAGCTCTGCGGAGAGGCGTCGGCGCCGGACGCTGGGGCTGTAGGGAGCGGCCATGGGAGGAGCCTAACCCAAGTTGTCATAGTTAGTAGAATCCACTTGACGGAGTGGATTCTACTGTCTAGCGTTGTGTGTAGTCGGTGATCGGAGTCTCACAGAGAGTCTCTGGTGCTCAGGCTACTTGTGCCCCTTTCCCTGCGTGGGGAAATCGTGAAGGTCCACTGGCCTAGCGGGCACTCCCTCGAACCACTCGCTGCTTCCGCCTGCGTAAGGAGTCTGTTCGTCATGCCCGCACTCGCCCCCGTACCCCCGATGGCCGAGGTGACCATCGCTCTCCATGAGCTGGTGCCGCACGCCTACCGCCACTACTTCAACGGCCGACCCGACCGCCCCTACTACTCCTCCCGCCGCTACGACTTCGGCGCCTCCCCGCTCCTCCTCCCCCTCGTGCGGGCCTTCCTGGACACCTGCGCAGCCGAGCACAGCACCGACTACCGCTACCTCTTCACCCTCATGGGCTCCGAACTCGCCTCCAACGCCATCAAGCACTCGCGCTCCGGCCTGCCCGGGCGGGACTACCGCCTGGTCTGCGAGCGCCAACGGGACGGACTTCGCCTGACCTGCCGCGACGACGGCATCGCCAACGACCCCACCACGAGCGTGCACGACCGCCGCTACCTCACCCCCGACCCGGGCGGGCTGGACCCCGACACCGACGCCGGACGCGGGCTGGCCATGATCGACGCCCTGGCCACCGACTGGGGCGACAACGGCCGCCCCGGACACCGCAACGTCTGGTTCTTCCTGGCCTACGACCTCAAGGACAGCGCCTGGCCCGACCTGAACCGCTAACCGCCCCGCACACACAGCAGCACCCACAGCAGCACCCACGCACGAAAAAAGGGCCCAGGAAAGCGCTGCAACGCTTCCCGGGCCCCCAACAACCCCGAATTCCAGACCTAGCCAAGTCAGAAAGCAGGATCAGTGACGCATCCTATCCCCGAACCCCGACCCTCCAGCGACTCCAACGACCCCTCCTACCGCACCCCGCCCCGGCGCGGCCCCCTACCCGGCCCGTTCTGCACCACCTGCGAGCACCCCTCCTGCCGCCGACGCCGCGCCCAGCACCTGCCCCGCCTCGGCGGCCACCTGGCCGAGTACCGCTCCGAGCACACCCTCGCCGCCGCCGTCCAGGCCCGTAACCCGCACCTGATCATCTGGTACGGGGAGCGGGTGCGCCACGAGGCGCCACGAGATCGAGTGGAGGTGGAAGACCTGCA
>NZ_ANAZ01000059.1:0-26671 GCF_000340985.1 Nocardiopsis valliformis DSM 45023
CCATGGTCCACCAGTCGTGGAGTGCGTTCCACAGGGCGCGGGCGGCATGCCCCTGCCTGTCCAGGGCCTCGGCCTGTTCGGGGGTCGGGTACAGCCGGTACTTGATGCCACGCTGGATCTTCACACCCACCCCCTTTACCCAACTCTCTTGGGTAAATTTTACCCTACGCTGTTCGGTATGGAGTACTTGACGACGAAACAAGCCGCTGAACTGCTCGGAGTGTCCGAGCGGACGGTCTACTACTACGCCCGGGACTACGACGACTTCCCCGAACCGGACCGGTTCGGTCGCACCCTCATGTGGCAGGGCGATCCGCTGGAGGAATGGCGCCGCAGACACCCCCTCAAGGAGCAACGCGATTCACCCCCGATCTGAAGGCCGGGGCACTCTCGCTACATCCAGGTAGTCGAACTTCCCCGAGAGCGTCCCGGAAAGCTCCAGCTCGGGAAGTCGCAGGGCGTCGAGCACGGAGGCGGGGACGTTCACCAGGTGAGCCCGGCTGCCTTCCTTGACGCCCATCTTCTGGGAGACCGTTCGCTGTGCCATGCCCCGAACGCTAACCGGAGGCACTGACAATTCGTTCAGAAGCGCGACCGCGACAGCGCTGCCGTTCTGATCAGGGACACCCATTCAGCACCCGGAACAGACAAATACCCCATCTCTCGGTTTCGAGTGTCCCGAACCCAAGTCTCGGCACCCTCCGAAACCTCCACACAGTGCCCGCCGCTGCCATTGCTGTAGCTGGACTTGCGCCAAACCCGCGCTTCGCTCACATGAGGTCCTTGGTCCTAGGAAATCGTTCGGCCACCGGTATACCCTGACCAGGAACAAAGGAACGTCCCCCGCCAACTGCACTGGCGGGGGACGTTCCTTTGTTCGGCTACTCGGCGGAGGCCACCGCACCCAGCAGAGCCGTCCACTCGGTACCGGACACCGAGAGGTGCCCCGCCTCACGGTTCTGGGTGTCGCGGATACCGGTGACTTGGCCCTCTGAGACCTCCACACAGTTTGCGCCGTTGGCGCTGTAGCTTGACTTATGCCATGCGGCGGTTGTGCTCATGCCAGCTTCCTAAGTACGTCCAGCGAAAGTGCCACCGGGAGCGACGCAGCCAAAGCCCATGTCACCTCACCGGTAAGCCGGTCGTGGTGGGATTCGTCGTGTACCACGTTACCGTCCGCATGATCGCTGACGGCAGCGATGTCTCCAGTGACCAGCCGGAAGAGCATCAAGGGGCTGGCGGGCACCAGCAAGGCCGACCCCTCGGGAACAAGGTGGATCGCGACTCGTCCAGATTCGGCCCATTTTATGAGATGGGCCGCTTGTTCACGGCGAAGTGACTCAGGCAAGCAGGTGATCGCCGCTGCTGGAAAAATCGCCGTCACACTCAAGTCGGACAGCGTACCAAGGCGCTCCGTGCGCAGGTCAACCAAACGCCCGATTTCCGCAGCCGAAGCCCCGGGCATCCCTGCACGAAAGATCGCCTCTGCCAAAGCCGGGCACTGGAGGTAGCCAGGCACCATCGCTGGCGTGACGATCGTGACGTGACGCGCGCTCCGCTCGATCGATTCGAGATCTTGAGCCCACTCAGGAAGGCCAGTTCCCTCCAAGGTGCGCCGAAGAGCTGCCAGGAGCAGTTTGGTGGCATTCGGAACCCCTTCCGTCTCAAGCGCACGCCCCAAAATTTCCACATTGTCTCTTTTGGGCGTACCCTTGCCGAGTTCCCATCGATTGACACTGGCGTGTGATGTACCACTTCGGTTGGCGAGCTGTCGCTGCGTAATCCGCGTTGAACTACGCAACCTCACGAGGCACTCCTGGAACGGGGTTACCATTTTTTGCTGGGGAGGGCGGCCCATGTGAGACAGAATACCAACCCAATCTCACCTTGGCACAAGTAATCTCGACATCCACTCGAATTCTTTGAGACACCCAACTCGGCGGGCATTCTGTCTCACAGCGACCGCACCAAATCGAAGTGTGAAGAGCACTCGAAGGGCAGCTTGACCGAACAGCGACTTCTTGTTCATGAGCAGGCAAGCGAGCGCGTTCGGAGGCCCGGTTCTTGCACGGTGCGCTCCACACCCGACAAAAAGCTCCGGGGTCGAAGTCGAGAGCGGCCCCGGAGCTAGGATCCCACCCCGAACATACCGAGGTGAAGACGCATGAATGGTACCCAGCAACGCCCACCAGCACCACAGGACCGCTACCCGCGCAGGCTCAGGCTCGAACACCCCACCCAGCACGGCATCCTCCTCGACCACACCCGCGACTACCGCCCCCTGACCAACTGGTGCCGCAGCGCCCTTCCCTCCCACGGAGCGCGCCTGTCCAAGGTCGCTCGCCTGCTGGTCGAGAACTCACACCAGCACAGCCGCTCCGGCCTGCCCGGCGGCACCGTCCGCGTCGTCCTGGACCAGAGCCGCCACCTGCTCCCCCACCTGTTCGTCACCGACCAGGGCCCGCTGGAAGCCAACACCATCGACTACCCGCGCCTGAATGCGCGCGACCCCCGCTCCGGGCTGGCCGTCGTCGAAAAGCTCTCCGTCTACTGGGACTTCTCCTGGGACTGGGACGGCCAGCGCATCAAGAGCACCACCATGCAGGTCGTCTTCGACCTCACCGCAGACCGCTAACGGCCTCCCGCAGGGGCCGGACACAACCGAACCCGGGTCCGGCCCCCGACCAACCAATCCACGCAAGGACACCCGTGAACACCGAAGACGACCAGTTCCCACCGCACACCCGCCAAGAGCGAGCCGACACCAAATTCGACACCCTCTCAGAAATCCTGCGCGAGGCCCGAAGCCCCGAGATCGACCCCCGCAGGTCACTGATCGCCGCTGACGAGGCCTTCTCCCGCCTGCACGCCTGGATCTCCCGGGGAGGTCTCCTCCCCCAGCCCTGGCACCACCACGACTGCCCTCGCTCCCGCAACAGCTGACCCCGCACCTGCCACACCCAGGCCCCGGCCCCTCGGGAACCTAAAAAGGGGCCTGGAAAGCGCAGCCACGCTTCCCAGGCCCCACAGCAATCCCGAATCCCAGAACTCACATGTTCAGAAAGCAGGATCGATGACTCACCCTATGCCCGCAACCCGTCCTCCGCGCAGGACTTCCCAGCACCCGCCAGGCCCGGCCTGCGACTCCTGCACCCACCGCACCTGCCGGACCCTGCGCGCCCACCACCTGCCCATCATCGGCGGCCAGCGCACCGAATTCGCAAAGGAACACCAGCAGGCCGCCGCCCTACAGGCCCTCAACCCCCACCTCCTCATCTGGTGGGGCGAACACTCACAGTCCTACTGGGTCGCCACCACCCAGGGCCTGACCCAGGCCACCAACCCCGGCTACCTGCTCTCCCTCCTGGACCCCTGCCCCAGCGCATGAGAGCGCCCGTCAAACAACAAAAGTCGGATGTCCACCCCCACGTGCGTGGGGCTCACGAGAAACCCCTGACTGTGGGCCAGCTGCGGGCCTTGCTCGCCGGGGTCGGTGACGACACCCCGCTTCGCGCAATCCGTGAGCGAGGGCTGAAGAGCACACGAATGGAGCACGAGATCGTGATCGCTCGACAGACACTCAGGGATATGTCCACGGGAGCCCGGAGCCAGTTCGGGCTCGTGCTCCGAAGGAGGTGAAGACCTAAAAGAGCAACGGGCGTGCCCCAGCACCAGGGCTGTCTGCCTCCGCTGGCGGGCAGGCCTCCCCAGAGCTGGGCGGTGTCTCAAGGGCTTACCGGTGAGCTACGCCGATGAGCGTACCGACATAGTCGAGTTCGGGCGCTGGCTCCACCCACACCTGGGCGTGCTCGAACCCTGCGGCACGAAGGAGTTCCTCCCACTCCCCGGGTGCGGCGGCCCACTGGTGCAGCCACACCCGCCGCCCCTTGAACCCACCCCCGTACATGCCCTGCGGGCCGGACGACCCAGGCACCGGTTCGGCATGGGAGAACACCAACCGTCCACCCGGCTCCAACCGCTCCCGCACCAGTGGCAGAAGCACGTGCGGGTTGGTGAACCACACCGCGCCCCACACCGAGTAGATCGCATCCCACCGCTGCTCGGTCCCGCGCAGAAACTCGATTACGTCACCATGATGGAACCGTGCCCCCAGCGGCTCCCACTGCTCGCGCGCCTGCTCCACCTGGACGAGCGAGACATCGACACCCTCCGTCTTGACCCCGCTCCGAGCCAGGGCCGCGACCTCGACCCCGCGGCCGCAACCCAACTCCAACGCGGAGCCCGCATCCCCGAGCAGCTCCCTTCCGGGGCCGTGACCGTCCCACTGGGTCCACCCGAACGCCGTGTCCAGGTCGGATTCGGCGGAGACGCCGCTGGCATAGCGGTCCCAGTACTCGGTCACGGTGGAGGTCGGGTTGGCCATGAGTGGTCCTTGGGGTCGGGTGTGCAGGATTCCGACCCACGGTAGCCACGGCGGCTGTGTGGGGGCAGGGGAACACGTGAACGGGCCGGCACCGAATCGGTACCGGCCCCTCGTGATGGGTGCCAGGTTCAGTGGCAGTTGCTGCCCGGGTGGCAGGGGGTGCACTTGGCGGCGTCGCGGTCCCACAGCGGCCAGTCCACCGTGAACCCGTTCGCCTCGATGATGTGGGCGGTGCGCTCCACGGAGCCGTCGTACTTGAACGCGATCTCGGGCACGTGCTCCAGGAACTTCCCGTCGAAGTGGGTAGTGCAGAACTGCCGGTAGTTCACCGTGTCCAGGATGAACCCGTGCACGGCGATGTCCACGAGCGGCCCACACCCGATCTCCAGACCCTGCCCCCACCTCTCCATGGCGGTGATCAGGTACGCCACCGCTTGGCCGAAGCACCGCTCGGCCATGACGGTGTCCCAGGGGTGGTCGCGGGTGAGCAGAAGGATCTGCCGCTCCCACACCTCAGGGCGGACGAAGCTGTGGGGGTCGCGGATGGTGGCTGGGGTGGTGGGCGTGTCCACGATGGCGGTCATCGGTCACCTCTTCCGTGTCTCCCGGCGGGGTGGTGCCGGGCTGTGAACCCAGCAAACGCCGCCCCTCGGAGAGGATCAATGCGGCCGTGCTGAGCGCACATTGACCCGAAAGGCAATCTTGTGCAGCTTCCCGTGCGGGTATGGTCCTCGACCCGACCCCCAGGAGAGCGACGTGAAGGTCAGCAGAGCCACCCGTGCCCAGCTCGCCCGCGAGGCCTCCCGCATCCGAGCCGACCAGCAACGCCACGGAGCCCCGGTCCCCGCCATCACCGACCAGATCACCCGCACCCTTCCCATCACTCCGTTGGAGGCCTGGCGGCTCGCCTACGGCTGGTCCCGCCGCCACGTCGTGGAAGCCGTGGGCGAGATATACCGCTCCGACAGACTGGCTCCGCCCGGGCTCACCACCGCCATGCTGTGCCGGTGGGAACACGGGCACGCCCGCCCCGGCCCGGAGTACGTCTACGCTCTAGCCCGCGTGTACGGGATCCCCCCGACACAGTTGGGTTTTCCCCTGCCCACGGGCAGCCCCGGTTGGTACGGTCACCCCATACCGCAGCCGCGACAGGAGCCCCACATGCCCCCCGAGTACCCTGAGCTCACCGCCGTCGCCGACAGCATCGCCCTGCACGGCCACGACGCTCGGGGAGACCTCGCCGAGCAAGCCCTGGAGTTCTACACCCAACGCTACAGCGACTTCCCACCCCGTGTTCTGGCCGCGGAAGTCGCGCGCTGCCGCTCCCTGCTGATGACCCATACTGGCCCGGATACCCGCCGGGTTCTGGGATGGATGTCCGCCCTGCTGGGCAACCTCGCCCACCACACCGCTGACCCCGCCGGAGCGCTCATTCACCTGGGCACTGCTGCCCGAGTCGGAGAACAAATCGGAGACCCTCACCTGAATAGCTGGGCATTGGGGGCCCAGTCAATGGTCACCATGGCCCGAAGCCGTCCGATCGAAGCCCTTGAACTCGCTGATCGAGCCGCTCATCACGCCAACACACCGCTGCGCGCCGCGCAGATCACCGCTTGGTGCCGCCTGCGCCCGTTGGCGGCCTTGGGCGACACCGCCGCCCTGGCCGCACACACCGCCCGGGCCCGCCAGGACATGGACCGGGCCGAAGACGAACCCGGCCGCTTCGGGTTCGATCGCGCAGAGTTCGAGCTGCATCTGGCCGAGGCCCTGCTCGGACAGGACCCAGTGCGGGCTGCTCAGCACGCGCACACTTCTGCTTCCCTCAAGCGCTCCGGGTCGCCGGGCTGGGCCGCAGCAGTGACCGTTCACGCCCGCGCCCAGGCATCCCAGCGTCAGGCAGAAGATGCCGTCGCCCTGGGGGAGAGCGTGTTGGACACGGTCCCCCCAGGATCGCTGCGCGCCACGACACACCAGCGTCTGCGCTCCCTCCTGGGCGACCTGGGCGGACACCCGGGCGGAGGAACACTCGCCGAGCGGGTTTCTCTGCTGGCCTGATCACCCACTCACAGAACAGTGCCCCGATCACCGGGTGGTCGGGGCGCCTCAGACGCCCATCATGATCAAGATCGCGGCGAGCTGTTCCGCGCAATCACGAGGGGCCAGTTCATCCGGCACTGATTCTTCCAATGCCTCCAGCAGGCTCATGGTCGACTCGTCCGAACGCCCCGCGTCTTCCACCCGCACCAACGCGAGCGCAACCATGTCACCGATCTCTGTTCGGGTCTGGTCACACTTTGGCTCCACTGCATCGAGCGCCTCGGAGTAGTCCTCGATGCTGAGGTCGTCCAACGGAAGACGGTGACCTGCGTCTATGACGGCGAGCAGGTACTCCATGTCGTCCTCTGCCCACTCCTGCGTCTCCGGTTCGGGATCAGCGGCCTCTCGCTCTGATTCCCGCTCCGGTTCTGAGATTTGCTCTTCGGCGACTTCAACCTGTTCTGGTTCATCTTCGCCGATCGCCTCGATGACCCCACCGATCAACCCCATCCCAAGCAACACGCCGACCACGATCACCCACCGACGTTTCCACCACGGTTGCTTCTCTTCCATAGAAAACATGACTCCTGGGCTAGGGACAGTAGTGGTGGGACGCTATCTGCTGTCTGCCGGGTGGCGTGGGAAAACAGATCAATTACGGGCACCTGGGCAGGAATTCCTACCTGCACTTGTCCGCCAGGAAGTCCTCCGTGACGTCCCGGGACACCTCGATGTCCTCACCGCGCCGGGTAGCCCGTTCCTCGAACGTTCCGACCACGGTGGTCACCGCCAGGTTCTCGTTCACTTCCTGCGACCCACACAGCTCCAGACGCGTAGCTGTGTCTAGCTCGCCCGACCCAGTGGGGGCAGGTGCGCAACGTCTGGTGTGGGAGTACGTCACCAGAGGAGCACGGTCATCGTCCAGTACGTCCGCGAAGGAGCCACCCCCACCGACCCCGCAGCCCTCGCCTCCGCCTTCCCTGCTCAGGTGTCGATCAGCTGCCAGGACTCCAGGACCGCTGGGGTGTCCGTGAAGGCGTAGCGAACCACGTCTCGGTCCAGGGCGATCAGGGTGATCGAGCCCGTGGCCCAGACCTCTCCGTTCCCCAAATCGGCGTGGGCGATCAGGGCTGAGGGGTCTCCGCCCGGGGTCGTTCCTGCTGAGCGGGGTTCGGAGTTGGCGGCCCTGGTGATCAGGCCCGGCCACTCCCCCCAGATCTCCTTGACCGTGCGGGCCGTGGACAGGTCCGGGTCGGGGCGGGTGCGATCGAACTCCGGGGTGTGGCGGGCCGAACGGGGGTCGGCGGGGTTGAGGCCCGTGTTGACCAGGGTGGTGACGCCTCGGGGCAGGGCTCGGGTGTCCAGGCACCGGCCGTCCCAGCTGTACAGGGCGGCGCTGTGCGCGTCCGCGTCCAGGAGGTGGAAGGGGGCGTAGCGGGTGGGGTCCTCACCGGCCAGGGCGTCGCGGTTCTGGTTGCTCAGGGTCTTGAGGGGCAGGTCGCCCCGGCTGGCCGGGTAGGTGCCCTCCCAGGGCATCGTGCCGTCCCAGGGCCAGCCGTTGAGCAGCGCGGCCATGCGTTCGCGTTGGGGGTCGACGGCGAGCCAGGTGCCTCCGGCCAGGCGGTCGCGGCCGCCGATGAGCTGCGGGCGCTCCGGCCAGTGCCGTGCGGGCCAGTCCCAGGGACGTGAGCGCATCTCGTCCCTGAGTGCGGCGACGACCAGCGGTGTCCTGGCCTGCGGGTCGAAGCCGACGATGACCGTACACATCCTGTCTCCCATGCGTTCAAGGTCCCTTGGCAAGGACTCTACGACGCGGACGGCGTTCGCGCCCGTGTGGGGCGCGATCACAGGTCCGGGTAGTGCTGGCCCCCAGATGAAGAGGGTGCTCCGCGCCCGGGCGCCACGGCGGGTGGCTCTTCTAGTCTGGATTCTCCCTAGTCTTGTTTGCATTGACGTTGGGGCCCGGCTGAGCGGGGGTTTCGTCGGCCCGGCCCCTGTTCGCCTTCCTTGCCCGACCAGGAGTCATCCGTGCCCGAAGAAGCCGATCGGACCGAACGAGGTCCGACCCCGACTGCGACCGACCCGGCACCGGTCCGGTCAGCTCTCATGGGGCCGCCCCCTGAACCGGGGTTGTCGCGGGAGGAGGTGGCCGAGCGCATCGCGGCCGGGCGGACCAACGACGTCCCCGTCCGGGCGAGCCGCAGCGTCGGGCAGATCATCCGGGGCAACGTCTTCACCCGCATCAACGCGATGATCGCCGTGCTATTCGCGATCATCGCGGTGATCGGCCCGGTCCAGGACGGGCTGTTCGCGCTGGTCATCGTGATCAACACACTGATCGGCATCGTCCAGGAGCTGCGGGCCAAGCGCACCCTGGACAAGCTCGCGATCGTGAACGCGGCGCGCCCGCGGGTGGTGCGCGACGGTGAGACGGTGCGGGTGGCCACCCAGGAGATCGTCCTGGACGAGGTCCTGGAGGTCGGTGTCGGCGACCAGATCGTCGTGGACGGTGTCGTGACCTGGGCCGGTGGGCTAGAGGTCGACGAGTCCCTGCTGACCGGTGAGGCCGACCCGGTGCTCAAACAGCCCGGGGACACGGTGATGTCGGGCAGTTTCGTGGTGGCGGGGGCCGGGCGCTTCCGGGCCACCAAGGTGGGACGCCACGCGTACGCTGCGCGGCTGGCCGAGGAGGCGAGCCGGTTCTCGTTGGTGCAGTCGGAGCTGCGGTCCGGGATCAACAGCATTCTGCGCTGGATCACGTTCGCGCTGTTCCCCATCGGCGGCCTGCTGATCTACAGCCAGCTGTTCATGAACGGGCACGTCGCGTTGGACCAACCGGTCTCCGGGGGGATCTCGGGGCCGTTGGCCGACGCCCTGCGCGGCATGGTGGCGGCGCTGGTGTCGATGATCCCCGAGGGGCTCATCCTGCTGACGAGCATCGCGTTCGCGGTCGGGGTGATCCGGTTGGGCCGCCACAAGTGCCTGGTGCAGGAGCTGCCCGCGATCGAAGGGCTGGCCCGGGTGGACGTGGTGTGCACGGACAAGACCGGCACGCTCACCGAGGTCGGCATGAGGCTGACGGAGATCCGCGACCTGGGCGGTGGCCGGCCGCACGAGGGCGCTGATCCGGTTGCGAGCGCTCACAGCAACGGGAACGGTAACGGCAACGGCGCCAATGGCAGCGCCGACAGCAGCACCGGTAGCAGCGCGGACAGCCGTGCCGGGCGGGTTCCGACGCTGGTCTCCCCGACCCGGGTGCTGGCCGCGCTGGCCGCCAGTGACCCCGACCCGAACCCGAGCATGGTCGCGATCGCCGAGGGCTGCGCGGCCGGCGGGCAGCAGGCACCGGGCTGGACCGTGACCGCGCTGGCCCCCTTCTCCTCCGCCCGCAAGTGGAGCGGCGCCAGCCTGATGACGCCCTCCGGCGAGCAGCACTGGGTGCTCGGCGCCGCCGACGTCCTCGCCGAACCGGACTCCCCCGCCGCCGCCGAGGCCGCCCGCCTGGGCGCGCAGGGCCTGCGGGTCCTGCTGCTGGCGCGGGCCTCGGTCCGGGTGGACGAGGACGCCGCCCCCGGAAGTGTGGAGCCGGTGTCCCTGGTGGTGCTGGACCAGCGGGTGCGTGAGGACGCCGGGCCGACCCTGGACTACTTCTCCGAGCAGGGCGTGGACGTCAAGATCGTCTCCGGCGACCACGCCGCCTCGGTCGGCGCGGTCGGCCGTGAGCTGTGCATGGACGGGGCCGACCGGCCGTTGGACGCCCGGGATCTGCCCGAGGACGACGAGAAGCTGGCCCGCGAGGTGGAGGACCACTCGGCTTTCGGGCGGGTGACCCCCGAACGCAAGCGGGACATGGTGCGGGGCCTGCGCGAGCGCGGGCACACGGTGGCGATGACCGGTGACGGGGTCAACGACGTGCTCGCGCTGAAGGAGGCCGACATCGGTGTGGCGATGGGCTCGGGCAGCCCGGCCTCGCGCTCGGTGGCCCAGCTGGTGCTGTTGGACAACAGGTTCGCGGTGCTGCCCCGGGTGGTGGCCGAGGGCCGCCGGGTGATCGGCAACATCGAGCGGGTGGCCGGCCTGTTCCTGACCAAGACCGTGTACACGATGACGCTCGCGATCATCGTGGGCCTGCTGGCCGTGGCCTACCCCTTCTTCCCGCGGCACGCGACGCTGATCAACGCGGTGACCTTCGGTATCCCGTCGTTCTTCCTGGCTCTGGCGCCCAACACCGACATCGCCCGGCCGGGGTTCGTGCTGCGCACGCTGCGGTTGGCGATCCCGTCGGGCATGGTGGCGGGGTTGGCGGCGGTGACGACCTACCTGTTGGTGCTGGGCGGGCGGACGGTGCCCGACCCCGCGGACCGCACGGCGGTGGTGATCACGTTGTGCGCGACCACACTGTGGGTCCTGCTGCTGGTGGCCAAGCCGTACGTGTGGTGGAAGGTGCTGCTGGTCGGTTCCATGGTGGGGCTGCTGACCCTGGCGATGGTGACGCCGTGGGGGCAGTGGTTCTTCGAACTGGACGTGAGCGACCCGACCAAGGTCCTGACCGGTCTCGCCGTGGCGGGGGTGGCGATCGCGGCGATCACGGTCATCCGCGTCGTGGACGACCGGATGCTGGCCAGATCGCAGGCCCGGGCCGATGAGAAGGAGGCCAGGGAACGGGAGGCCGCTGGTCACCTGTCCTGACCCCGGGTCACTCCTGACCTGGACGCAAGGGACCCGCCACGGAACGTTTCGGTTCCGGGGCGGGTCCTTTTGTCGGGGAAGCTCGCGGGAAGTGCAGATTCTGTGACCACCTCGTCACTGGTCAGCGTGGGAGCTGTTCAGGGCGGCTACCGAGCCGCGATGCTGGGGGCGCCACGTGTCTGGATCGACAGGAGCCACATTGAGCATCCCGAACACGCACATCCGCGCCGTGCTGGACGGCTATCTGGAGCGCTTCCCGAAGGAAGTCGACGCGGCCGGTCCCTTGCTGCGGGCGCTGGACGGCGAGCACGAGCTCTCCTCGCCCAAGGAGTTCCGTGTCGGGCACGTGACCGCGGGGGCCGTGGTGCTCGACCCGTGTTGGCGCGTGCTGATGGTCCGGGAGGGTGACCGGGGGCCCTGGTTGTTGCCGGGCGGGCACCTGACCGCTGAGGACGGCGCGTTGGGCGAGGCGTCGCTGAGCCGTCTGACTGAGGCGACGGGGCTGGTGCCCGAGCAGGTCGAGCCCGCGGCGGACCCGCTCCCGTTGGACCTGGACACCTTCCGGATCCCGGAGGATCCGGAGCGGGGCGAGCCCGAGCACGAGCACTTCGCCTTCCTGTACCTGTACCGGGCGACCGCGGCGACGGTGCCCACCGGGGACGGAGCCGGCGGAGTCCTCGCCTGGCGTCCGCACACCGATGTGCCCTCGGCCCGGTTGGCGGCGAAGATCTCCCAGACTCTGGCGACAAGCCGCGCGGCGACCGCTTCCCGGGAGCCCGGTGAGGTGACTGGGGTCTGAGGCGATGCCCGCCTAAGTCCGCGGTCCGATGATGCCTCCCCTTTGATTCATCGCCAGAACTGAATATGATCGCCATATGGCGATGGATAATGATGACGGTGTGGAGGGGGCCTGCGCGGGCTCCGGACTGGACGCGGCCGAGGCCCTCTTCCACAGCCTCTCCGACAGCACCCGGCTCGCGATCGTGCAGCGCCTGGCCCGGGGCGAGGCCCGCGTGACCGACCTCGTGGAACAGCTGGGCCTGGCCCAGTCCACGGTCTCCAAACACGTGTCCTGCCTGCGCGACTGCGGACTGGTGGACGGGCGCCCGCAGGGACGGCAGGTGTTCTACTCACTGAGCCGTCCCGAGCTGCTGGATCTGCTCGCCGCGGCGGAGACCCTGCTGGCCGCGACCGGTAACGCGGTGGCGCTGTGCCCCACCTACGGAACCGACAGCGCGACCGCGACTGAACGAACGGACGCGGTGGGCGGAACCGGTGCGGCGGTGCGTGATGAGTGACGCCTGCTGCGGTGGTGGCTCCCCTGCCTCCGCCAACCCCTCCACCGAAGCAGCCGCCCCCGAAGGGCCCACCCGGCTCTGGCAGGTCGGTGAGATGCGGTTCGCCGCCGTCGCCGCACCCCTGCTGCTGGCCGGGTACGCCGCTGGCTGGTTCGGTGCGCCCGAGGGCATCGCGCTCCTGCTCAAGTCCGCCGCGCTGGTGGTCGCCGCGTGGACGTTCGTCCCCTCGACCCTGCGGCGCCTGTTCCGGTCGGGTCCGGCCCGGAACCGGATCGGGGTCGGCACCCTGATGACCCTCGCCGCCGCCGGGGCCGTGGCCCTGGGCGAGGTCGGCGAGGCCGCGATGCTGGCCGTGCTGTTCACCATCGCCGAGGGCCTGGAGGAGTACGCCGTCGCCCGGACCCGGCGCGGCCTACGCGCCCTGCTGGACCTGGTCCCGGCCCGGGCGACGGTACTGCGCGAGGGGGTCGAGCTCACCGTGGCCCCCGACGAGCTCCGCCCCGGCCAGAGGCTCGTCTTGCGCCCCGGTGAACGACTGGCCACCGACGGCGTGGTCGCCGAAGGACACACCAGCCTGGACACCTCCGCCGTCACCGGGGAGTCGGTGCCGGTGGAGGTCGGCCCAGGGGAGGAGGTGTACGCCGGATCGGTCAACGGCACCGGACCGCTGGAGGTCACCGTGACCGCCACCGCCGAGGACAACTCCCTGGCGCGCGTGGTGCGGATCGTGGAGGCCGAGCAGGCGCGCAAGGGTCGGGGCCAGAGGTTGGCCGACCGGGTCGCCCGCCCCCTGGTGCCCGGGGTGATGATCGCCGCCGCCTTGGTGGCGGTGCTCGGCTCGCTGTTCGGCGACCCGCTGACCTGGATCGAACGGGCGCTGGTCGTGCTGGTCGCGGCCTCCCCCTGCGCTCTGGCCATCTCCGTCCCGGTGACCGTGGTCGCCGCGATCGGTGCCGCCTCCCGCCAGGGCGCCCTGGTCAAGGGCGGTGCGGCGCTGGAGGCGATGGGCCGGGCCGGTGTGGTTGCCCTGGACAAGACCGGAACCCTGACCCGCAACGAACCCTCCGTCGTCGAGGTCGCCACCGCACCCGGATACACCCGTGCGCGTGTGCTGGAGTTGGCCGCCGCTCTGGAGGCCCGCAGCGAACACCCGCTGGCCCGCGCCGTCCTGGCCGCCCATCCCTCACCCGTCCCTGCCGAGGACGTCCGGGCCGTACCCGGGTCCGGCCTGACCGGGCGGGTGGACGGCCTGGCGGTGCGACTCGGGCGCCCCGGCTGGGTTGCCCCCGGGACCCTCGAAAGCGCGGTGGAACGGCTCCTGGGCGCGGGCGCGACCGTGGTCCTGGTGGAGGAGGCGGGTGCGGTGGCCGGTGCGATCGCCGTCCGCGACGAACTCCGCCCCGAGGCCGCCGGTGTGGTCGCCGAACTGCGCCGCTCCGGTTACCGGGTGGCGATGCTGACCGGGGACCACCGCGCCACGGCCGAGGCCCTGGCCGCCGAGGCGGGGATCGACGCGGACGAGGTCCACGCCGGGCTGCTCCCCGAGGACAAGGCCCGGGTGGTCGGTGAACTACGGGTCAGCGGCCAGGTGGTGATGGTCGGCGACGGGGTCAACGACGCCCCGGCCCTGGCCAGTGCCGACCTGGGTGTGGCCATGGGTGCGATGGGCACCGACGTGGCCGTGGAGACCGCCGATGTCGCCCTGATGGGCGAGGACCTGCGCAACCTGCCCCGGGTGCTGGCCCACGCCCGCCGCGCACGGGTGGTGATGTGGCAGAGCATCGGGCTGTCGCTGGCCATCATCGTCGGCCTGATGCCGCTGGCGCTGTTCGGGGTGCTGGGGTTGGCGGCAGTGGTCTTGGTGCACGAGGTGGCGGAGGTGGTGGTCATCGCCAACGGCATGCGTGCCGGACGCCGCCGCCCGGTGGCCGGGGAGCCGGGCCCGGGAACCACTCGCACCTCGACCACCGGGCCCTCAGCCGCCGGACCCTCAGCCGCCCACGAGGTGCAGGCCCGCGACCCCGACCACGATCGCGGCCAGACTGAGCAGCCGTCCCGGTGAGGCCGACTCACCGAGGAAGAGCATCCCGGCCCCGGCGACGCCGACCACCCCGACACCAATCCACACAGCGTCGACGCTGCCGGCCGTCTCCGGGCAGCCGCTCGGTTCAGAGAGCCTTGAAGTAGTTGACCACGGGCAACCCGGTGTAACCCGCGCTCTCGTAGGCGGCGCGGGCAGGGGCGTGGCCCGGGTCGCCGCCTGTGCTGATCAGGGCGGCCTTCATCCCCTCCGCGCGCATGTACTCCTCGGCGAACCGGATGAGCGCCGCACCCACGCCCCGCTCCTGCTGGTCGGGGTCGACCGCGAGCATGTGCAGTTCCCCGGTGCTCTCCTTGTGGTCGAGCTTGACGGTGGCGAACCCGGCAATCCGGTCGGTCACCGCCACCCACGCCCGGGTCTCCTCGGCGTCCAGGTCGGCCTGGACGTCCCGGGTCTGGGTCCTGCGCCAGTCCCCCACGGTCAGGGCGTAGATCTCGGTGCCCAGCACCTTCTCCATCGAGGCGTGTACGGGTTCCCAGGCACGCAGGGCCAGGCCGACCACGGCCTCCCGGTCCTCGGGGGCATAGGCGCGAATGCTGATGTCCATGGGCG
This sequence comes from Nocardiopsis valliformis DSM 45023, assembly GCF_000340985.1. Lineage (NCBI taxonomy): Bacteria > Bacillati > Actinomycetota > Actinomycetes > Streptosporangiales > Nocardiopsidaceae > Nocardiopsis > Nocardiopsis valliformis. The sequence goes on from NZ_ANAZ01000059.1 coordinate 15,062, forward strand.
GCAGCGTAGCGGTGCCCTCTGGCTCCCGGACAGGGATTTACCGGGGCGCGGCGGGCGCGCGCGGTACGGTGGCGCCGAACTCGGATCGAAGGGGCAGACGATGGTGGACGAGACCGATCTGCGGCATCTGCGGCGCGCGGTGGACCTGGCCGCGCAGGCGCTGGACAAGGGCGACGAGCCGTTCGGTTCGGTGCTGGTCGCCGCGGACGGGAAAGTGCTGTTCGAGGACCACAACCACGTTGCCGGTGGCGACGCCACCCGGCACCCGGAGTTCGCGATCGCCCGTTGGGCCGCCGAGAACCTCTCCCCCGCCGACCGCGCGGCGTCGACGGTGTACACCTCGGGCGAGCACTGCCCGATGTGCTCGGCCGCGCACGCCTGGGTGGGGCTGGGCCGGATCGTGTACGCCAGCTCCTCCGAGCAGCTGGGCTCCTGGCTGGCGGAGTGGGGCGTCGTACCCGGTCCGGTGCGACCGCTGCCGATCACCGAGGTGGCCCCGGGGCTGCCGGTGGCGGGCCCGGTCCCCTCCTTCGCCGAGGAGATCCGGGCCCTGCACGCCCGCCTGCACGGGCGCACCGACGATCGGACTTGATCACGTCTCAGTGGCCGCCGTGCCCGCCCGCGTGGCCGTGGCCCGCATCGATCCCCAGGTCGCGCGAGACCTCGTCCTCCGTGCCGGGTTCGACCACCAGGAACTGGCCCATCATTCCCTGGTCCTCGTGTTCCAGTAGGTGGCAGTGGTACATGTACGGCGCCTCGGGGTCGACGTGCTCTCCGAACTCCACCGCGATCCGAACCGAGGTGTTGGGCGCCACGTAGACGGTGTCCTTGCGTCCGGTCAGCTCCGGTGGGGGTTCGGCGCCGTCGATGTCCAGGACCCGGAAGGCCACGTCATGGATGTGGAAGTTGTGCACGACGCTCGGGTTCTCGATGGTCCAGATCTCGGTGGCGCCCGCCGGGACCACCTCGTCGATCCGGGACATCTCCATGGAGGCGCCGTTGATGTGCGCGGTGCCGCCGAGCGTGAAGACGCGTTCGGTGGCGTCCTCGGGCGGGGTGATCTCGGGGGTGGTGGCCAGCTCCGCGGGAACGGGTTCACCGGGTGTGAGCTCGCCGGCCGCTGTCAGGCGCAGGATGTCGAACTCGTCGTCGGCCCCGGCCAGCCGGTCCTCGGCGAAGCTCCCGGCCTGCTTCGGGGCGTAGCTGCGCAGCACGACGTCGTCGCCGGGGCTGAAGTCGACGACGATCTCCGCCCGCTCCCCCGGTGAGAGGCGGATTCGGTCCAACTCCACCGGCGCGGGCAGGAGCCCGGTGTCGGTGCCCACCAGTTGGAAGGCGCGGTCGTCGTCGAAGCCGAAGTTCATCGAGCGCGTATTGGAGCCGTTGAGCACGCGAAGCCGCACTCGTTCGCTCTCCACCTCGAAGTAGGGGTCGTGGGTGCCGTTGACCAGGATCTGATCGCCCATCAGCCCGTAGGTGGCCTGCATCCACAACGGCCCCGTCGCGTTCAGGTCGAGCTCACCGTCGGATCGGAAGGAGCGGTCCTGGACCAGGAGGGGAAGGTCGTCCACCCCGTAGTCGCTGGGCAGCACCCCGGTGACGTCGTCGTCCTCCACGATGATCATCCCGGCCACGCCCCGGTACACGTGCTCGGCGGTGGCCCCGTGCAGGTGGGGGTGGTACCAGAGGCTGGCCGCGGGTTGATCGACGGTCCACTCCGGGGACCACACCTGCCCCGGTTCGATCTGCTGATGCGGGCCTCCGTCCATGGCGGCGGGCACCCGCATGCCGTGCCAGTGCAGGGTGGACGTCTCGGGCAGGTCGTTGGTGACGTCCATGGCCACGTCGTCCCCGCGCTCCAGGCGCATCGTCGGGCCGAGGTAGGCCCCGTTCACACCCCAGGTGGCGGTCTCCTGCCCGGGAAGGAACTCGCTGGTCCCCTCCTGCATGGTGAGATCGAAGCGCTTACGCCCGTCCTCGTCGATGACGGGTTCCAGCTCGGGTGGCACGTGTAGTTCGTTGGTGAAGGAGAGCTCACCGACGTTGGTGACTCGTAGGGCCGAGTACACCCAGATCCCGGTACCGGTGAGCATGAGGGCGAGCACTGCCACCACCGCGACCGTCCACAGGACGATCCTTCGCAGTAGTCCAGGTCGCTTGGGCATGGATGAACTCCAGGGGGGGTCGCCGAGCGTGAGGGGCTGCTGTGTAAGGGCTCCAGTCTTTCGCTCTGTGTAGCCGGAGGATATCGGGGCTTGCCCCGGAGAACTCCCCCAACCGCCCCTTAGCCCCCGCTCGGGGACTCCCCGAATCCCACCCCGAACAGCCGAACCCGGCCAGGGCCCGGGGCTGCCGACGGCGGGCCCGGTCCCCCTCCGCCGAGGAGATCCGGGCCCGCCGCGCCCGCCTGCACGGGCATACCGATGATCGAAACTGATCACTTCGATCAGGAGCCGTCGGTCGCTGATTCTGTCGGCCGAAACGCCCCTGGTCAGGGTTACGGCCCACCCTCGAACCGGCTGTAGCACCGGGTCGATATCGATGGCCCCGGTAAGCGACGGCACCGGACCTCAGACCGCTGAGGAGCGCCCCAGGGCATCGCTTGCGTCCGGCCTGGGTCCGGGTCAGCCCTCGCGGATGGTCATGCGGGTGATCTGGTCGCCCTGGACGCTGAAGGCGAAGGAGCTCAGTCCGTTGGCGTAGTTGGAGCGCCAGTCGCCTACCACCGTGACGCCGTCGCCGGTGGGTTCGGCCGACTGGACGGTCAGGACGCCCCGGGCTCCGATGAACTCCTTGTCGCTCCAGCGTTTGATGGCGTCGCGGCCCTGGAACTCGCGCCCCCAGTCGTCCACCACCCCGTCCGTGGTGAAGGCGTCCAGGAAGCCCTGTTCGTCGTGGTCGTTGACCCTGTCGATGAACGAGGCCACCGGCTCGGGGATGCTCACACTCATGTCCGTCTCCGTGTCTGGGATGAATCTCGGATGAATCTGGTCGTACTTCGGGTGGGTCTCACAAGTCCGGGTAGAGCCAGGACCTCAGCAGTCTGCTCAGCGTCGGCATCAGGGCGTAGGTGAGCAGGGGCGCCATCACGGTCGGCAGCACCACCGTCCGCAGCGGCAGCGGCCAGTCCTGGAACAGCGGTGCCACGAAGGCCGTGAACAGCAGCACGCACGGGTAGACGGCGGTGAAGGACACCAGCGCCATCTTCCACTTCGGCGGCGGCCGGACGGCGGTCCTCGGCAGACTGAACCAGGTCTCCATGCCGGTGGTGTGCACCCTGCGGTCGGCCTCGGCGGCGATGCCCTCCAGTTCGGCGATGGTCCTGGCGCGTTCGGGTGAACCCAGCCACGCCTCCAGGGCCCGGCTGCCCGAGAACCGCAGCAGGGCGTGGTAGTGGCCGCCGGGGTCGTCCGGGGCGATCCAGGTGACCCCCTGGTGTCCGGGGAAATCGGCCGCCACCTGGTTGACCCGGTGCAGCCACTCCTCGAACTCCTGCTCCCGGCCCGGGGTGACGTTCCAGGTGAACACCACGGTCACCGGCTCCTCGGCCGGGCCGGATCCCGCGTCGTTCCCAGAGCGCCCCGAACCGACACCAGAACCTGTGCCCGGACCGGGACGCGGCCCGCCTGTCGCGGCCGCGTCCCCCTCGCTCTCTCGTGCGGACATATCAGGCGGGCTCCATCACCGACTCGACGGTGATGGGCAGGTCGCGGAACCGGCGACCGGTGGCGTGGAAGATCGCGTTGGCGATCGCCGCCGCGGCCCCGACCTGGCCGATCTCGCCCACGCCCTTGACCCCGAGCGGGTTGACTACCCGGTCCTCGACCTCGATGGTCTCCACCACCACCTCCGGGGCGTCGGCGTTCACCGGCAGCAGGTACTCGCCCAGGCTCGGGTTGGCCCAGCGCCCCTGGTTGGGTTCCATGTGGGTGGCCTCCAGCAGCGCCTGCCCCAGGCCCCACAGCATGCCGCCCATGAGCTGGCTGCGCGCGGTCCTGGGGTTGAGCACCCGCCCGGGGGCGAACACCCCGGTCATCCGGCGCACCCGGACCAGGCCGAGGTCCGGGTCGACGGCGACCTCCGCGAACTGGGCGCCGAAGGTGCCCGTGCCGTAGCCGCTGTCGGGGCCCGGCGGGTGCCACTCCCCCACGGCCTCGGCGTCGAAGGTCATGTTGCGGCCCAGCATCTCGCCGTAGGTCTCCCCCGTCCCCGGGGCGCCGCGCAGGGACATGCGCCCGTCGGAGACCTGGATCTGACCGGGGTCCGCGCCGTGCAGCGGGGAACCCTCGTCGGCGACGGCCTGCGCGATGAGCTGGTCGCGCAGCTTGACCGCGGCGACGTGGACGGCCGCGCTGATCGCGCCGGCTCCCGCGGAACCGACCGCGGCGACCGTGTTGGGCAGTTCGGTGTCGCCGTAGTGGACGGTGACGGACTCGGCGGTCAGGCCCAGGCCCTCGGCCCCGACCTGGCGCAGGATGGTTCCGGCCCCGGTGCCGATGTCGGAGCAGCCGGTCTCGAGGACGGCCCGACCGTCGGCGTAGACCCGGGCGCGGGCGCGCTGCGGGTTCATGATGCCGTACACCGGGTAGATGGCGCTGGCCATCCCGGTGCCCAGAAGCCAGTTGCCGTCCCGGCGGGCGCCCTGGACCGGGCGCGGGTCGCGCGAGGCCCAGCCGAAGAGTTCGGCGCCGCGCGCGTAGCACTCTTTGAGCCCCTTGCTGGACCAGGGGTTCCCGCTCTCGGGGTCGGTGTCGGCGTGGTTGCGCAGCCGGAGTTCGATCGGGTCGATGCCCAGTTCGTGGGCGAGCTCGTCCATGGCCGTCTCGATGACGAACGCTCCGGTGCCCTCACCGGGCGCGCGCATGAACGTCGGGGTCATCGTGTTGGACCGGAACAGGCTGTAGACGCCCTCGAAGTTCGGGCAGGCGTAGAGCTGTGCGGCGGGGCCCAGCGACGGCTCGGCCCAGTCGTCGTAGTGGGAGGTGGGCGAGAGCTTGCGGTAGCGGAGGGCGGTCAGGGTGCCGTCCAGGCGCGCGCCCAGGGTCAGGGTGTGTTCCTGTTCCTCCCGGTGGCCGGTGTTGCTGAACGTCTGGGTCCTGGTCAGGGCGAGGGTGACCGGGGCGCGCACGTGCTGGGCGGCCATCGCCGCCAGGGTGGGGTGCGCCCAGATCATCGCCTTGCCGCCGAAGCTGCCGCCGACGAACTCGGCGATCACCCGTACGTCCGAGGGCGGGATGCCCAGCAGTTCGGCGACGGTGAGCCGGGTGGCGGTCGGCCCCTGGGTGGTGTCGTGGATGGTGAGCTTGTGGTCGTCCCACACGGCGGTGGCCGCGGAGGGTTCGATCGGGTTGTGGTGGTTGGCCGCGAAGTGGTGGGTGTTCTCCAGCACCACCTGGGCCTGGGCCATGCCCTGTTCGACGTCGCCGCGGTCCATGCGGCCGGGGACGAAGCCGCCGAAGATGCGTTCGGCCTCGTAGGCCTGCCCTCGGCCCTGGTCGATGGTGGTGACCCAGGGCTCCTCGGCGTAGCTCACCTCGACGAGTTCGGCGGCGTGCTCGGCCCGTTCCAGGGTGTCGGCGACGACCATGGCGACCGGCTGGCCCGCATAGTGGATCCGGTCGTCCTGCATCGGGAAGAAGCTCTGCCCGTGCGCGGTGGTACCGGCCAGGGACGGGATCAGGTGCGGCTGCGCCGCGACCCTGGGCAGGTTCAGGTGACTGAGCACCGCCAGGACGCCCTCGGCCGCGAGGGCCCGCGTGCTGTCGATGTCGGTGATCCGGCCGCTCGGTACCTCCGAGCACACCAGTACGGCGTGCACGGTTCCGGACGGGTGGTGTTCGGCGGAGTAGCGTGCGGCTCCGGTGACCTTGGCGTGCGCGTCGACCCGGGGCAGGTTCCGGCCGATCTGCGGTGGGATACTCATACCGTCCCTCCTCGGGTCCGCGAGGCGACCTCGGTGAGGGCGCGGACCATGGTGCGCTGGGCCAGCTCGATCTTGAATCCGTTCATGCTCCGCGGAACGGCGTCGGAGAGTTCGGCCGCGGCGGCACGCGCGAACGCCTCGGGTTCGGCGGTGGCGCCAAGGAGCATCTGTTCGGCGCGCCGGGCCCGCCAGGGTTTGGTGGCGGCGCCGCCCAGGCCCATCCGGACCTCGGTGACGGTGTCGCCCTCCATGCTGAGCGCGACGGCGGCGGAGGTCAGGGCGAACTCGTAGGATTCACGGTCGCGCACCTTCAGGTAGTGGGAGGTGCGTGCCATGGGCAGGGCGGGCAGGTCGATCGCGGTGATGAGCTCGCCGTGCCCGATCGGGTGCTCCAGGTCGGGTGTGTCGCCCGGGAGCAGGAAGAAGTCGTCGAAGGCGACCGTGCGCTCCCCTTCGGGGCCGCGCAGGCGGATGACCGCGTCCAGGGCGGTCAGGGCCACGGCCACGTCGGACGGGTGGGTGGCGATGCAGTAGTCGCTGGTGCCCAGGACCGCGTGGGTGCGGTTGACGCCCTCGATGGCCGCACAGCCGCTGCCCCGTTCGCGCTTGTTGCAGGCCCGGTCGCCGTCGCGGAAGTAGGAGCAGCGGACCTTCTGCATGAGGTTTCCGCCCATGGAAGCCATGTTGCGCAGCTGGGCGGAGGCCCCCTTCTCCAGGGACTCCGAGACCATCGGGTAGCGTTCGCGGACGACCGGGTGCGCGGCGACGTCGCTCATCCGGGACAGCCCGCCCAGTCGGATACCGCCGTCGGCAAGCTCCTCGATGGCGGCGATGGGCAGGTCGTTGATGTCCACGACGCGGCGCGGGCGGACCACGCCGATCCGCAGCATGTCGACCTCGGTCGTGCCGCCCGCCAGGTATTCGCTGGTGGGGTCGGCGGAGACGTCGGCGATGGCGGAGTCCATGTCCGAGGCGCGGGAGTAGGCGAAGGAACGCATCAGGCCTCCCCTCCCTTTCCGGTTCGGCCGTCCCCGGCATCGCGGACCTGGCAGATGGCCTTGCGGATGTTGGGGTAGGCGGCGCAGCGGCAGATGTTGCCGCTCATCCACTCGGCTACCTCTGCGTCGTCGCCGTCGTGCCCCTCCTTCATGAGGGCGACGGCCGACATGAGCTGGCCTGGTGTGCAGTAACCGCACTGGAAGGCGTCGTTGTCGACGAAGGCCTGCTGCATCGGGTGCAGGTCGTCCCCGTCGGCCAGGCCCTCCACGGTGGTGACCTCGTGGCCTTCGCAGGCGACCGCGAGGGTGAGGCAGGCGACCACGCGGCGGCCGTCCACCCACACCGTGCAGGCGCCGCACGCGCCCTGGTTACAGCCCTTCTTGGGGCCGGTGATGTCCAGGCGCTCGCGTAGGGCGTCCAGCAGGCTGACTCGGGGTTCGAGTCGGACGCGGTGGGTCGCGCCGTTGACGGTGAGGAGGATGTCGGCGGCTTCGGGTCCGATCTCGCCCCGTTCCCGGTCGGCCGGGGTGGCCTGGAGCGGGATCGCGGGACCGGCGACACCGGTCCGTCCCTCGCGCGGCGGGGTCATGACACCTCCCGGGCGGTGGGGTTGTGGAGATCGGGGTCCCGGAAACCGGGGCCGCGGAGATCCGGGCTACAGAAACAGTGGAAACGGTGGCCGGGCATGGGATGTCCCCCTGGAGTACGCGGATGGTTCCTGGTCGGCCTCCAGCGCCGCAATGGGCACGGCTGAGGGTGGAGGCCGTGATGATGCCACTCCTTGGGAATGCTTCCAGGTCAGGGGTTATACGGGCATCGTGTGCGTCCCAAGGTCGCGCAAACAACTCCTGTGCCTCGCCCGGTCGCGCCGGCTGCCGGGCTAACCTCCCTGCGACCGGTGGAGTCGTAGCGGAGGAGGCGGGGGAACGGGTATGCGTGGTCGCCCCGGGCTGTCGCGGTCCCTGGCCTGGTTCCTGGCCGCCGCCGTGCTGTTGCATTTCGCCTACCCGCTGACCCTGAACGGGCAGGTGTGGGCACTGGCGTACACACTCCTGTACCCGTTGGTGGCCTTCCTGGGTCTACGCGTGGTCCTGCCGCCGGGGAAGCGTCTGCTCCCCGTGGCGGTGTTCTCGGTGGTGTTCCTGGCCTCCGGGTTCTGGGCCGCGTTCAACCCTGAGGCCCCGATGGCCCGGCTCGGACTCTTCTCCGCCATCGTGCTGTTCCAGGGCTACCTGATCCTGGCGCTGCTGACGTTCGTCTTCACCTACGGACAGCGGCACCGGAGCAGCCACGGCCCACAGTTGATCATGGCGGCGATCTGTGTCTACCTCCTGCTGGGTGGGCTGTTCGGGGCCCTGTTCGGCCTGATGGAGGCGCTGTGGCCGGGCGGGTTCGAGAACTCCCTCGAACCGAACGCACCGGTGACCTGGCAGGACCTCAACTATCTGAGCTTCGTCACCCTGGTCACCCTGGGATACGGCGACATGGTTCCGCTGGGGGCGTGGGCACGCTCGTTGGCCGTCTGCGAGGCCGTGATCGGCACCCTGTTCCTGGCCACCGTCATCGCCCGCATCGTGGGCGCCTACGTCTCCCCTCCCGGGCCGGAGCCCGATGGCGGCGATCCCACCAAAACCGACTACCCCGACTCCCCCGGACCGGGCCCGCCCGCCGGGAACGGCTGAGCGGGCCCGCCTCCGTGGTTTCGAGGCTTCGGGAACTCGGGAGAGTCAGGACCCAGGGGCTCGGAGCCCGAGGGCTCAAGAGTTGGTTCAGGAGGCGGCGGGTTCGCTGTCGAGCGAGGCCATCAGGAAGCTGGCGTAGCGCTCTCCCGCGACCTCTTCCTGTGGGACCGCGGCTTCAATGGCGGCCAGGTCGGCCGGGGACAGAGCGATCTGCGTGGCTTCCAGGGACTCGGTGAGCCGGTCGCGGCGGCGGGCGCCCACGAGCGGGACGATGTCCGTGCCCCGGGAGGCCACCCAGGCGATGGCGACCTGGGCGACGGTGGCGTCCAGGGACTCGGCCACCTCGCGCAGCGCCTCGACCAGGCGCAGGTTGGCGGTCAGGTTCTCGCCCTGGAAGCGCGGGCTGATCCCCCGGAAGTCCCCGGCGGTGAGCTCGCGCTCGGGGTTCCAGTGGCCCGAAAGCAGGCCGCGGGAGAGGACCCCGTAGGCGGTGATCCCGACCCCGAGTTCCCGGGCGGTGGGCAGGATGGCGGCTTCGATACCGCGGGAGACCAGCGAGTACTCGATCTGCAGGTCCGCGATCGGGTGGACCGCGGCGGCCCGGCGCAGGGTGTCGGCCCCGACCTCGGACAGGCCGATGTGGCGGACGTACCCGGCCTGGACCATCTCGGCGATGGCGCCGACGGTGTCCTCGATCGGCACGTCCGGGTTGAGGCGGGCGGGCCGGTAGATGTCGACGTGGTCGGTGCCCAGGCGGCGCAGCGTGTAGGCGAGCCGGTCCTTCACTCCGGCCGGGGTGGTGTCGAAGGGGGCGTGCTGGAACGCGCCGGTGGGGTCCTTGCGAACCCCGAACTTCACGCTGATGACGGCGTCGTCGCGGTCACGGGTGCGCAGGGCCTCGCGGATGAGCAGTTCGTTGTGGCCCTCGCCGTAGAAGTCGCCGGTGTCGAGGAGGTTGATCCCCGCGTCCATCGCGGCGTGGATGGTGGCGACGCTCTCGGTCTCGTCGGCCGGACCGTACAGGTCGGACATGCCCATGGTGCCGAGGCCGAGCTCGGCGACGGCGGGTCCGGTGGTGCCCAGGGTGCGGTGACGCATGGTGTTTCCCCTCTCCGCGAGCTGCCGAACAGCCCGCGTTTCCAGTGATAACGCCACAACGTTAGCACTGATATCGATCAATGGAAACACTTTTCTGTTATCGTCGATAACATGAGCGCGGAGAGCAGACCGGAGGACCGGCCGGGCAGCAGGTCGGACAGCAGGTCGGACAGCAGGGCCACGACCAGGGAACGGATCATCACGGCGGCCGCGGAGCTGCTGGCCGCGGAGGGGCGCGAAGCCGTCTCCACCCGGGCCGTGAGCCAGGCCGCCGGGGTGCAACCTCCCACGATCTACCGGATCTTCGGGGACATGGCCGGGCTGCTCGACGCCGTCACCGCCCACGCCTTCGACGCCTACCTGAAGATCAAGGCCACGCACCCGCCGGGCCCGGACCCGGTGGCCGACCTGCGCGCGGGCTGGGACACCCACGTGGAGTTCGGGCTGGCCAACCCCGAGCTGTACAAGCTGATGTACGGTGCCCCCGCCCCAGGGCACGAGCCGCAGGCCGCCCGTGAGGCCGCCTCGCTGCTGCGCGGGCTGATCAGGCGGATCGCCGAGCAGGGGCGTCTGGCCGTGGACCCCGAACTGGCCGCGCAGATGGGCCAGGCGGCCAACAGCGGTGTCGTCCTCCTTCTGATCGGCACACCGGAGGACGAGCGCGACCCCGAACTCTCCCCGCGCACCAGGGAGGCCGTCCTGGCCGCGATCACCACCGGGTCGGAGGACACCGACTCGGGCGAGACCGCCCCGGCCGGGGGCGCGGCGGCCCAGGCCATCGCCCTCCAGACCGGGATCGAAGCGATGACCGACCGCTTCTCCCCGGCCGAGCTCTCCCTGCTCACCGAGTGGCTGGGCCGCATCGCCCGCACCTAGCACAGAACGAGGCCCGCCGTGGAGTGATCCGCGGCGGGCCTCGGTTCCGCTGAGGGCGTGCACGCCCCGGGAGCCGGGAAATCAGTTCCTGTCGTCCTCTTCGGGTTCGAACTGGCCCCGGATGACGCGGCCGCGGTTCGGGGTGGGGCTGTCCTGGTCGGACGGGCCCGAGGTGGGGCCGCCCTGGGCAGAGCCTCCAGGGTTGGGGCCGAAGGGGTTTCCGGGCATGCCGGAACCCGCCGGGCCACCGGGGCCGAAGGGGCTCTGGCCCGGGATGGTGGCGCCGCGGGCGGCGTACTCCTCGTTCACGCGTTCCTGCATCTTCTTCATCCGGCGGACCGCCCAGCCAGCAAACACCCAGCGCAGGGCCGGCCGGGTGAGCGGGGTGGCCAGGAGCAGGCCGACGGCCGCGGTGAGGAAACCCGGGATGACCAGCAGGATGCCGCCGGCCATGAGCATCAGCGGGTCGAGCAGACCCTTGCGGGGCTGCTCTCCGGTGCGCATCGCCTCGTCGGCCTGCTCGATGACCTCGCGGAAGGCCCGGCCGGTGCGGCGCAGCACGGCCACGCCCAGGATCATCAGCGAGGCCAGGGCGGCCAGGGTCCACGGGACGCCGATCTGACCGCCGACCCAGATCATCAGGCCCACCTCAAGGAACGGCAGAGCCATCAGTGCCAGCACAATCAGCAGTGGCATCGCGAACCATCCTCAAATCTCGTGGACCGAACTACGGGTCTCCCCCTGGTGGGAAGAACGTCCCCGTGGTGTGAATGGTTCCCGGCACAGGGCCGCTCACGCACACGGGATGTCCTTCCCTGACGCCCATCTGGCCGGCGTCCTCTGCCGGCGCAACAGCCGCGACGAAGGAGTTCGGACAGCTGGGATGGGGGTCCAGGGCCGGGTCCGAGTCCGAGTCCGCCCGCGGGGTTCAGCCCGACGGAGCATGTCCCTCAACCCCTGTATCCCCCGTGATCTTGCTACCAGGAGCAAGTTCGGCGGGTGGTTTCTAGTATCTGTTGCAATGAACCTGAT
>NZ_ANAZ01000060.1:0-26549 GCF_000340985.1 Nocardiopsis valliformis DSM 45023
AGCCGCCCACCGCCGTCGTAGCGAAGCGGGTCAAGGTGGAGCGCCCTCCGGGCGAAGCCCTCGACGCGACTACCTTGACGCGCGCAGCGGAGACGGCCACCATCGGGCGGCGGGAAACGGGGGAACGAACGTAGGGAGCCCGGCAGCGACCTGAAGGTGGTTCACGACCGGGCTTTGGTTTGTTGGAGGGTTCTTGGGGCGTTACTTGAGAGCGGTGGTGAGGAAGGACGCCCACTCGCTCTTGGGGAAGGGCAGATGACCGGCGTCGGGGTGCTTCGAGTCCCGGAGCGCCGCACCGCAGGGGAGCGAGCCGACCTCGACGCAGTCCTGGTCCCGGCCGCTGTAGCTGCTCTTACTGAACTCAAGCCGGTGACTCATGTCTGCTTCTCCAGTGCTGTGACGGCATCGTCGATGAACTTGGCGGACAGGGAGGTAGACAGTGCCACCCCCTGGACGTTGCTGAAGGCAACGTTATACGCGTCAAGCTCTTCGGGGCTTTCTAGAACCAAGCCGGTGGTTGCCGTCCCCACGTAAACGATGGGGGTGTCCCGGGGTTCGGGGAACTCCAGGATGGTGAACGCTCCCTCCATCCCCAGGTGCTCGCCAGCCGTATAGGGCAACACCTGGACATCAATGTTGTGTCGAACAGCGAGGTGGCCGAGGTGCTCCAGCTGCTCTTTCATCACCTCGGGGCCACCAATGAGGCGATGCAGTGCTGCCTCATCAATCACCGCAGTCATCCGAGGCGGGTGACTGGGACAACCTCCTCGCTCACCTGTGGGCCCGCGACCAGATTCGCCGTCCCTTCCGCTGAGCCTCGCAGTCTTTCGTCATGACGAAGCCCGGTCGTGGCTGGATGTGGCCATGACCGGGCTTCGGACGTTCCTGCTGGGTTACTAGGGTGCTTCGGTCCGGATTTCCCACTGGACCTCGTTGCCGTCGACCTCGGTGACCGTGACTGTGGCGTCGATGGTCTCGCCATCGATCTCGATCACGCAGCGGATCTCGGCGCCCACCTCCGCAGGGAGTCTTTCATCGCAGGTGAAATCGTCCGGTTCCTGGCCGAGCTCCGAGGTCAGCATCGTGCTGGACTCTTCGGCGACCCTGCTGGCCGAGATGGATGCCGAGCAGCCGGTGGCCAGAAGGATGGACAGAACGCCCAGTGCCGCGCTGGCGATGATTCGTTCGCTTTTGACCTGAAGCATTGTGGCCTCCTGAGGCATGGGGGATTTGTGGGGGTAGTACGCGCCTCAGTCAGACTCCGCAAGCGGCTCTCTGGTTCTGCGGGAAGACGTTTCTCTACCTGTTTGTGGTCCTGCCGCTTCTGACGGCGGGTGCCGGTCCGGTAAAGGGAGGGAGCCGCCGCGGGGGTGAGGGCGGCCCCGTAGGGCCCTGGGGCGGCGGGACTACTCGTCGAAGTGGATGTCCCACTTGACGTCGCTGCCTTCGACGGAGGTCACCGTGACAGTGATGGGGTGGTTGACGCCGTTCTCCAGGAACTGGCAACCAAGCTCAGCGCCCACCTGCGCGAGGATGTGGGTGTCACTGCAGACGAAGTTGTCGGGCGAGTAGCCGGCGGCTTCCAGAACCGGAGTCGACTGGTTGATGATCTCCACGTTGGAGACCTGGCCGTTGTTCGCCACGGCGGAGGAGCCGTCCTGGGTTTCGGCGGCGTCGCCAGTCGGGGCGTCGTCGACCTTGATGTCCCACTTGACATCGGAACCGTCGACCTCGGTCGTCGTGACGGTTACGCCGCCGCTCTCGCCGCCGTTGGTGAGTTCGCAGCGGATCTCGGCGCCCACCTCCGCGGGCAGGTCCTCGGAGCAGGTGAAGTCGTCGGGGGTCTCGCCGAACTGTTCGGCCAGCATCGCGCTCGATTTCTCGGCGACCTCCGCGGCATCGACGGTCTCGACTGTATCGACGGCGTCGGCAGTGTCGACGGCCTCAAGGTCCCCGACGCTGAAGTCGAAGGAGCAGCCGGTCGCCAGTAGGAGGGGAAGCGCTCCCAGTGCCAACCCGGCGATGATTCCATGGCGTCTGAACTGCTGCATTGCGGGCTCCTAGGTTTGTGGACTGTTGCCGCAAGGATGGACGCGAGCCATGGTGTGCGGGTTCCGAAGACCGAGGAGCTGAGATGTTTTTGTGGCTTTATGTCTTATTTGTTCACTCGGTGTCCGCGAAGGAACCTCCTGTGTCACGGGCCTTCCGTTCACAGGCCCCGCGAGGCCATCCGGGTGGGGCGTCGCCGGGCGGCGGCGGTTCCCGTGCGCCGCCGCCCGTTACCGGTCAGATTGCTCAGACCACGCCGAAGACGAAGCCGCCGGGGGAGTCGAGGTCGTCGCCGAACAGGAACTGGCGGGCGGAGAGCACGAACTCCTCGCGGCTGATGTAGCCGTCACCGTCGGTGTCCACGTGCGAGAACCGCTTGCGCGCGTCCTCCTCACGGGCGCCCAGGGCGTTCGTGTACACCAGGAACTCCTCCTGGCTGATTCGGCCGTCCCTGGCCTCGTCCAAGAGGTCGAACACGGCCTCCGCCACGGCCTCGGCCGCGTTCGAGCGGCTCCTGTCCTCCGAAGCCGAGTGCATGGCCGCCACGAACCGGTCCCGGTCCAACGGCTCGTCCTGCGAGGCCTGGGCCAGCTTCTGCCATAGGGACTCGTACGCCTCCCGGACGGCCTGGGCCCTGGGCTCGGACGCGGCCAGGCCGTAGCCGGACAGGTAGCGGTCCACGAGGCGCTGGTAGTCAGCCCAGGTCACCGTCTTGTCGCCGTCAGTGTCCAAGGCGTCGAAGAGGTCGCCGAACCTGGCGGCGATCTGGGGGTTGGTGCTCACGCGGTCCTCCTGGGATCGGGGCGGGCCTTTCCCGCCCCCAGACTTCAGAGTCCCAGGTCCCGCAAAAGGTTCCCTTTCAAAACCCCAGGTGACCCGGTTCCCTGAGGGATCTGGTCTTCCGGGTGGCCCGAATCGGGTGGAACCAGATCGAACCAGATCGAACCAGATCGAACCGGGGTGACGGCTGGACGGCCGGGCTCTCGGTGCCCGGTGGCGCTGTGCGTGCGGGCCGGGCGTTCATGCGTGTGGGGGACAATGGCGCGCGTGTCGGTGACCGGAATACCTCAGGACGGCGGGGCGCCCGTACGCGCGGGCGTGCCCGAGCACGGGCGTGTGCCCAAGTACTACGCGGTGCGCATACAGCTCACCGGGCTGGTGGACGGCCTGCCCGAAGGGCATGCCCTGCCCACCGAGCGCGAGCTGGCCGAACGCTTCGGCGCGGCCCGGGAGACCGTCCGCCAAGCGCTCCGGGACCTGCTCCTGGAGGGCCGCCTGCGCCGCCGGGGGCGGGGGACGGTCGTGGCCGGCCCCAAGCTCGAACAGCCCCTCTCCCTCGCCAGCTACACCGAGGGGGTGCGCCGCCAGGGTCGGTCCCCGGGTCGTACCCTGGTCGAACTGCGCAGTTGGCCGTGCCCGGCGGGCCTTGCGGCCGAGCTGGACCTGGCCGAGGGCGAACCGGTCTGGCACATGGAGCGGGTGCTGTGGGCCGACGACGAACGCGTGGGGTTGGAGTCCACCTACGTGGCAGTGGAGCGCGCGCCCCGGTTGGACACCGACTTCGATCCCGACTCCAGCTTCTACGCCTACCTGCGGGAGCAGGTGGGCGACGGTTTCGCCAGCGCTGACGAGCGCTTGGAGACGGTTCTGGCCACCCCGCGCGAGGCCCTCCTCATCGGCACCCCGCCCGCGCTGCCCATGCTGCTCATCCACCGCCTGTCCCGGGATGCCCGGGGCCGCCCGCTCGAACGCGTGCGCTCCCTGTACCGGGGGGACCGATTCAGCTTCACCACACGCCTCACCGCCGACGACTGATTCGGGAGACAGGCGCGCCTCTTGGTAACGCATAAATAACGTGTCTGGTCCAAAGTTCGGGGGCGGTTCACCCGAGCTTCCCTCCCGGGAACCGGTCGCTCCACCCGGCCCCACCAGGCTCGAAGACATGAGAGTGATCATCGTCGGCGCCGGGGTACTCGGCACCATGCACGCCTGGCAGGCCGTTTCCCGAGGGCACGAGGTCGTCCAGATCGAACGCGAGGCCGCCGCGCGGGGCGCCTCGGTACGCAACTTCGGCCTGGTCTGGGTCAGCGGCCGCTCCTCCGGCCCCGAACTCCAGACCGCGCTGCGCGCCCGCGAGCTCTGGGAGGGGATCGCCGAGCGCGTCCCCGACCTGGGCTTCCGCCCTTCCGGTTCGCTCACCGCCCTGACCACCGAGGCCGAGCTGGCTGTCGCGAAGGCCGCCGTCCAAGGCCCCGACGCCCAGCTGCGTGACCTTCGACTCCTCGAACCCAAGCGCGTCCGCGAGGTCAACCCGGCTCTGCGCGGCGACCTCCTCGGTGCCCTGTGGTGCCGCCGGGACGCCCAGGTCGAACCCCGCGTCGCCCAGAACGCCCTCCAGGCCGAGCTCGCCCGCAGCGGCCGTTACACCCTGCTCACCGGCCGCGAGGTCCGCGACCTGCCCGCGCCCGGAGCCGTCCGCGACGACCACGGCCAGACCCACCAGGGCGATCAGGTCGTGCTCTGCACCGGAGCCTGGCTCGGCGGTCTGGTCCGCGAACTCATTCCCGACCTGCCGGTGCGCCGGGTCCGCCTGCAGATGATGCAGACCGGGCCCCTGGGCGAAGCCCTGACCACCTCCGTCGCCGACGCCGACAGCTTCCGCTACTACCCGGCCTACCAGGGCCCCGAGCTGGACGCCCTCAACGCCGGACAGCCCCAGCCGCATACCGCCAGCGAGCACGCCATGCAGCTGCTCATGGTCCAGCGCGCCGACGGCTCCCTCACCATCGGCGACACCCACGAGTACGAGCACCCCTTCTCCTTCGACACCGTCGAGGACCCCTACGAGCACCTCGCCGGGGTGGCCGAACGCCTCCTCGGCCGCCCGCTGCCGTCGGTCCGCCGCCGCTGGGCCGGGGTTTACGCCCAGTGCGCGGACACCGCGAACGTCGTGCACCGCGCCCCCGTCGCCGACTCCGCCTGGCTGGTCACCGGCCCCGGCGGACGCGGTATGACCTGTTCCCCCGCCATCGCCGAGACCACCGCAGACGAACTGGACTGGTGACCATGACCGTGAACCCCGCCGCCTCCGAGAACCCCAGGAACCCCGCAAACTCCGTGACCACCGAACTCATCGTGCTCGACATGGCCGGGACCACCGTCGCCGACGGCGGGCTGGTCGAGCGTGCCTTCCAGGCCGCCCTGCCCGACTTCACCCCGGCCCAGCTCGACTACGTGCGCGTCACCATGGGCGAATCCAAGATCACCGTCTTCCGCCACCTCACCGACCACGACGAGGAGCGCGCACAGCAGGCGAACGCCGCCTTCGAAGCCGCCTACGCGCACCTGGTCGACGAGGGTCACTGCGCCCCGTTGCCCGGCGCGGAGGACGCCCTGCACGGCCTCCGTGACCAGGGTCGCACCATCGCCCTGACCACAGGTTTCGCCCGCGACACCCAGGACCGCATCCTCGCCGCCCTGGGTTGGGAGGGGCTGGTCGACTTCACCCTCTGCCCCGCCGATGTCGGCGGGCGCGGCCGCCCCCACCCGGACATGGTCCTGGCCGCGGCCCTGCGCGCCCGGGTCTCCTCGGTCGCGGCCGTCGCCGTCGCCGGTGACACCGCCTCGGACGTGCGCACCGGCCGCAACGCCGGAGCGGGGACTGTCGCGGGTGTCCTCACCGGCGCCCACGACGCTGCTGCTCTGAAGGCCGCCGGGGCCACCCACGTCCTCGATTCCGTGGTCGCCCTGCCCGACCTGCTCGTCGCGCAGGAAACCACCTAACCGCGCAGGAACGTCAGGACCGCCTTCACCCGGCGGTTGATGTCCGCGTCCCCGTGGGCGAGGCCGAGCTTGGCCATGATGTTCGCGGTGTGCTTGCCGACCGCCGCCTCGCTCACCGTCAGTTCGCGGGCGATCCGGGCGTTGGAGTGTCCCTCGGCCATGAGGATCAGCACCTCCCGCTCCCGCCGGGTGAGCTCGTCCAGCGGGTCCCGCCGCTGGACCAGCCGCCGGATCACGCTCGGGTCGATGACCGCGCCGCCCTCGGCGACCTGGCGCAGCGAGGCCACGAAGTTCTCGACCTCGGCCACGCGCTCCTTGAGGAGATACCCGACGGCCCGCCCCTCGTTGGAGTCGAGCAGCTTGTCCACGTACCGGGTCTCCACGAAGTGGCTGAGCACGACGATCGGCAGCGCGGGGTGCCGCGTGCGCAGTTCCACCGCCGCGCGCAGTCCCTCGTTTCCGAAGCCGGGCGGCATCCGCACGTCGGTGATGACCAGGTCTGGTCCGTGCTCGGCCACGGCCTCCACCAGGGTCTCGGCATCGCTCACCGCCGCGACGGTCACGATGTCGAAGCGCTCCAGCAGGCTTCGCAGGCCTTCGCGGAAAAGGACCCCGTCCTCGGCTAGGACGACGCGGAGGGGGGAGCGCCGGTGCATGGAACCTCCACTCGGATCCGGGTCGGCCCGCCGACCGGACTCGACAACAGGGTTCTACCACCGAGCACGGCGACCCGGTCGGCGAGCCCGGTCAGCCCGGTACCCCGCTCGGGATCCGCGCCGCCCCGACCGTCGTCGGTCACTTCGAGCACCACGTCCTCCCCGGCGCGTTCGACCGTCACGGCGGTACGGCGCGCTTCGGTGTGCTTGGCCACGTTGCCGAGCGCCTCGGCGGCGGCGAAGTACACGACCCCCTCCACGTGGGCGGGCGGCCGTTCTGGGAGGTCCACCGTCAGGTCCACGGGAAACGCGCAGCGCTCGGCCAGTTCCGGCAGCGCCGACACCAGGCCCTCGTCCGTGAGCAGCGGCGGGTGGATGCCCTGGATGATCTCCCGCATCGAGCTGATGATCTCCTTGACCTGCTCCTGTGCGTCGGCGAGGCTCCGCTCCACCTCGAAACCGGCGGGGGAGTCCATCCGCGCGAGGCCGAGCTTCATCGCCAGCGTCACCAAGCGCTGCTGGGTGTCGTCGTGCAGGTCCCGTTCGATACGGCGCCGCTCGGCCTCGAAGGAGTCGACCAGCCGGGCACGGGACCGCTTGACCTCGACGAGTTCGGTCCGCAGGGCCTCGGACGGCTCCCCGCCGAGCAGGATCCTGCCCAGGACGGCGTTCAGGTGTGCCGTGACCGCGGCCGCGTACGGCGCGACCGCCAGGAGCGCGGCGCCGACCGGAACGAGGGCGAACGCCGCCCCGACGGTGTTCACCTCGAACTGGTTGAACGCGAGCTGTTCACCGCCGGCGATCAGCAGGGGAGAGGCCAGCAGTGTCAGGCCGTATCCCGCGAAGCCGATCAGTACGAGAGCGCTGACGGGGGCGATGACGAAGCACAGCAGCAGCAGGTAGGCGAACTCGCGCCAGGTCGCGGCCTCGCCGTAGCGGGTGCGCAGCCACCGCCACCAACCGCCGTGCGGCGTGCGGTGCCCGGATCGGATCGGCGGGTGCACCAGCCGCAGCCGCCACCGCTCCACCGCCCCGACCGGCAGCGCCACCAGCGGCCCGAGCAGCAGGAGCATACCCAGGGTCAGGGACGGCAACAGGAACACGATCCACAGTTCGGCCTCGTTGATGCCCTGCCGGGCCTCCACGAAGATCTCACCGAGCACGATCACCGGTACGAGTATCGGGCCGATCAGGAGGTGCGCGGCGGCGCCGACCAGCACGGCACCCGCAACCGCGCCGAGGCTGCGCAGCGGCCGGCGTGTTCTGAGGAAGCGTCGCCCGCGTAAAGCCGCCAAGGGCGTCCGCGGTTGGGGGTAGTTCTCCTGACTCATCACGCGGACAACCCTAGGGACGGGCCGGATCGGGGGCATGGGGAGTACTCCCCGGTTTTTCGGTAGTGCTGTCCCTACCCCGCCCGCTGCGACACCTCTGGCGTCACGTCCTGTTCGTCCAGGTTCTAAGGTCGATCCTGACAAGGATGTCTAGGACAAGGACGGCTGATGGACGCGCGTGCCTACATCGAGGCCCACGGGAACGAGTTCCTCGCCTCGCTCAAGGAATGGCTGGCGATCCCCTCGATCTCCGCCGACCCCGAGCGCCACGACGACGTGCGCCGCTCGGCCCGCTGGCTGGCGGACCACCTCACCGAGACCGGCTTCCCCACGGTCGAGGTCTGGGAGACCCCTGGGCTGCCCGCCGTGTTCGCCGAGTGGCGCGCCGCCGACCCCGCAGCGCCCACGGTGCTGGTCTACGGCCACCACGACGTGCAGCCGGTGGACCCGCTGGAGGAGTGGGAGACCGAGCCCTTCGTCCCCACCGAGCGCGGCACTTCCCTCTACGCGCGCGGGTCCTCCGACGACAAGGGCCAGGTCCTCTTCCACGCTCTGGGCGTGCGGGCCGCCCTGGCCGCCTCCGGCGCGGACGCCCCGCCGGTCACCGTCAAGCTGCTGGTGGAGGGTGAGGAGGAGTCCGGGTCCGTTCACTTCGCCGAGCTGATGAAGGCCAACCGCGAGCGCCTGGCCTGCGACGTCGCCGTCATCTCCGACACCACCATGTGGGCGCCCGACACCCCCTCCATGTGCGTGGGCATGCGCGGCGTCACCGACGTGGAGATCAACCTCTTCGGCCCCGAGCGCGACCTGCACAGCGGTTCCTTCGGCGGTGCGGTGCCCAACCCGCTCAAGATCATGAGCGACCTGCTCTCCGGCTTGCACGACGCCGATAACCGCGTCGCGATCCCCGGTTTCTACGACGGGGTCGTCGAGGCCAGCGCGCAGGAGCGCGAGCTCATCGCGCGGCTGCCCTTCGACGAGAAGGAGTGGCTGGCCACCGCCGCCTCCACCGCCGCGCGCGGGGAGAAGGGGTACAGCACCCTGGAGCGTGTCTGGCTGCGGCCCACCGCCGAGATCAACGGCATGTGGGGCGGGCACACCGGCGCGGGCGGCAAGACCATCGTGCCGCGCTCCGCACACGCCAAGATCAGCTTCCGCCTCGTGCCCGGCCAGGAGCCCCTGGAGATCCAGGACCGGGTCCGCGAGTACGTGGAGGCCAACACCCCGGACGGCATCACCGCCGAGCTGGAGTTCGGCGGCCCGGGCGTGCGCGCCTGCGCCTCCGATCTGTCCTCCACCGCCCTGAAGGCCGCCCGCTCCGCCATGGGCCGCGCCTTCGGCAAGGAGGTCCTGTTCACCCGTGAGGGCGGCAGCGGCCCCGAGGCCGACATCGCCGACATCCTCGAAGCCCCGCTGGTGTTCGTGGCGGTGGGACTCAATGAGGACCGCATCCACGCCCCCAACGAGAAGGTGGAGATGCCGCTGCTGCTCAAGGGCGCCGAGAGCGCGGCCTACCTGTGGGAGGAACTGGGCGCCGTCAGGGACGCCTGAGCCCTGACACCTGCCATCCGCTGCTTGTCGACCGCGGCCGCCGTGTGCTCCCGGCGGCCGCACCGGTTCCGGGAACGGGAGTGCGCCGGGCCCTCGGAGGCGTTAGACCTTGAGGAGAACAACAGAACCGGAAGGTCGCATGGAATCCGAAGCCACACCCCTGCTCGCCCGCTCCACCGTCAACCCCGCCGGGCACTTGCGCGGTGACGACGACTGGCTGGCCGCGGCCTGGGCGGACCCGAACACCAGGGTCCTGGTCCTGGAGGGCGGTGAACCCGGCAGCTACGGCTGGAAGGCGCTCATGGCCAAGCAGTCCCGCGCGCTGGTCACCACCGGTCAGACCCGCGAGCTCGTCCTGGTCGACCCCCACCACGCCCCCGCGGGCGAGCGGTACCTGCTGGGCAGCGACGGCGAGCGCGCCTACTTCGCGGTCCGCTCGCGCCAGGACCTGGAGCCCAACCCCGTCGCCGAGCCCGCCTCCCTGCGAGAGGTCGGCGCGGTCCTCAACGACCACGACACCGGCCTGTTCACCCGGGCGGTCGCTCTCGCGAACTGGAACGCCAGCCACGGCTTCTGTCCGCGCTGCGGTGCCCGCACCCGGATCGAGAGGGCCGGTCACGTGCGGGTCTGCGAGGAGGAGGGCACCGAACAGTTCCCCCGGATGGACCCGGCGGTGATCATGCTGGTGCACCGCGAGCGCGACGGTCAGGAGGAGTGCCTGCTCGGCAACAACCCCGACTGGGACGCGCACCGCTTCTCTGTGCTGGCCGGGTTCGTGGACGCGGGGGAGTCCCTGGAACAGGCGGTGATCCGCGAGGTGGCGGAGGAGGCGGGCGTGGTCGTCGAGGATCCCCGCTACCTGTCCTCGCAGCCCTGGCCGTTCCCGCGCAGCCTCATGATGGGTTACACCGCCCGTGCGGTGGGTGAGACCGAGCAGACCGACGACGAGATCGCCGAGACCCGCTGGTTCACCCGAGCTGAGCTGGCCGAGGCCGTGCACTCCGAGGAGGTCGTCCTACCGGGCCGACTCTCCATCGCCCGCACCCTGATCGAGCACTGGTACGGCGCGGAGCTCCCCGGCGGCTGGTAGCCCGAACCCGGAGCCGTCACCGCCCGGGGCACGTGGGCCCCGGGCGCACCCGAACCGCGGGTCGTCCGTCCCCCCCCCCGAACCGGACGTCCCGCGGTGCGCACCGGCCCTGCCGCCGGCCGGAATCGGCCAGCCCCCCGGTCCTATCCCGTGGTCAGCTCGTCCGGGAGGACGGTCAAGGGGCTGGTGCTGCTCTCCACCACGTCCTGGGCGAGTTCGGCGACCTTGCGCCCCCGGGACCTGGCCGAGGAACGAAGTCTCTCGAACGCCTCGCGGGGCGGCATCGTGTGCCGTTCCGCGAGCACCCCGATGGCCTGCTCCACCACGACTCTCGAGTGCAGCGCGTGTTCCAGCTGCGTGATCGTATGCCGCAGCCGCTCCACTTCCGAAGCCCCCTCCGGGGCGCGGCCCGGAGCCTGGGTGCGGGGTCTGCCGGTCCCCGCCTCGGCGGTGAGCAGGTCCGCCAGGACCATCGCACTGACCAGGTCCGGCGTCTCGTGCCCGTTCTGGTCGGTGCCCACACGCCACCCGTTCGGTGTGCGGTGCACCACTTCGACGTCCACCGTGTCGGTGACCGCTATGTCATGAGACCTCACGTCGTCCCCCAACTCAACACTCCCCGTCATCGTCCGAGCTACGGTGTCGGCCGCGCCGCCGGTCGGAACTCGGGGGTGTCCGCCCCCTTGGGGGGAGGGGACCCGCCGCGCGGACCGCAACCGTGTGCGGTCCGCGCCGTTCGTCCGTCCTAGGACAGCTCGGCCAACTTCTTCTTCACCTGAGCGAGCGACGGGTTGGTCATCGCCGTGTCGTCGCTGAAGACCACCGTGGGGACCGTCTGGTTCCCGCCGTTCACCTTCATCACGTACTCCGCGGCCTCCGGGTTCTCCTCGATGTTCACCTCGCGAATCGCGATCCCCTCACGGGAGAGCTGGCTCTTGAGGCGTCTGCAGTACCCGCACCAGGGGGTGCTGTACATCGTGAAGACTTCGGTGCCCGTACTCGTCATCTCGCTCACGTCTTTCAAGTCGACGGTCATGGTGGGGGGTCGGTTCCCCACTCTCAACACCAAGGGGGCCTCACCGCTTCCCATGACCGTGCGACACAACGTGGGACGCCTCACAGGGGCGACTGGTTCTGGAATGTCTCGCTCAGCTCGTTCGCCCAGCTCGCGCACCTCGTGTGTCCATGCTTGTCCACAGCCTGGCGCATCCGCTCCCGGTAAAGACCGATACTTGAGAGACTGTGCGCCCACGGCCTGACAAGAGTCCCAGAGTGGCACGACCGTCCAGGGCCGTTCCAGACCGTTGTGGTCGACTTGGCCGCTTTCGGCCGTCTGGCCGATCGCAGCCGAAGCACCGATCGCACCCGCCCCGACCAGATGCAGGAGCACCATGGACCCCGACCGCGTCCTGGAGGGACTGGACCCGGAACAGACCGAGGCGGCGCGCGCCCTACGCGGCCCCGTGTGCATTCTGGCCGGTGCCGGAACGGGGAAGACCAGGGCCATCACGCACCGGATCGCGCACGCCGTGGCCAGCGGGGTCGTCTCCGAACAGCAGATCCTCGCGGTCACCTTCACCGCCCGCGCGGCCGGGGAGATGCGCGGCCGACTGCGTTCCCTCGGCGCCCCCCGGGTGCAGGCCCGCACCTTCCACGCGGCCGCGCTGCGCCAGTTGGGCTTCTTCTGGCCACAAGTGGTCGGTGGAGAGAAACCCACTCTCATCGACAGCAAGCTCTCGGTGGTGGCCCGCGCCGCCAACGCGGTGGGGCTGCAACCGGACCGGCTCGGGCTGCGCGACCTCGCCAGCGAGATCGAGTGGGCCAAGGTCACCCAGGTGCGCCCCAGCGACTACGACAAGGCCGTGGCCAAGGCGGGCCGCCAGACGCCGATGACCACCGGCGAGGTCGCCCGGGTCTTCGAGGCCTACGAGGAGCTGCGCAGCGAGCACAACCTCCTCGACTTCGAGTCCATGCTGGAGCTCACCGCCGGGATGATCAACGAGTACCCGGCCGTGGCCCAACGGGTCCGCGACCAGTACCGGTACTTCGTCGTGGACGAGTTCCAGGACGTCAACCCGCTGCAGAAACTCCTCCTGGACGCCTGGCTCGGCGACCGCGACGACCTGTGCGTGGTCGGCGACCCCAGCCAGACCATCTACTCCTTCGCCGGGGCTACCCCGGGCTACCTGACCGGGTTCGCCAACCGCTACCCGCACGCCACGGTGGTCCGGCTGGTCCGCGACTACCGTTCCACCCCGCAGGTGGTGCGAGTGGCCAACCACGTCATCGCGCAGGCCAAGGGCACCACCTCCGCCAACCACCTCACCCTCCAGGCGCAGCGCCCGGACGGGCCGGACCCGCTCTACCAGGAGTACGACGACGAACCGGGGGAGGCCACCGGCGTCGCGCGCAAGATCAGCGTGCTGCTGGAGGACGGCACCCCCGCGAGCGAGATCGCGGTGCTGCTGCGCACCAACTCGCAGTCGGCCGCCTATGAGCAGGCCCTGGCCGACGAGGGCGTCCCCTTCACGGTGCGCGGCACCACCCGTTTCTTCGAACGTCCCGAGATCAAGCAGGCCGTGCACACCCTGCGCGGGGCCCGGCACGGCGCGGCAGGGGAGACGGCCGAACCCCTGGTCGCGACCGTGCGGAGCCTGCTCTCCCAGATGGGGCTGACCGACACCGCCCCCGAGGGCCGCCAGGCCCGGGAGCGCTGGGAGTCGCTGTCGGCTCTGGCCCAGCTCGCCGAGGACATGGCGGCCAAGCCCGGCCCGGACGGCGGCCAGGCCACCATGGCCGCCTTCGTCGACGAGCTCGAGACGCGCATGGCCACCGAGCACGCGCCCGGGTTCGAGGGGGTGACCCTCGCCTCCCTGCACTCCGCCAAGGGTCTGGAGTGGGACGCGGTGTTCCTGGTCGGCCTCACCGAGGGCATGATGCCGATCATCTACGCCGAGACTGACGAGCAGGTTGAGGAGGAGCGCAGGCTCTTCTACGTGGGGGTCACCCGCGCCCGGGCCAGCCTCGCGATGTCCTGGTCCCTGGCGAGGTCACCGGGGGGAAGGAAAACCCGCAAGCCCTCGCGCTTCCTGGACGGGCTGCGCCCCGCCTCGCCCTCCACCGCCAACCGCCGCGACCGACGCAAGGGCGGGGTCGTGCGCTGCCGGGTCTGCTCGGACGTGCTCTCCGACACGACCGAGCGCAAGCTGGGGCGCTGCCTGGACTGCCCGTCGAACTACGACGAAGCCCTGCTGGATCGGCTGCGCGACTGGCGCAGGCAGACCGCCCAGGAGGCGAAGATGCCCGCCTACGTGATCTTCACCGACGCCACCCTTCAGGCCATCGCCGAGCAGGAGCCCTCCAGCGTCTCCCAGCTCACGGCCGTGTCCGGGGTGGGCCCGGCGAAGCTGGACCGTTACGGTGAGGCGGTACTCGCGCTGGTCGCGGGGCGGGACCCCGCGGAGGCGGCCGCCGGTGAGACAGACGCCGGTGACGGAGAGGACGAGGATGAGTGAACACGACGCCGAGCGTAGCGGGCAGTCCCTGTCCGACCTGCTGAAGGTGCTGGACCTGGAACAGATCGAGGTCAACATCTTCCGCGGGATCAGTCCGGCGGAAGGGCCCCAGCGGGTCTTCGGCGGCCTGGTGGCGGGGCAGGCGCTCGTCGCCGCGGGCCGGACCGTGCCCACGGACCGGTACGTGCACTCCCTGCACGCCTACTTCATACGGCCGGGCGACCCCACGGTGCCGATCGTCTACGAGGTCGACCGGGTCCGTGACGGGCGTTCGTTTACCACCCGCCGGGTCGTGGCGATCCAGCACGGCAAGGCGATCTTCACCCTGTCGGCCTCCTTCCACAAGGAGGAGCCGGGGCTGGACCACCAGACCCCGATGCCGGACGTACCGCCGCCCGAGGACCTGCTCAGCACGCGCCAGCGGCTGCGCGAGGCGTTCGGGAAGGTGCCGAACTTCGTCCAGTGGCACCCGATCGAGATGCGTCCGGTGGGCGCGATGTCGTTCGAGGCCGAACGCGATCCCGACCTGCGCACCTCCACCAACCCGGTGTGGTTCAAGGTGGACGGCAAGCTGCCCGACGACCGCCTCACCCAGGTGTGTCTGATGACCTACGCCTCGGACATGACCCTGCTGGACACGGTGCTGCTTCGGCACGGCCGGTCCTTCGCGGGCATCGCGATGGCCAGCCTGGACCACGCCATGTGGTTCCACCGCCCGTTCCGCGCCGACGAGTGGCTGCTCTACGCGCAGGAGTCCCCGACCGCCCAGGGTGCCCGGGGACTGGCCCGCGGTCTGGTCTACACGCGTGACGGACAGCTCGTCTGCTCCGTGGTGCAGGAGGGCATGATCCGCGTGGTGGACGCCGAGGGCTGGGCCTAGGAGTCCGCCGGGGGTCTCACCAGGCAAGACACGAGCAGCGTTCGGGGAGGGCCCGGCAGTGGGATGGCGAACACTGCCGGGCCCTTCGCCATTCCCGGAAAGTTTTGGCCGGATGCGGACGTTTTCGCAGGTCAAAAATAGGTTGCCGATTTTCGTGGCCGCCCCGTAGTGTGTACCTCGTCGAAGTGACCGCTCTCGGTGCAGGTGCAAGATCCTGTGCCCGACTTTGAAGGAGGTGCCCGATCAAATGAACACGACGGAGATGAACCAGATGAACTCGTTGAAGCCAAGGAACCACGGTTTCGCGTCTGACGCTGCCGCTGCTTGGCAGCTGTTCCCGACCCGTGTCGTCCCGGGTGCCGACCTGAGCGGCATCACCACCATCGGCAGTCGCCCGAACACCGAAGGCGGCACCTTTGCCCTCGGCATGGTCCGGCTCATCGGAGCCGGCTTCGTGTCCCAGGGGACCGGTGTGTCCACCGCTGGTGTGATCGGCGGACTGCGTCACGAGTCCGAGCTTGCCCTTGATCGCGGCAAGTTCACCGGTGGCGTCAACGAGGCATCGCACGAAACCCCGCGCCGCTATGGCGCATCGGGGGAGTGTCCACGGAAGATTCCGGCCTAGAGCTACACAGGCCGAGATTTTCGACCGTGGCCGCGGACCCCGACACAGGGGCCGCGGCTTTCTTTGTATCTCCGCAGGCTCTCCGTCCCCCAGGGACGAGGGAGAAGGCGGCGGCATCGCAAGTCCAGGTCCCTCACCGGGCCTGATCCGGTGACTGAACACCGACCGCGTTGTACGAACGATCAAAGATCTTGGAGGGCACCGATGCTTGCGTCGGTCCTGGAAACGCCTCAGCTGGGCGAGGCCGAAATCCCCTGCCGTATGGAGCCGGACCTGTTCTTCGCGGAGTCCCCCGCGGAGGTCGAGGAGGCCAAGGCAATCTGTGGGGCCTGCCCGATCAGGGAGCAGTGCCTGGCGGACGCGCTCGAGCGGCGCGAGCCGTGGGGCGTCTGGGGCGGGCAGCTGCTCGTCTCCGGTCAGGTCGTGGCGCGCAAGCGCCCGCGTGGCCGTCCCCGCAAGAACCCGGCCCCGGTCGCGGCCTGACGGCCCGGAACAACCTGACGCCCCCCGAAGAACCCACGAACCCAAGGACTCGAAGAACGATGATGCAGGAACTCATGCAGATGGTGGAACGCTCCGACGAGGAGCCGCGCGAGCGTCAGATCAGACGGCTCGGCGCCCGACAGCTCCGAGCCCGCCAGCGCGAGGAGCGCCGTGCGGAGCAGGCGATCATGGAAATCGCGTGGTCACGGCTGTGTTGACCGGGGCTGAGCGCCAAAAGGCGTGTGCTGGGTGAACACTCGAGGCCGGACGGCGGTCTCCTCCCGATGGGGGGATCGCCGTCCGGTCTCGTTTGTGTAACCAAAAACGCGGGAAGGGGTCGAATCAGGCCCCGATATGGCCCCTCTCACCAGGCAAAAACCGCCCTGGTCAGAGCTGAATCCGCTACACAGGGGAGTTTCCCGTCCTGAGGGCACTCCTCGGACACCTCGCTAGACAGATGACATATCGGGACAACGCACACCTGTTCGTGAGAGCTTCGCTCGGCTACCGTAAAGTTCGTGCCCTCGAACACCAAAATCGAGGTACGACGCAGTCCTCGTCGCCGCCGCACCGTGTCGGCCTACAGGGACGGGGACACCACGGTCGTCCTCGTGCCCGCGACGTTCTCCCGCGCAGAGGAAAAGCGCTGGGTGGACCAGATGCTGCAAAAACTCGAGGCGCGCGAGGGCCGCAGACGCCCCGGTGACCGCGAGCTCCACGAGCGCGCGGTGGAATTGGCCGAACGCTACCTGGGCGGTACCCACCTGCCGGACAGCGTCCGCTGGGTCGACAACCAGAACTCCCGCTGGGGCTCGTGCACCCCGGACACCCGCACGATCCGCATCTCCCGCCGCGTCGCCGGGATGCCCGCCTGGGTGGTGGACTACGTCCTGGTCCACGAACTCGCCCACTTGCAGATCCCGCACCACGGCCGGGACTTCTGGGACCTGGTCCGCCACTACCCCAAGGCCGACCGCGCCCGCGGCTACCTGGAGGGCTTCAGCGCCGGAAGCCGATCCGAATGCGACCACTCCGGCTCCGAGGAAGAACTCGAAGCCGACGAAGTAGCCCTCGAAGAGTAGCCGTCCACCCGGTCAGGTTCTGTTCTGTCCCGGTTCCGGATTCCACCTGCCTGACTGCTTCTCGCAGTCGCCGTGCGTTCTCCGGGCTGCGGAGCAGGTAGTCGGTCTCGTCGTGGGACTCGTGCTCGGACAGGACATCCACCACCGGAACTCGTTGTGTGCGCGAGCGGGTACGTCTGCGAAGAATCAGTGGCCGGGCTGGTCGAGTTTGCTCTTGGCCTCGGTGACGTCGGCGGCGACCCTTCTCAGGGTGAAGGCGCTGACCAGCAACAGCACGACGACGAGGACCGCGTAGTAGAGGGTGGTCCCGCCCCACTCGCCCGTGACCGCGGCGCGGCCCAGGACCGCGAGGAGCAGCAGGCCGAGGAAGGCGCAGATGCCCTTGCCCAGGCGCAGGGAGCGTTCCTTCTGCTGGACCTTGGCCCGGGCGACCTCGCGCGGGCCGATGAGGCCCGCGCGCTGGTCGGCGAGCAGGCGCTCGGCGGTCTTCTGGCCTCTGCGGGCGAGCAGGAACACGGCCAGACCGCCGAGCATGCCCGCCACGGTGATCAGGGACACTACGCGGGCCTGGGGTCGCTCCGGGCGGCTCCGTCGGCGCGGACCGCCCGGGCGGCGGTGGCCACCAGGTCGCGCACGACGTCGTCGCTGGGTTCGGGCAGATCGTCCACCGGGAACCAGTCGAGTCCCGAGGACTCCTGGGGGTCCACGACCAGCACCGCGTCGGACGGGGCCAGAGCCGCGTACTGCACGTCCAGGTGGAAGCTGCCGCCGCCGCACGGCACCGCGTGGCGGTCCAGCCGTACCGGTTCAGGCAGCAGGGTCAGCCCCCGGATCCCCGACTCCTCGGTGGCCTCGCGCAGCGCGGCGCCGGCCAGGGTGGTGTCCTCGGTCTCGCAGTGGCCGCCGGTCTGCAGCCACATCTTGTGGATGCGGTGCAGAACGAGGGCCACCTTGGAACCGTCGGCGGAGATGATCGCCGAGCTCGCGGTCAGGTGCCCGGGCAGGCACGTGCGCCACATGGCGTCCGGGTGGGCGTCGAGGTGGTCCAGGTAGGAACGGCGGAGTTCCTCCTGCCCGGCGTCGGGCGCGGTCCACGCGCCCAGCACCGCCCGGGCGTCCGCGTGCAGTGTCACCTACTCGCCGTCCTTCTTGTCCTCGTCCTTGCCTTCGTCGGACGGGCCCTTGGTCTCGCCGGGCTTGGGCTTCTCCGAGCCGTCGGGTTCGGTCAGCGACGAGATGTCGAAGTCCGCGCCCTCGAACTCGCTCCGCCCGTGCACGAAACCGTCCGGGTCGTCGAGGTCATCGCCGGTGGGCATCAGGTCCGGGTGCTGCCAGACGGCGTCCCGGCCCTCCACACCCCGGGCTTCCTCCAGCGCGGACCACAGGGCTCCGGCCTCGCGCAGACGGCGGGGGCGCAGCTCCAAGCCGACCAGGGCGGCGAAGGTGTGTTCGGCGGGACCGCCGGTGGCGCGGCGGCGACGGGTGGTCTCGGCCAGGGCGCCGGACTGCGGCAGCCGTTCGGAGACCGCCTTGGCCACCACGGTCGCCACCCAGCCCTCGATCAGGGCGAGGGTGGTCTCCAGGCGGGCCAGCGCGGCCTTCTGCTGCGGGGTGTCCTCCGGCTGGAGCAGGCCCTCGGGGCCCATACCGCCGGACATCGCCTCCTGGAGAGCCTCGGGGTTGGTGAGATCGATCTCGCCGAGCTTGTCCTCCAGGCCGCTGACGTCGAAGGACATCCCGGCCGCGTACTCCTCGACCAGCCGCGAGACGTGCGAACGCAGCCACGGCACGTGCGAGTACAGGCGGTGCACGGCGGCCTCGCGGGCGGCCAGGTACAGCCGCACCTCGTCGTCGGGGATCTCCAGGCCCTCACTGAAGCGGGCCACCCCCGAGGGCAGCAGTGCGGCGTTGCCCTCACCGGCGAGCGTCAGGCCGATGTCGGTGGTACCGATCACTTCCTGGGCGAGCTCGCCGATGGCCTGACCGGCCTGCTGGCCGACCATCATGCCGCCCATCTGCTGGATCATGCCCAGCAGCGGACCGGCCATGGAAGCCATCTCCTCGGGCAGGTTCTGCCCCATGGCCTGGACGGTCTTGGCGGTCAGCGGGTCGCACAGCTGCGCCCACGAGTCCATCGTCTTCTCGATCCACTCCGACCGGCTCCAGGCCTGGGCGGTCTGGAGTCCCGAAGGCAGGTCGGTAGCCTGGTCGAGCCACAGGTCGGCGAGGCGCAGCGCCTCCTCGATCCGTGCGTAGTCGGCGGGCGGCACACTCGGGTCCCCCTTCTGGGACACCGCGTGCCGCGCGATGTTCTTGGCCATGTCCCAGTTGATGCCGGACGTCGAGGACGTCTGGCCGGCCCCGGACGCGCCGGGGGCGGGCTGGGACGACATCATGTCCGCGAACTGGCGGAGCATGTTGGCCATCTGTTGCGGATCGCCGAACGGGAAACCGTCCGGCATTCCGGAGTCCCCCCCGCCCGGGCGGCCGCTGCCGGCACCCGAGCCGGAGTCGCCAGAACGGCGTCCGGACTCGTCGTCGGGATCGTTCGGCATGCTGAAACCGAAAGGCAGGTCGCTCACAATCAGACCTCAGGCAGGATTAGGTTTGGTCTCCACTGTCACGTTAGCTGGGAGTCGCCCGGAGTGAATACCGAAAGCAGCCAGGTTCGCCCAGAGCACAGCCCCCCGGATCCGGCGGGCATGGTGGTGGCGGTCACCGGTGCCGCCTCCGGAGTGGGCCGACTCCTCGTGCAACGCCTGGCCACGCCAGAAGGTTCCGTGGCTGCCCGCGAGGTCGTCGCGATCGACGATGAGTTCGCTGACCTGCGCGGAGTCACCTGGCGGATCGCTGACGTCAGCGACCCGGGACTGGTCTCCCGCCTGGGCGGGATCGACGTCCTCGTGCACACCGCGGACGACCGGTCCCTGGACAGCAAGCCCTCCGAACGCCGGGCGCACAACATCCGGGCGGCCCAGACGGTCCTGACCGCCGCGGCGGCCTCAGGGGTCCCGCGGGTCATCCTCGTCACCAGCACGATGGTCTACGGCGCCGCCCCCGATAATCCGGTCCCGCTGCCGGAGAACGCCACCCGCGTCTCGGACAACAGCGAGGGCCTCATGGGTGACTTCGCCGAGGTGGAGGAGCTGGCCGAGCGCGCCCGCCGGGCCCATCCCGGGCTGAGCGTCACCGTGGTGCGGCCCGCCCCGCTCGTGGGGCCGGAACTGGACACGCTGCTGAGCCGGCACTTCTCCGCGCCGCGGCTGCTCACCGTCAAGGGCCACGAACAGCGCTGGCAGTTCTGCCACGAGGACGACCTCGCCTCCGCCCTGGCCTTCTGTGCCCTGCACGGGGTCACCGGCACGGACGGTGTGGTCGCCGTGGCCAGCGAGGGTTTCCTGTCCCAGGGGGAGGTGGAGGAGATCGCGGGGATGAAGCACTTCGAGGTGCCCGCGAACCTCGCCTTCGGCGCCGTGCGCCGCCTGCACCAGGCCCGCATCACCCCGGCCGCCGCCGGTGAGATCAAGTTCCTGGTCTACCCGTGCGTGGTGGACTGCTCGGCCCTGCGCGACGCGGGCTGGAAGCCCGGCCACGACAACGAGTCGGCGCTGATCGCCCTGCTGGAGTCCAAGACCGGAAAGCACGCGATCGCCGGGCGCAGCCTGGGCCGCAAGGAGGTCACTATCACCGCCGCCGGTGCCGCCGGTGCCGCGGCTGCCGCCATCGGTACCGCGGCCGCCATCCGGCACCTGCGCAAGCGCGGGAAGAGCTGAGCGGCCGAGGGCACGATTTGCAAGGTCTGTGAGGCTCTGAACTGCGCGAACATCAGAATTTTTGGATGATCGCACAGGTGGGGTTCACGTGCGGAAGTGTCGTGCACGGGGCGCCTTGATACGGTTCCCACGTGGAACAGATCACTCTCGCGGCCGTACGCGACACGCCCCTGTCGGTGGACGAGGTCCTCGCGGCGGTGACCGATCCCAGAGCCGGCGGGACCGCCGTCTTCATCGGCACCGTGCGCGACCACGACCACGGCCGGGACGTCTCGGCGCTGTCCTACTCGGCCCATCCGTCCGTGGAGGCGCAGCTGCGCGTCGTCATGGAGAAGGTGCTGAGCGACACCTCCGTCCCCGGGCGGCCGGTCGTGCGGATGGCCGCCACGCACCGTGTCGGCGACCTGGAGATCGGGGATATCGCCGTGGTCGTCGCGGCCTCCGCCGAGCACCGCGAGGAGGCCTTCGCCGCCTGCCGCAAGCTCATCGACGACCTCAAGGCCCAGGTGCCCATCTGGAAGAACCAGTCCTTCGAGGACGGCGACACGGAGTGGGTCGGATCGCCCTGACCGGCCCCCGCCCGTGAGCCCGGGTGGGTCGCCGGGGGCTCTAAGGTGTCAGCATGGTTCGTCGTGTCATGACCCTTGTCGCCGCACTCGTCCTGCTTGCCGGGCTCGGGTACGGCAGTCTCTTCCTGCCCGTGCCCTACCTGGTGGCCGCCCCCGGCGTCACCCTGGACACCCTGGGCGAGCAGCAGGACGGCCAGCCCGTCATCGGTATCGAGGGTGCCGAGAACTACGAGCACGACGGATCGCTCTCCATGGTGACCGTGCAGTACGCGGGCGGCCCCGACCACCGGCTCAACCTCTTCACCCTGGTGACGGCGTGGCTCTCGCCGAGCCAGGCGGTGCTGCCCGAGGAACTCCTCTTCCCGGCCGGGCGCTCCCAGGAAGAGGTCACGGAGCGGCAGACCGTTCAGATGAACAGCTCACAGACGGATGCCACCGCAGCCGCCCTCAACCAGCTCAACATCGACTACGAGGCGATTCCGCTGGTCGCCGAGGCCGTCGAGGGCATGCCCGCCGACGGTGTCGTGGAGGCGGGGGACCGCATCATCGAGGTCGACGGCGAGAAGGTGCCCACCAGCACCACCGGTGACGACCCCGAGGAGCTCGTTGGTAGCGCCTACGTGGTGGAGAAGGTCGGCGCCCGCGAGGCCGGTGACCCCGTCGCACTGGTCCTGGACCGCGACGGCGAGGAGGTGGAGGTCGAACTCGACACCGTCGAGGGCGACGGGGGCAACGCCGCGGTGGGTGTGCTCATCGCCGACGACATGGACTTCCCCGTCGACGTCTCCATCTCCGTCGGCGAGATCGGCGGCCCCAGTGCGGGCATGATGTTCGCCCTCGGGATCATCGACCGCCTCAGCGAGGAGAGCATCACCGGCGGTGTCAGCGTCGCCGGTTCGGGCACCGTCAGCTCCGACGGCCAGGTCGGCGGGGTCAGCGGCATCCCACAGAAGATGGTCAGCGCCCACCGCGACGGCGCGGAGTACTTCTTCGTGGCCGCCGACAGCTGCTCCCAGGTGAACCAGTCCGCCGCCGCCGACGACCTGGACGTGGTGCGTGTCGAGACGCTCACCGACGCCCTCGACGCCCTGGAGACCATCCGCGAGGGCGGCGGTGACCTCCCCCGCTGCGAAGGGGAGTAGCGGAGCAGAAGCCAGGACACGCAGGACATGAAGGAACCCCGGACCGCGCGGTCCGGGGTTCCTTTGTGTCCAGGGGGTCAGCTCTCCTTGCCGGGGAGCTCTTCTTCGAGGTCGAGAGTGAGGGCCAGGGCTGAGGTCAGTGCCGGGATCAGGTCCGGGCCGTTGAGGACCTCGGTCTCGCTGTCGTGGCTGCGCATGCGCATGGCGCAGTGCCGCGAGCCGTCGCGCAGTACACCCGCGACCATGCGGATCTCCTCGGTCTCCTTGCCGGAGGCGGTGGGGTCCTCGCCCGCGGCCAGGGTCTCGTCCGAGCCCTTCACCACCAGGCGCTCCATGACCAGCGCGCACCCGGCCACGCCCTCGGGCCACAGGATGCGGCCCAGGGCCTCCTCCAACGGGACGTCCGGGGAGAGCGCCTCCTGCTCCACCGGGGTCAGCTCGTCGGGGCTGGCCGGGGAATCGATCCCCAGCAGGCCCGCGAGAGCGGGTTCCGCGGCCAGCAGCTCCGAGGTGGGGACCAGGGCGTACAGCCCCAGGGGGCGGTCCCAACCCTGCTCGGCTGCGTGGCGTTCCAGGTCCATGACTGCTTCGCGAATGTTCGACACGTTTCCATGGTGGCCGATGTGGGAACCCCGCCGGGCCCGTTCGGCGGCAGTAGGGTCGCAAGGCGCCGTCCGGTTGCGACTCCGATACCCCAACGATGCAGCCTTGTCACCGGGTGGAGGGCGATTTCGGGAACCTGGCGGCCACCGATTAAGTTTTCAGTAATAGGGCGCACTACGCGCACCGACCGCATCTACCAAGCCAGAACGAGGGGGAGGCGTGAGCTTCCGATCGCCCGGCGCACCACCTGCGCGTATGCCTCGCCGATCAAGGTTGCTCGCGCCAGTCGCGGCGACCGTGGTCGTCATCATCGCGGGGTTGATGTTCGCCGCGAACTTCTGGACCGACTACAAGTGGTTCAACGCCGTCGGCTACACCAATGTTTTCCTGACCGAGCTGTGGACCCGAGTGCTGCTGTTCGCCGTAGCCGCGCTCGTCATGGCGGTCATCGTTGGCGCGAGCATCTTCTTCGCCTACCGGGCCCGCCCGGCCACCAGGCCCATGAGCCTGGAGCAGCAGGGCCTGGACCGCTACCGGC
This sequence comes from Nocardiopsis valliformis DSM 45023, assembly GCF_000340985.1. Taxonomy (NCBI): domain Bacteria; kingdom Bacillati; phylum Actinomycetota; class Actinomycetes; order Streptosporangiales; family Nocardiopsidaceae; genus Nocardiopsis; species Nocardiopsis valliformis. Next base: position 23,671 of record NZ_ANAZ01000060.1, read on the forward strand.
AGTCCATCGACCCGCACCGCAAGCTCTTCTTCTGGATCGCCGTGGGCGCCCTGGCGCTCCTGGCCGGTGCCGCGGCCAGCGGTGACTGGCGGGTCTACCTGCAGTTCGTGAACAGTGCCGACTTCGGGGTGGCCGACCCCGAGTTCGGTATGGACATCGCGTTCTTCGCGTTCACCTATCCGTTCATGCGCGTCCTGCTCGGTTACCTGTACGCGGCCGTCATCCTGGCGTTCATCGCCGCGGTGATCGTGCACTACCTGTACGGCGGCGTACGCCTGCAGAACGACTCCGGCCAGCGCGCCACCCCGGCCGCCCGGGTGCACCTGTCGGTCCTGCTGGGCCTGTTCGTGCTCCTGCGCGCCGCTTCGTACTGGCTGGACCGCTACGGGCTGGTCTTCTCCGACCGCGGTTACACGTTCGGTGCCTCCTACACGGACGTGAACGCGGTCAAGACCGCCCTGACCATCCTCACCGTCATCGCGTTGATCTGCGCGGTCCTGTTCTTCGCCAACATCGCCTTCAAGAACACGATGATCCCGGTGGCCTCGCTCGGACTGCTCGTGCTGTCCGGCGTGGTCGTCGGCGGGATCTACCCGGCGATCGTCCAGAACTTCCAGGTCGACCCGAACGAGCAGCGCCTGGAGAGCCCGTACATCGAGCGCAACATCGAGAGCACGCGCGAGGCGTACGGGATCGCGGACGCCGAGGTGGAGACCTATGACGCCACCACGGAGCTCACTCAGCAGGAGTTGGCTGCCGAGGCCGACACCATTCCCAGCGTCCGCTTGGCCGACCCGGCGGTCGTCTCGCAGACCTTCCAGCAGATGCAGCAGGTCCGAGGCTTCTACCAGTTCCCGGACGTGCTGGAGGTCGACCGCTACCCGGACGCCGACGGCAACCTGATCGACACGATCGTCGCGGTCCGCGAGCTCGACGGTCCGCCCTCGGACCAGGACAACTGGCTGAACCGGCACCTGATCTACACCCACGGTTTCGGCATGGTCGCCGCCGCGGGCAACCTGATCGACAACGAGGGCCGTCCGGTCTTCACCGAGTACAACATCCCGCCGCGCGGTGACCTCAGCGACGTCACGGGCGAGTACGAGCCGCGGATCTACTACGGTCGCGAAGGCGCCGAGTACGTCATCGTCCAGGCCGAGGAGGAGTACGACTTCCCCCTCGACGCCGAGAACGACGAGCCTGACGTTCCCACGCTGGAGGACGCGGTCGACGCCAGCCCGGACGCGGACGACGCCCGCGTGCCGGCTGACGGCGACGAAGGGGCGGAGGAGGCCCCGGCCGAGGACACCGAGGCCGTCGATGAGGGCGCTGAGGACGCGCCCACCAGCGGCTCTCAGGCCTATAACCGTTACGACGGTGACGGCGGAGTGGCGCTGAGCAACTTCTTCGACCGCATCCTGTACGCGATCAAGTACCAGGAAACGAGCATCCTGCTCAACAGCGCGATCACCAGCGACTCGCGGATCATCTACGAGCGCGACCCGCTGGACCGCGTCGAGAAGGTCGCTCCCTTCCTGACCATGGACAGCCGCCCCTACCCGGCGGTCGTCGACGGAAGGCTCCTGTGGATCGTCGACGGGTACACCACCTCTGACGGCTACCCGTACGCGAACCGGATCGACTTCACCCAGGCGGTGACCGACACCTTCACGGACGGTTCGATCCAGCAGGTCGGCGCGCTGCCCGGTAACGAGGTCAACTACATCCGCAACTCGGTGAAGGCCACCGTCGACGCCTACGACGGCAGCGTCACCCTGTACGGCTGGGACGAGGAGGACCCCGTCCTCCAGACCTGGGAGGGTGCCTTCCCGGGCACCATCGTCGACAAGGACGAGATGAGCGAGGAGCTCATCCAGCACGTCCGCTACCCGGACGACCTGTTCAAGGTGCAGCGCGAGATCATGCGCGAGTACCACGTCACGGACGCCGCGTCCTACTACGGTGGTCAGGACTTCTGGTCGGTTCCCAACGACCCGACCCAGGAGGGGGACGTCTCCGAGCCGCCCTACCGCCAGACCATCAACTTCCCGGGCGCGGAGGAGGCCAGCTTCTCGCTGACCACCACGTTCGTGCCGCGAGGTCGTGAGAACCTGGCCGCGTTCATGGCCGTGGACAGCAACCCCGAATCCGAGGACTACGGTCAGCTGAAGCTGCTGGAGCTGCCCCGGAGCACGGTGATCTTCGGTCCCGGTCAGGTGCAGAACGCGTTCGACTCGGACGCCGACGTGCGTGAGGTCCTGCTCCCGCTGGAGCAGTCCAACGCCGAGGTGACCCGGGGCAACCTGCTGACCCTGCCCTTCGCTGGCGGTCTGCTGTACGTGGAGCCCCTCTACGTGCAGGCCGGTGGCGGCGGAGCCGCGTCCTTCCCGCTGCTCCAGCAGGTCATGGTCGGCTTCGGTGAGGAGGTCGCCATCGGCAGCAACCTCCAGGACGCCCTGAACAACCTGTTCGAGGGCGACGAGGCCCCGCTGCCCGAACCGGACGCCGAGGAGGGCACCGAGGACGACGAGGAGACCGCCGAGGCGGGTGCGGGTGACGGCGACGGTGGCGACAGTGACGCCAACGACCTCACCGATGCCCTCAACGAGGCTGTCGAGGCCTGGGAAGAGGCACAGGAGGCCAACGAGGACGCCAACGAGCGCCTGCGTGAGGCTCTCGAGGCCATCGAGGAGGCCGCGGGCGACTAGTCCGTAGTCCAAGAGGAAGTACCGCGCGCCGCTGAAGGCGTGGTGTACGACGGGGCGGGACCTTCCGGGTCCCGCCCCGTTCCTGTGCCCCGGGCCCGCTTGCCGGGGCGGACCGCGAGGAAAGCCTGGTAGAGTAGCTAACAAGCCAGGTCGGGCAGCTGACCAGGGTGA
>NZ_ANAZ01000061.1:0-25690 GCF_000340985.1 Nocardiopsis valliformis DSM 45023
AACTACCCCCTGAATCAGGTTCATTGCAACAGATACTAGAAACCACCGCGCCGATTTCGCTCCTGGTAGCAAGATCATCTTCAGGAGAGGGATCAAAACCGCCCTGGGTGCCCGGCACGCCGCCCCCTCCGCCCGCGTTGTCGTGCGTTCGTGAAAGGCTCCATGACAGGACGTCCTGAGGAGGGTGGTTCCATCCATGCCGAGTCTCGTGACACGCCTGGCGTCGTTGGCCCTTCGGGTCTTCCGTAAACCGACCCTGGAGTCGGCGGAGGAGACCCGGGAGTGGCTGCACGGGCCCAAGGAGGAGCCGCGTCCGCCGCTCTGGCTCACCCAGAGGCACTGGATCACCCTCCGCGAGGTCGGTGACTTCTCCGTCTACACCGTGCTTCCCCGTGAGGTCGAGGTACCGGAGAAGGCCGTGCTGTACCTGCACGGGGGCACCTACGTCACCGAGATCACCGCTTGGCACTGGGTACTCATCTCCCGGATGGCCGATGCCGGCTGCCGGGTGGAGGTGCCGATCTACGGGCTGGCTCCCGAACACACCTACCGGGAGGCCTTCCCGTTCCTGACGGAGGTCTACCGGGAGCTGCTGGTGGACGTCGCACCCGAGCGCACGCTGCTGGCCGGGGACTCCGCGGGGGGCGGGCTCGCGCTCGCCTTCGCCCAGACCCTGCCGGGGGCGGGGTTGCCAGAGCCCGTACGGCTGGTCCTGATCTCCCCGTGGGCCGACATGACGATGTCCAACCCGGACATCGCCGATGTGGAGGAGCGCGACCCCTGGCTGAGCCCCGTGGGCATGGTGGAGGCGGCCAGGGTCTGGGCGGGCGGGGACGATCTGTCCCTGCCCCGGCTAAGCCCGGTCTACGGGGAACTGGCGACCCTGCCGCCCATGGACCTCTACATCGGTACCCGCGACCTGTTGCTGCCGGACACACGCCGTCTGCACGAGCTGGTGACCGAAGTGGGCGGGGACTCGCACATCTACGAGGAACAGGGCGCCTTCCACATCCACCCGCTGGTCCCGGTCCCCGAGGGCAGTAGTGCGCGCGAGCGGATCATGCGCACCGTCGAGGAGCTGTGAGGCCTGCCCGGCCGCCGCACGGAGGCCGGGCAGACCTCAGCCTTCGGCGCGTCGGATGATCCCCCGGCACCGTCTCTCCAGCAGCCGGCAGGCCAGCCAGAAGAACCGGAAGGCCGGGTTGGTGGTCTGCCCGTGGTGGTAGCGGTAGTAGATCTGCTGGCAGATGACCGCCAGCCGGAACAGCCCGAAGACCTCGTAGAACGCCCACTCGCGTTCGGTGAGCTCGATGCCGCTCCGCTCCAGGTAGTGGTCCCTGGCTTCGGTGCGGGTCAGCATCCCCTCCAGGTGGGTGGGCTGCCTGCGGAACTGGCGGAAGAGGAGGTCGTCGTCGGCCTCCACCCAGTACGCCAGAGCCCCGCCCAAGTCCATCAGAGGGTCGCCCAGAGTTGCCATCTCCCAGTCCAGGAGACCGACCGGGCGGGTGGGGTCCCGGGCGTCCAGGACGACGTTGTCGAAGCGAAAGTCGTTGTGGATGAGGCAGGTACGGCGGTCCCGGGGCTGGTTGGCGTCCAGCCAGGCCATCACCTTCTCGAACGAACCCACGTTCCACGTCTTCGCTCCGCGGTAGCGCTTGGACCACCCGGCCACCTGACGGGCGACGTAGCCCTCGCCGCGGCCGAACTCGCCCAGTCCCGCCGCCTCGGTGTCCACCGAGTGCAGGTCCACCAGCAGGTCCAGGACGTTCACGCACAGCCGCCGGACCTCCTCGGGGGAGAGGGAGACGTCTCGTGGGAGCTCCTTGCGAGGGATCGGCCCGGCCAGACGCTCCATGACATAGAACTCCGAGCCGATCACCGACTCGTCCGCGCAGAACGCCACCATCGCGGACACGTACGGGAAGACCGGGGCCAGCCGGGACTGGACCCGGTACTCGCGGCCCATGTCGTGTGCGCCAGCCGCCTTCCTACCGGCCGGGGGACGGCGCAGGATGAGATCGCGCCCGGGGTAGCGCAGCAGGTAGGTGAGGTTGGAGGCGCCGCCGGAGAACTGGCGGACCTCCGGGACGCCGTCGAGCCCGTCCGGGGCCTCGGCGTGTCCGCGCAGCCACTCGGTCACCGCGGCCGCGTCGAAGGCGTCCTCGGCGCGGACCTCGCGCGCCCCCGGGACACGTTCGTCAGCGGAGGGCCCGCTCATGTCAGCTTCCTGACGACCGACAGCGGCAGGCGCTTCATCAGGAAACCGATCGGCACCCACGGCCAGGCCGGGACGTACGCCTTGACCCTGCGCTTCTCGATGGCCGCGACCATGGAGCGCACACCGGTCTCGGTGTCGACCATGAAGCGGGTCTTCTGGGCGACGTGCTCGTTCATCTCCGAACGGATGTAGCCCGGGTAGACCACCGACACGTCCAGGCCCGGCACGCGCTCGGCGCGCAGGCCCTCGGCGATGGCCGCCACCCCGGCCTTGGTGGCGGCGTAGACGGTCATGGCCTTGCGCATACCGCGCAGGGCCGACATCGAGGAGATCATCACCAGATGGCCGCGCCCCTGTTCGCGGAAGATCGCCATGGCCGCCTCCGACTGGGCCAGCGCCCCCACGAAGTTGGTCATGGCGGTCTGCCGGTTGGCGTCGAAGCGGCCCCTGCCGAGCGCGGCGCCCTTGCCCAGCCCCGCGTTGACGATGACCCGGTCCACCGTGCCGAACTCGGCGGCGAGCTCCTCGAACACCCGGAAGACGGCCTCGTCGTCGGTGACGTCCAGGGCCTTGAGCACCACCCGGCGGTCGGGGTGGGTGGCCGTGATCTCGTCCCTGAGCGCGGCCATCCTCTCGGTGCGCCGGGCGCACAGGCCCAGGTCGTAGCCGAGCGCGGCGAACTGGCGCGCCATCTCCGCGCCCAGGCCCGCCGAGGCCCCGGTGATCAGGATCGTTCCCTTGCTCATACGTGCTTCTCCGTGCTGGTCGTGCTGGTCTTCGTGGCGGGGTCGCTGCGCTCGACGCGGCGGCGGACGCCCTCAGCCATCCGGCGCATCGTGCGGTCGTAGAGGGGGCGCAGCCAGCGTTTGGCGCGCAGGGCGGACCGTCCGGCGCGGTCGGTGAGGATGACCGGCCGTCGGCGGTCCATGCCCTTGAGCACCTCGGCGGCGATGTCGTCCGCGGTCAGCTTCGACCCGTTGATCAGCCTGCTCGCGGAAGCCTCCACCGCGGGGTCGCTGCCGCTCAGGGAGGAGGCGAGGTTGGTGCGGAAGAACGACGGGCACACCACCGACGTGGTGACGCCGTAGGGCGCGAGCTCGTGCTGAAGGGTTTCGCTGAGCGCCACGACCGCGGCCTTGACCGCGTTGTAGGAGCTCATGGTCGGCGGGTGGATCAGCCCGGCGGCCGAGGCGGTGTTGACGATGTACCCGGAGCCCTGCCGTTTGAGCAGCGGGGTGAAGGTGCGGCAGCCGCGGACCACGCCGAACAGGTTGATCTCGGTGATCCAGCGCCAGTCGTCCAGGGTGAGGTGGTCGATCCGCCCGCCCGCCGCGACCCCGGCGTTGTTGACCAGTACGTCCAGCCCGCCCCAGGCGTCCTCCACGCGGGTGAGGGCGGCTGCCCAGTCGTCGTCGGAGGTCACGTCCAGACGCAGGTAGTCCGCGCCCCGGGGGAGGGCTTCGGGGGCCTGCTCAGCGAGGTCGGTGGCGAGCACCTGGTCACCGCGCGCCGCGAAGGCAGAGACCAGGGCTGCGCCCAGCCCGGAGGCCCCGCCGGTAACCAGGACACGGCGGCCCGTGCCGTCGCCGGGGGTCATCTGCGGGCTCCGTGCTTCATCAGTTCCAGGCGCGCGATGACTCCGCGGTGGACCTCGTCGGGGCCATCGGCCAGGCGCAGCGCCCGCGCGCTGGTCCAAGCGCCGGCGAGGGGGAAGTCGTTGGACATGCCGCCGCCGCCGTGCAGTTGGATGGCGAAGTCGATGACCTGCTGGGCCATGTTCGGCGCGGCCACCTTGATCTGGCTGACCTCGCTGAGCGCGTTCAGCGGCCCGCCCTGGTCGAGTTTCCAGGCGGCGTTGAGTACCAGGAGGCGGGTGGAGTCGATGGCGATGCGGGCGTCGGCGATGCGCTCGCGGTTGCCGCCCAGGTTGGCGATCGGCTTGCCGAAGGCAGTCCGGGACAGGCCGCGCCGACAGGCGAGTTCGAGGGCCTTCTCGGCCAGGCCGATCAGTCGCATGCAGTGGTGGACGCGGCCCGGGCCCAGACGGCCCTGGGCGATCTCGAAGGCGCGGCCGGGCCCGGCGATGACGTTGGACAGGGGCACGCGCACGTCGGTGAAGGTGACCTCGCCGTGGCCGCCCGGCTCGTCCTTGAAGCCCATGGTGTCCAGGAGGCGCTCGACCTTCACGCCGGGGGCGCTGCGGGGGACGATGACCATGGTGTGCCGGTGGTGGCGGTCGGCCTCGGGATCGGTCAGGCCCATGACGATGAGGAGCTCGCAGTCGGGGTGGCCGACGCCGGTGGACCACCACTTGCGGCCGTTGACCACGACCTCGTCGCCCCTGACCTCCGCGCGCAGCTCCATGTTGGTGGCGTCGGAGGAGGCGACGTCGGGCTCGGTCATGCAGAACGCGCTGCGGATGCGGGCGTCCAGCAGCGGCTCCAGCCACTGCTCCCTCTGCTCCTCGGAGCCGTATTTGAGGAGCACCTCCATGTTGCCGGTGTCGGGGGCGTCGCAGTTGAACACCGCCGGGGCGATGTGCGAGCGGCCGGTGAGCTCGGCGACGGGGGCGTAGTCGGTGTTGCTGAGTCCGGCCCCGCCGATGGTGCCGAAGCGCTCGGCGTAGGGGCCCTCGTGCCCGGCGGGCAGGAAGAGGTTCCACAGCCCCTGGGCGCGGGCCCTGGCGCGCAGCTCCTCGATCACGGGCAAGGGCTGCCAGGGGTCGCCGTCGACCCGGCGGGCGGCGAGGTCGCGGTGGTAGTCCTCTTCGACGGGGTCGATCTCGGTCTCGATGAAGGCGCGGACCCGCTCGATCAGGTCGGCGGCGCGCGGGGAGGGTGCGAAGTCCATGTCGTTGACACTACGTTCTTATTGAGCAATGCTCAATAGTGTGAGCGAGGAAGCCCCGCGGCGGACGCGGATGACCCAGGACGAACGCAGGCGCCAACTGGTCGGGATCGGCCTGCGGATGCTGGTGGAGCGCCCCATCCAGGAACTGGCAGTGGACGAGGTCGCCAAGGAGGCCGGGATCTCCCGGGGGCTGCTGTTCCACTACTTCCCGAACAAGACCGCCTTCCACGACGCCGTGGTGGCGGCCGCCGGGCGCCGGGTGGTGCGCAACACCGCCCCGGACGGGGACCTGACCGGCTGGGACGCCGTCGCCCAGTTCGTGGAGCGCTTCCACGAACAGGTGGACCGCCGTCGGGGGTCGTACCTGGCGCTGGTGTTCGGCGGGGGTTCGGTGACCCTGGACGGCGAACTGGTGGAGGACCTGCGCGAGACCATGGGCGCCCGCGTGCGCGACCTGCTGGGCCTGCCTGACTCCGCGGCCCCGGTCACCGACGCCTGGACCGCCTACGTGGAGGCCCGCGCCCTGCGCTGGAGCGCCGCCCCCGCCACGGAACGCCCCCGGAGCCTGGCAGACGAGACGGAGCACTGCGTCCGCGCCCTGCGGGCCCTGCTGGACCTGAGCTGACCCCGGCGGAGCCGTCCGCGTCGGGGCCGGACACGTTCTAGGATGCGGGGCGTGAACCGAGAGACGACGCAGTACAACAGCCCGCGACCGAGCGTCGGAACCCAGAGCCACAGCGACGCCCAGCGCATCGGCGACGCTCCGCGCAACGGCAACGCCCAGCCGTCCGCCGCCTCCCCGCAGAACGGTGACTCCCACCCCCACGAGGGAGCCGTCCGCGAGGTCCCCACCGGGCGCAACGCCACCAGGCTCGTGTACGCGCCCGAGCAGGACGGCCTCGCCGACGCGGGCGAGATCGTGTGGACCTGGGTGCCCTACGAGGAGGACGCCACCCGGGGCAAGGACCGCCCCCTGCTCGTGGTGGGCCGCAAGGGCAAGCGCCTGCACGGCCTCATGCTCTCCTCCCAGGCCCCCGACGAGCGCGAACGCCAGGACTGGCTGCCGATCGGCGCAGGCGCCTGGGACGGCGAGGGCCGCGACTCCTACGTGCGCGTGGACCGCCTCTTCGAGTTCGACGAGGCCGCCATCCGCCGCGAGGCCGCCGTGATGGACGAGCGCCTCTTCTGGAAGATCGCCGCTGTCCTGAAGGAGCGCTACGGCTGGAGCTGAGCCTTCGGGTGGACGGGGCCCGCACCCGCCCCGGAGCGGGTGAGGGCCGCCGGACCCTCTGGCCTTGGTGAACGCGAAGGGCCGGTCCACCTCGAACAGCGACGCCCGCTGAACTCAGCGTCGGCGGTAGGCGTCCCTTCTGTGGTGCACAGCGAGGACGAAGATCGTCTTGGTGTCGTCATCGATCCGGTACCTGACCCGGTACTCGCCGCGCCGGGCCCGATAGTCGCCCTCGAACGGTGTCCGAAGCGGTGCACCGACCCTGTGGGGGTTGTCGGCGAGCGGTCCCATGATGAACTCGGCGCAAGCGGCCGCCGCGAACTCGGGGAGCCGCTCGTGCAGATGCCGGGCGGCGGTGGGGGTGAGCTGGATGGAGTAGGTCAACGGTGGCCTTTCCTGCGCAAGGACTCAAGTAGGTCCGTGCTCTCCTCCGGACTGAGTGCCCTTCCTTCCGCAATCTCCCGCTTGCTCTGCTGAACCTCCGCGATGGCCTCGGGGTCCCCCAGCAGTTCCAGGGTGGCTTCGATCTCCGCCATGTCCTCGGCGGACATGATGACGAGGTAGTCGCGCCCGTTCTTGGTGACGGTCAGCCGTTCGTGTGTGCGGTCCACCTCTTCGGCGAGCTCGGACAGGCGGACTTTGACTTCGGACAGCGGCAAGGTTCTCATAGACCAGAATTATAGTCTGCTGCTCTCTGCTGGGGTAGTGATGCGGCGGAGAGCCCATGCCAGTCCGCGTCGGTGCTCCCACGGGTCAGTGAGGGCCTGTCGTCCCACCCTGTGGATAACTTCGTGTGTCCGGTGACCGGGCGCTATACGCTGGAGGTGATCCCCCTGGTCCGGTGCCCTTCGACGCGGCAGGCCCACCGGCCCGGGCGGCCTCCCGAGCAAGGAAGCCCTGACAAGGATGACAGCCATGAGTGACATCGAGCGTGAGGTCCACGCGGTAGCCCAACGTGCCAAGGACGCTGCGGCTGACCTCGCGCCGCTCAGCCGGGCGGTGAAGGACCAGGCCCTGCTGGCCATCGCCGACGCCCTGGTCAAGCGGGCGGACGAGATCACCGCCGCCAACGCCCAGGACGTGGAGCGGGCCCGCCGGGACGGCACCAGCCCGGCCATGATCGACCGGCTCACCCTGAATCCGGCGCGGATCGAGGCCATCGCCGACGCGGTGCGCGAGATCGTCGAACTCCCCGACCCGGTCGGGGAGTCCGTGCGCGGCTCTATCCTGCCCAACGGCCTGGACCTGCGCCAGATCCGGGTCCCGCTCGGGGTCATCGGCATCATCTACGAGGGCCGCCCCAACGTCACCGCGGACGCTGCCGCCCTGTGCCTCAAGAGCGGCAACGCCGCCCTGCTGCGCGGCTCCTCCTCGGCCTACGACTCCAACACCGCCATCGTCGGGGTGCTGCGCGACGCTCTGGAAGGCACCGGGGTCCCGGTCGACGCCGTCCAGATGGTCCCGGGCCGCACCCGCGAGTCCTCCACCGCGCTGATGCGCGCCCGCGGGCTCGTGGACGTGCTCATCCCGCGCGGTGGCGGCTCGCTCATTCAGGCCGTGGTCCGCGACTCCACCGTCCCGGTCATCGAGACCGGCGAGGGCCTGTGCCACGTGTACGTGGACGCCGACGCCGACCTCGACAAGGCGGTGGCCATCGCCGTCAACGCCAAGGCCCAGCGCTGCTCGGTGTGCAATTCCGCCGAGACCCTCCTGGTGCACGAGGCGGTCGCCGACGCCTTCCTGCCCCGGGTCCTGGTCTCTCTCGCTGAGGCCGAGGTCACCGTGCACGGTGACGACCGCGTTCAGGCGGTCGCCGCCGCGCACCCGACCGGTGCCACGGTGGTCGAGGCCACCGAGGAGGATTGGACCACCGAGTACCTGTCCATGGACCTGGCCGTGCGGGTCGTCCCGGACGTGGACGCCGCGCTCGCGCACATCAGGAAGTACTCCACCCAGCACACCGAGGCGATCATCACCGACTCGCTCAGCACTTCCCGGTACTTCGTCTCCCGGGTGGACTCGGCCGCAGTGATGGTGAACGCCTCCACGCGCTTCACCGACGGCGGTGAGTTCGGCTTCGGCGCGGAAATCGGCATTTCCACTCAGAAACTGCACGCCAGAGGCCCGATGGGGCTCACCGAAATGACCTCGACCAAGTACGTGGTCACCGGTGACGGTCACCTGAAGTAATCACCGGACCGTTGGTTCGACCTTGAATGGCCGCCCGGCTGACCGGGCGGCCATTCTCCTTCCCATCCCTGGCGGGGCGGCCCTGAAAGGCCCGGACAGCCGGGCTGGCCGGGAACGGCCGCGTGTCCGGAACGGTTGGGTGACCGGAAACCTCGGGCCCCGGGGCGGACGTCTCCCCGTCGTAACAGCCGTGATTCCGCACACTCTGCGGCACATGCGTCACCACGTGCGTTTTCCTCCCGGAAACCTGGACAGAAGCGAATCTTCTCCCGAAGAGTATTCCCAAAGCGCTTTGGGGTCGGTACTTTCTCTGTGGTGTCCACACGGCGCTCTTCCCGCACACTCATCAGGAGCGTCGGACCCCACCGGTCACGACGAAAGGAAATCCCCCGCATGAAGCTCGGGAGCAAGATCGCTGCGTCCACCGCCACGGCGGCCCTGGCCATCGGCGGCGTCACCCTCATGGCAGCCCCTGCCCAGGCGGACCTGGTCACCCTGTGCTCGGGACACGGAGGTGCGATCACTCTGCCCACTGACCTCAAGGTTCCGGCCGGCGCGAGCTGCTTCCTGGACGGCACCACCATCCAGGGCAAGGTCACCGTCGAGAGCGACGCCAACCTGCACATCCTCGGCGGCCAGATCGACGGTCAGGTGACCGTCTCCAGCGGTGGTTACTTCGACGCCTCCGACACCTCCGTCGACGGCGACGTCGTCAACACCGGCGCCTACGGCACCTACCTGGAGGACGGCACCTCGGTCGCGGCCCTGAGCGCCGCGGCTGCCGAGGGCGCCGACAACGACGGCTTCGTCTTCGTGGTCGGTTCCTCCGCCTCCTCCGTCAACGCCACCGTCGGCGAGCTCTACGTCACCGACTCCCGTCTGGGCGGCGTGTCCGCCGAGGGCGTGGAGTACGTGGACATCTTCGACAGCGTCGTCCGCGGCGACCTCTCCGTCACCAACGCCGCCTCCGGCGGCATCCTGGTGGACAGCGAGGTCATCGGTGACGCCACCTACACCGGCGGCAACGGCCCGGTCGCCATCGGCGCCGGTGAGAGCGAGGGCTTCGCCAGCTCCCTCAACTACATCGACGGCGACCTCTCGGTCACCGGCGTGTCCGGCGGCGTGTACATCGACAACAACATCGTCGGCGGCGACCTGACCGCCTCCGACAACAGCCCGACCGCCCAGATCGGCGACAACAACCGCGTGCGCGGCGGCATCGTCACCCAGGAGGTCGCGCTGCGCACCTTCGCTGCCGAGGTGACCGCCGAGTTCGAGGAGCACGAGGCCGACCTCGAGGAGGCCGTCGAGGAGCAGCGCGCCGAGACCATCGAGGAAGCCCTCGAAGCCGGCCCCGCCTTCTAGGACAAACCTCGAGGCACTCTCCGGGCCGGCCCGGAGAGCTCCCGGCGACAACCCGGTTCACGCCGGGCGGGGGAACCCACCCCCACTCGCCTCTCCAGCGCCGACGGCCCCGCGCCGTCGGCGCTGTTCTTGTGCACGGGGCCTCTCCGGGGCTGAGGGCCGCTCCCGACCAGGCCGGGCCACCCCCCCCACTGGCTAGCCGGTCTGCCCCACCCACATCATGTGGCCCACTCGCATCATCCGACTCACCTACATCATCGGTCCCACGCGTACCGCTGTTATGTCGTAGCAGTGACGATGGTCATGGGTCGGTGATACATTCCGGGCATGGCTGACTCCGAACGACGTGTCGTGGTCTCCGGTGGCTCCGGCGGTATCGGGCGGGCCATCGTGTTCGCCCTGGCGAGCGAGGGCAACGAGGTGGTCGCCCTCGGGCGGGACTCCGGGAGACTGGCCGCTCTGGAACGCAGATCCCGAGCCCACGGGCTCAAGGTCACCTCCCGGGTCTGCGACCTCACCGACGAAAAGGCGGTGGAGTCCCTGGTCGAAAGCCTGGGAGAGGTGTCGGTGCTGGTCAACAACGCGGGCATGGCGCAGAGCGCTCCTCTGCGGCGTACTTGCCTCGAGCTGTGGGAAACCCACCTGCGCACCAACGCCACCTCCGCGTTCCTGCTCACCAGGTCCCTTCTGCCGGGCATGCTCGAACGCGACGACGGACGGGTGGTCTTCGTCGCCTCCACCGCCGCGCACACCGGCTCCCGCTACACCGCCGCCTACACCGCCTCCAAGCACGCGATGCTCGGACTGGCCCGCGCGGTGGCCGCCGAGGTCGCGGGCACCGGTGTCACCAGCAACGCCGTGTGCCCCTCCTTCGTCCGCACCCCCATGACCGAGGGCTCCGTGGCCCGCATCGCCGAGCGCACCGGCCGCGGCCGGGAAGAGGCCGAGGAGGTCCTGGTCAAGGCCAGCCCTCTGGGCCGACTCATCGAACCCGAGGAGGTGGCGGCCGCCGTCACCTACCTGGCGAGCCCGCTGGCCCGGGCGGTCAACGGCCAGTCCCTGACTATCGACGGCGGAGGAGCCCACCGGTGAGTCCCTTCCGGGCGTCCGCGCCCCTGACCGAGCAGTGGAACCACTTCGACCTCCACCGGGAGGGCGGGGTGGCCACCGTGACCCTCGACCGGCCCGACAAACTCAACGCCCTGACCTTCGAGGCCTACGCCGACCTGCGCGACCTGCTGACCGAACTCCCGCACCGGGGCGACACCCGAGTCCTCGTCCTGCGCGGGCGCGGCAAGGGGTTCTGCTCCGGCGGGGACGTCAACGAGATCATCGGCCGGACCTTGGAGATGGACCCCGACGACCTGCTCGCCTTCACTCGGATGACCGGCGAGGTAGTCCGGGTCATGCGCGAGTGCCCGGTCCCGGTGATCGCCGGGATCCACGGCATTGCCGCCGGGGCGGGCTCGGTCCTGGCCCTGGCTGCCGACTTCCGGGTGGTCGCCCGCTCGGCCCGCTTCGCCTTCCTCTTCACCCGGGTCGGCCTGTCCGGCGCCGACATGGGCGCCGCCTACCTGCTGCCCCGCATGGTGGGACTGGGCAACGCCACCAAGATCCTCATGCTCGGCGACACCATTGACTCCGCCGAGGCCGACCGATACGGGCTGGTCAGCGAGCTGGTGGAGGACCAAGAACTGGACGAGGCGGTCGCCCGGCTGGCCACCCGGCTCTCCGAGGGGCCCGCCTTCGGCTACGCCCAGACCAAGGCGCTGCTCTCCCGGGAACTGGACATGAGCCTGTCCGGGGCGATCGAACTGGAGGCCATGACCCAGGCCCTGCTGATGAAGAGCGCCGACTACGCCGAGTTCCACGCCGCGTTCACCGGCCGCAGAGCACCCGAGTGGAAGGGGCGCTAGTGGAGCCCGCAGACCTGCGGCCCAGCCCGCACACGCTGGTCAACCCGCCCGAACTCGGCCCCACCTCGGGGTTCTCCCACGCGGTGGTCCCAGTCCCGGGCAAGGCGGTTCACCTCGCCGGACAGATCGCCTCGGGGCCCGACGGCACGCTGGTCGCCCGGGACCTGCCCGACCAGTTCGGGGCCGCCCTGGACAACGTCGTCACCGCTCTGCGCGCCTGCGGGGGCGCCCCGGAGCACCTGGTCAGCCTGACCATCTACACCACCGACGTCCCCGGTTACCGGTCGGCCGCCCGCGAGATCGGCCGTGCCTACCGCGCCCGTCTGGGCCGCCACTATCCGGCGATGGCGCTACTGGGGGTGACCGACCTATTCGAGCCCGGAGCGCTGGTCGAGCTGGTCGGCGTCGCCGTGATCCCCGACCCTGGTCCGGGCGGGACCTCGGAGTGAACGGGACCTCGGTCTGAGCTGTGCCTGGTCCGAGTGGGCTCGCGGCCCGGGCGGCCCAGGGCTCAGCGGAACTTCGAGAACGCGATGACGCTACGCACCTCGCTCAGCCCTAGGGGCTGGAGCAGCGTGTGGAGGTCGAAGAACACCCGGGCCGCGCGGCTGCCCGCCCAGGGCTCCGGGAGCAGCTCGGGCGGCAGCCCCGGGTCCAGATAGGGCAGCCTCCGCCAGGTGTCGACCGTGCGCAGATGGTCGGCGAACGCCTGTTTGCGCTCCTGCGCCCCGAGCGGTCCGCTCATTCGCCGCCACCGCTCCAGCACGGGTTCGTACTCGTCGAGGAAGCCCTCGTACATCGCCTGGAACGCGGGCAGGTCCCACCAGCGGGCAACGGACTCGGTCAGCTCGCGAAAGTCCAGGTGGGAGGCGTGGAAGAGCTCTGCGTAGGGTTCCAAGCCCAGGTCCCGCAGCGCCCCGCGGGCCTGGTCGGTCAGATGAGCGGGGGCGATCCACACACCGGCGGCGGTGGTGCCGAAGCCGAGCCGGGTGAGCTGGCTGCGCAGGGCGTGCCGGCGGCGCCGCTCGGACTCGGGCACGGAGAAGACCACGAGCACCCAGCCGTCCTGGACGCGGGCGACGCGGTGGCCGAAGATGCGCTGGTCCCCCTCGGCGAGGATGCGGCGCCCCTCGTCGGACAGGCGGTACCCGGCCGCCCCGCCGAGGCGTTCGGGGGTCAGCAGGCCGCGGCGTTTGAGCCGGGAGACGGCGGAGCGAACGGCGGGGCCTTCCACGTCGAGCCCGGACATCAGCGCGATGAGGTCGGCCACCCCGATCCATCCGCCCACGTCACGGGCGTAGGAACCGAAGAAGGAGACGATCAGGGACCTGGGCCGCCGGCGCTCGGTGTCGGGGTCGGCCGCCTGGCCGCTGTTGGACGTCACGCGGACACGATATCGGCCGGTTGGTCCGGTCCTCGGACGGTCCTCCCCGTCACCGGGGGCTGAACGCACCGTTGAATCTCCTCATGTAGCTCTCTTGACGGTCGTCATACTTATTGTATATTTGCGATGTGGGGTGGATCACGTACCCAACGAGAGTCGAGGTCACCCATGGGGATCCCCCGGAACGACACCGATCACGAGTTCGCGCGCTGGGTCCGGGCGTGCGCCGCCGAAATCACCGCCGCACCGTCCGGGTCGGACACCGCACCGGCGGCCGAACCCGGCCGGGTGGACCGCGCCCTGCTGCTCCGCCTCGGTGACGTGGGCCTCCTCCCGGCGCTCTTCCCCGGTACCGCGGACGACGGCCCCCTGCGTGAGGCGCCCGCGACCCGCCTGTGCCTGCTGCGCGAGCACCTGGCCCGCACCGACACCCACGCCGAGACCGCCCTCGCCCTCCAGGGGCTGGGCACCTACCCGCTCCTGCAGTCCGGAACCGAACGCCAACGCCGACGCTGGGTCCCCGAAGCCGCCGCCGGCCGGGCCGTGGCCGCCTTCGCCCTCACCGAACCCGACGCGGGCTCGGACGCCGCGGCCCTGGCACTGCGCGCCGAACCCTTCGGTGACGGCTGGCGCCTGCACGGCGAGAAGACCTGGATCTCCAACGCCCCCGACGCCGACTTCTACACCGTGTTCGCCCGCACCACCCCCGGGACGCGCTCCCGCGGGGTGACTGCCTTCTGCGTCCCGGGCGACCGCCCGGGGCTCTCCGGCAGCCCCCTGGAGATGCTCTCCCCGCACGCCCTGGGCCACCTAGTCTTCGACGGGGTCGAGGTCGGCCCGCAGGATGTCGTCGGCATCCCTGACCAGGGGTTCACTGTCGCCATGCGCACCCTGGACCTGTTCCGCCCCAGCGTCGGCGCCTTCGCGGTGGGGATGGCCGACGCCGCGCTGGCCGCGGCCAAGGAGCACACCGACCACCGCAGCGCCTTCGGCGGCCCGTTGCGCCGCCTCCAGACGGTCGCCCACACCCTGGCTGAGATGGCCACCCGCACCGAGGCCGCCCGGCTGCTCGTCTACGCGGCGGCGCGGGAGTACGACTCCGGTGGTCCCGACGTCACCCTCAAGGCCGCCATGGCCAAGCTCTTCGCCACCGAGACGGCCCAGTACGTGGTGGACGCCGCGGTACAGCTGCACGGCGCCCGCGCCCTGCACCGGGGCCATCTGCTCGAACACCTCTATCGCGAGGTGCGCGCCCCGCGTATCTACGAAGGCGCTTCGGAGGTCCAGCGTCAGATCATCGCTCGCCACATGTAACGCCACAGACCCGGCTGTAGAACCCCGCCCACCGGAGGTCCAGCATGTCGCACCCCGACCCGAACCGGAACACGAACCCGAACCTGGCTGACCGGCCGTCGCTTCCGGAACACGCCCTCCCGGCCGTGCCACTCTCACCCACGGCCCATGAGGACACCTTCACCCGGGAGCATCTGCCCCCGGCCGAGGAATGGCCGCTGATCCGGCCGCTGGACCACCCGGAACGGCTCAACTGCGCCGAGGAACTGCTCGACGGCACCATCGCCCGCTTCGGCGCGGACCGCCGCTGCGTGGTCGGCGAGCACGAGACCCTCACCTACGCCCGGCTCCGGGACCGGGTGGACCGGATCGCCCGCGTCCTGGTGGACGAGCGCGGCCTGCGGCCGGGGGAAAGGGTGCTGCTGCGCGGGCCCAACTCGCCGTGGCTGGCCGCCTGCTGGCTCGCCGTTCTCAAGGCCGGGGGAGTGGTCGTCACTGTCCTGCCGGTCCTGCGCGCCGGAGAGCTCTCCACCATCGTCCGCTCCGCCCGGGTCACCCACGCGCTCTGCGACGCCCGCTTCCTCGACGACCTCACCGCCGCCGCCGACCAACTCGGGGAGCGGGCCCCGAGCGTCCTGGTCTACGGGGGCGAGGCTGACAGCGACCTCACTGCGCGGGTCGACGCCCACCCGCCCGGCTTCACCGCGGTGCCCACCGCCGCCGACGACGCCTGCATGATCGCCTACACCTCCGGCACCACCGGCGCGCCCAAGGGCTGCGTGCACTTCCACCGCGACGTCCTGGCCATCGCCGACACCTACTCCGCCCAGGTCCTCAAACCGACCCCTGAAGACCTCTTCGTCGGCAGCCCGCCCTTCGCCTTCACCTTCGGCCTCGGCGGGCTCCTGATCTTCCCGATGCGCGCCGGGGCCGCCACGGTCCTCCTCGAACGCCCGCGCCCCGAGGCGATCCTGGGCGCCGTCTCCGAGCACGGCGCCTCCGTCGTGTTCACCGCACCCACCGCCTACCGGAGCATGCTCACCCAGCTCGAGGGGCGCGACCTGTCCTCCCTGCGCCGCTGCGTCTCCGCCGGGGAACACCTGCCCGCCGCCACCTGGCAGGCCTGGTACGACGCCACCGGTGTGCGCCTGCTCGACGGTATCGGCGCCACCGAGATGCTGCACATCTTCGTCTCCGCCAGCGACGAGCACATGCGCCCCGGCTCCACCGGACGCCCCGTGCCCGGGTTCGAGGCGGTGATCCTGGACGACGAGGGCAAACCCGTCCCCGACGGTGAACCCGGCCACCTCGCGGTCCGGGGTCCGGTCGGCTGCCGCTACCTGTCCGACGAACGCCAGCGCGAGTACGTCCGCCACGGCTGGAACCACACCGGTGACACCTACGTACGCGACGAGGACGGCTACTTCTGGTTCCGGGCGCGCAGCGACGACATGATCGTCTCCGCCGGATACAACATCGCCCCCGCTGAAGTGGAGGAGGCCCTGCTCACCTCACCCGATGTGGAGGAGGCCGCGGTGGTCGGAACGCAGGACCCGGACCGGGGCCTGGTCGTGCGCGCCTACGTGGTGCCGCGCCGGGGGCTCACCGCCGACACCGCTCTGGCTGACCGGCTCAAGGACCATGTCCGCTCGCGCATCGCCCCCTACAAGACCCCGCGCTCGGTGGTCTTCCTGCCGTCCCTGCCGCGCACCGCCACCGGCAAACTCCAGCGCTTCAGACTCCGGGAGAGCACCTGAGCTGACAGCGGCCCACGGCAGGGACGCCAGCGGAACCAGCACCAACGCGGACGGCGCCGGCGGAACCGGCGTCAGCGAACAGGAAGGCGGCACGATGCGCATCGCGTGTATCGGGGCGGGACCCGCGGGACTCTACTTCGCGGCCCTGGCCCGCCAGCTGGACCACACCCACGACATCACCGTCTACGAACGCAACGCCCCCGACGACACCTTCGGGTTCGGCGTGGTGCTCTCCGACGAGACCCTCGGCGGCATCGAACACGCCGACCCCGCCGTGTACCGGGCCATGGCCGCCGAGTTCGCCCGCTGGGACGACATCGACATCCACCACAGAGGCACCGTCACCACCTCCGGCGGACACGGCTTCGCCGCCATCGGCCGCCGCCGGCTCCTCCAGATCCTGCGCGCCCGCTGCGCCGAGCTGGGGGTCCGGGTGCTCAGCCGTACCGAGGCGCCACCCGCCGCGGATCTGGCCGCCACCCACGACCTCGTCGTCGCCGCCGACGGGGTCAACAGCATCACCAGGACCACCCACGCCGCGGACTTCGGCACCGAACTCCAAGCCCACCGCAACCGCTTCATGTGGCTCGGTACCGACCTGGTCTTCGACGCCTTCAACTTCCATGTCCTGGAGACCCCGCACGGGGTCATACAGCTGCACTGCTACCCCTACTCCACCGGCTCCAGCACGTTCATCGTGGAGATGGCTGAGGACGTGTGGCACGCCGCCGGGTTCTTTGACCAGGACCTCGCCCCCGGGGAGAGCGCCCTCGACGCGATAGCGCGCTGCGAGCAGCTCTTTGCCGACGTCCTGCGCGGCCACCGCCTGCTGCCCAACAATTCCCGCTGGCAGCGTTTCACCACCGTCCGCAACCGCACCTGGCGGCGCGGCAACGTGGTCCTGCTCGGCGACGCCGCCCACACCGCCCACTTCTCCATCGGCTCGGGCACCAAACTGGCCATGGAGGACGCCCTCGCCCTCGCCGCCTGCCTGCGCGAACAGCCCACCACCGAGGCCGCCCTCACCGCCTACGAGGAGGAACGCCGTCCCGTCGTGGCCAGCACCCAGCGCGCGGCCCGGGCCAGCCTGGAGTGGTTCGAGGACATCGCCCGCCACGTGGACGCCGCACCGGCCCAGTTCGCCTTCGACCTGCTCACCCGCAGCCGCCGGGTCACCTACGACAACCTTCGCCTGCGCGACCCCGAGTTCGTCGCGTGTGTGGACGCGTGGTTCACCGCTCAGGTCGAGGCCGAACAGGCCGGATCCGCCGCCGGGCGTCCCGCGGCCACCAGTTCCGCCGCTTCGACCAGCCCGGCCGCCGTCGACGACGAGGGCTCGACGGAAACTGCGGGCTCGGCGGCAGCCGAACCGCGCCCGCCCATGTTCCACCCCTTCAACCTGGGACCCGTGGAGCTGGACAACCGGGTCGTGGTCTCGGCCATGGACATGTACTCCGCCACCGACGGCCTGGCGGGCGACTTCCACCTCGTCCACCTGGGCGGCAAGGCCCTGGGCGGGGCCGGACTGGTCATGACCGAGATGGTGTGCGTGTCCGCCGAAGCACGCATCACCCCCGGCTGCGCCGGTCTGTACACCCCCGAACACGAGGCCGCCTGGCGCCGTATCACCGAGTTCGTGCACACCAACAGCCGGGCGAAGATCGGGGTGCAGCTCGGCCACGCCGGACGCAAGGGATCCACCCGCCTCATGTGGGAGGGCATCGACCAGCCCCTGCCCGACGGCAACTGGCCCCTGGTGGCCCCCTCACCGCTGCCCTACCGGGAGGGCGTCAACCAGACACCCAGGGAACTCGACCACGCCGCCATGGCAGCCATCCGGGACGACTTCACCGCCGCCGCCCGCTCCGCCGACCGCGCCGGATTCGACCTCCTCGAACTTCATTGCGCCCACGGCTACCTGCTCTCCTCCTTCCTCTCACCGGTCACCAACCACCGCACCGACCGTTACGGCGGCGACCTCACCGGACGCCTGCGCTACCCCCTGGAGGTCCTGGCCGCCGTCCGCGAAGCCTGGCCCGACCACAAGGCCCTCACTGTCCGGATCTCCGCCACCGACTGGGTCGAGGACGGCACCACCGCCGACGACGCCGTGGAGATCGCCCGCGCCCTCGTCGCCGCCGGGGCCGACGCCATCGACGTCTCCACCGGCCAGGTCACCCCGGACGAACGGCCCGCCTACGGCCGCAGCTACCAGGTGCCCTACGCCGAACGCATCCGCCGAGACCTCGGAGTGCCGGTCATCGCGGTCGGTGCCATCTCCTCCCACGACGACGTCAACTCCACGGTCCTGGCCGGGCGCGCAGACCTGTGCGCCCTGGCCCGCCCGCACCTGTACGACCCGCAGTGGACCCTGCACGCCGCCGCCGAGCAGGACTACTCGGGTCCCGGAGTCACCTGGCCAGCCCCCTTCCGTGCGGGCAGCCGCAAACCCCCCACAGGCCGGACCGACGGGCCGCGCCCCCGCCTCGACCTGCTACGTTCCACCGGGACACAAGGCACCCGCCACCGCCGCTGGCGCCCCGACCAGCCCGAGCACGGCCCCGCACCCTCGGAGAGCGCTCTCCGCCCGGCCACGACCCAGGGAGACCCACGGTGACCACGATCTACGGTGAGCACCCCAGCCAGATCATCCACCGCTGGGACCCCGAAGGAACGGACGCTCCGGCCCCCGTGGCGGTCCTGCTGCACGGCGGCTGGTGGCGCGACCAGCACGACGCCCACCTGATGGACCCCCTCGCCCGGGACCTGACCGCGGACGGGTGGGCGGTGTGGAACATCGAGTACCGGCGCACCGGCACCGACGGCGGCGGCTGGCCGCAGACCCGTGACGACGTCGCCCGCGCCCTGGACCTGCTCGCCGCTACCGCCGAGAGTGACGAACGCCTGGACACCTCCCGCGTGGTCTCCCTCGGCCACTCCGCCGGGGGCCACCTCGCCCTGATGACTGCCACCGACTCCTTGGTGACCTCCGTGGTCCCGCTCGCCCCCATCACCGACCTGCGTCGCTGCGCCGAAGCCGGACTGGGGGAGGGGGCGGTCGAACCCTTCCTCGGCCCCGTTCCCGCTCCGGAGCTCTACGCCGAGTCCTCCCCCGTGCACCGGTTGCCGTTCGGTGTTCCCCAACTACTGGTCCACGGCGACCAGGACCAGCGCGTCCCGGTCGAGCACAGCCGCGACTACGCGGCAGCAGCCTGGGCGGCGGGGGACCCCGTCGACTACCGGGAGATCTCCGGCGCCGACCACTTCGCCGTCATCGACCCCGCGCACGCCGCCTGGCGGTCGGTGCGCGACACACTCGCGACCGGCTGGGGCTGACCCCGGAACGGTCAGGGAACCGCGCGCGGCACAGGGGCACGCCGTTCCGAACCCTGTGCCGTTCCGAACCCTGTGCTCCGAACACACCCATGAGCCCCGGGTACACGCCCGTCCTCGCGAACGCCACAGGGGCGGTGCCCGGAAGAGCCGGGTGCCGCCCCCGTGCGGGTCCGCCGGAACGCTAGTTGCTGTTGCTGTTGCTGTTGCCGTTGTCGCTGCCGCTCTCGCCGCTCTGGCTGCCCTGGTCGCTTCCGGAGCCGCCCTGGCCACCCCGCCAGCGGTCGGCCACCGTGTCGAAGAACTGGCCCCCGGCGCGCCCCGCGCCACCCGCCACGTCCCGGATGGTCTTGACCAGCGGGTCTGAGGAACGGTTCCAGCCCTCCCGGTAGGAGTTGGCCGCGTTGGTCGCCTCCTCCGACACACTGGCCTCACGGTCGGTGGACCGCCGCGGGTACTCGCCGTCGACGATCCGCTGGTACTCGCCGCTCTCGATCCATCGGTGCAGTTCGGCCACCCGGACCACCGCGAACGGGTGGCTCTGCGGGATGGTGGTCATCAGCTTGAGGACGCTGTCCACGGCGTCACCGCCGCCCTCGTACTCGCGGGCCTGCTCCATGAACGCGTCGGGGTTCATCTGGGACAGGTTCGAGCCACCGGCCAGCTTCATCAGAGCGCGCTTGGCGGCTTCGGGGTTCTGGCAGGTCAGCAGACCGGCGCGGTCGCTGGAGAGCTCGGACTTGCGCTGCCACTCACGCAGCCCGGCCAGGATCGCCTGGATGGCGATGGCACCCAGCGGGATCCACATGATCTTGGTGGACAGCCAGACCAGCAGAAGGAGGATGGTGCGGTACACGGAGTGACCGCTCAGCACGTGACCGACCTCATGGCCGATGACGAACCGCTTCTCCTCGGCGTCGAACAGGTCGAACAGGCCGGTCGTCATGACGATGAACGGCTTCTTGCGGCCGATCGCCATGGCGTTGGGCTGGGGGTCCATCTTGACGTAGAGCTCGGGGACCTCGTCCAGGTCCAGGACGTAGGCGGCGTCGCGGAGGTAGTCGTGCAGCTCCGGGAACTGCGTGGGGCTCACCCGCACGGCGCTGGAAAGGAACATCAGGCGGAGCGAGCGCTCGTTGATTCGTCCGAACAGGGACTTGACGAGGGTGTCGAAGCCCGTCAGCGAACGCAGCGCGACCAGGGCGCCGCGATCGGCGGGGTGCTCGTAGGCACGTGGAGAGATGTCTGTGAGCCGGACGCGTACGCGATCTGGTGAGTTGGCCATATCGGCATGCTATGCGGCACGATGCCGCTTGGCCACGGTTTGGGTCAAACGAGATATGACGCGATTCGCGGGTGTTTCACGAACCTTCCCGGGAAGCAGCCCGGCCCGGCGCTTGTTTGACCTGTTCCAGGGTGGAACAGGCCTGGAAGCGGGCGACGACGCCCGAGGTCGGCTAACCTCGGTTGGCCGAAACCGGCAACACGGCAGCGCCACTGCGAAACGGAGCGCACAGTGACACAGCAGGCCACCGGCGTCTCCCACGGAGGGAGCTCCCCCGCGCGACGGGACGGCTCCGTGCCGACCAAGGTCGGCATCATGGGCGGCACTTTCGACCCCATCCACCACGGACACCTCGTCGCCGCCAGTGAGGTCGCCCACCTCTTCGGCCTCGACGAAGTGGTCTTCGTCCCCACCGGCCAGCCCTGGCAGAAGGACCTCGCCACGGTCACCCCCTCCGAGGACCGCTACCTCATGACGGTCATCGCGACCGCGGAGAACCCGCAGTTCAGGGTCGACCGGATCGAGATCGACCGCTCCGGGCCCACCTACACCCTCGACACCCTCCGCCAGATGCGCGCCGCCTACGGCCCCGACGTGGAGCTCTACTTCATCACCGGAGCCGACGCACTCGGCGCTATTTTGAGCTGGCACAACGTCGACGAACTCTTCGACCTCGCGCATTTCGTAGGCTGTAACCGGCCCGGACACCACCTCAGCGACACCGGCCTGCCCGAGGGCAAGGTCTCCCTGGTGGAGGTCCCCGCGCTCGCCATCTCCTCCACCGAGTGCCGCGAACGCGTCCGCAAGGGCGAACCCATCTGGTACCTCGTACCCGACGGCATCGTCCGCTACATCAACAAGACCGGGCTCTACCTGGAGCCCTGAACCGCGCCATGCGAACCGACCCCGGTCCGCGCCGCGCCGGTCCACACCCGACAAGTAAGGCAGCAAGCACAACGTGACAGCCACCGACAGGGCCGTGGAACTCGTCAAGGTCGCCGCAGAGGCCGCCTCCGACAAGCTCGCCCAGGAGATCATCGCCTACGACGTCAGCGACCAGCTCGTCATCACCGAGGCCTTCGTGCTGTGCTCGGCGCCCAACGACCGCCAGGTCCGCGCCATCGTCGACGAGGTCGAGGACCAGCTGCGCATCCAGTCCGGTGCCAAGCCCGTCCGCCGCGAAGGCGAGCGCGACGGCCGCTGGGTCCTGCTGGACTACGCCGACATCGTCGTCCACATCCAGCACGAGGAGGAGCGCGGCTACTACGGCCTCGAGCGCCTCTGGAAGGACTGCCCGGAGATCGAACTCCCCGAGGGCTCCCGAGGTGCCGAGCGCACCCCGCTGGACGAGCAGTAACCTCCGCGCGGCCGTTCCGGTCGCAGAACAAGAGAGACACGCCACGTGAGTGACGCCCCCCGTGTGCTGTTCTGGCGGCACGGACGCACGGCCTGGAACGTCGAGAAGCGTTTCCAGGGACAGACCGACATTGACCTCGACCCGGTCGGCCACGCCCAGGCCGAACGGGCCGGTCGGCTGCTCGCCACCCTGAGGCCCGACACCGTCATCGCGTCCGACCTCAAACGCGCCGCCGACACCGCCGGGTACCTCGGACGCTCCTCCGGGGTCCCGGTGGAGTTCGACAAGGGTCTGCGTGAACGCTTCGGCGGCTCATGGGAGGGCCTCACTGCCGCTGAACTCGCCGAACGCTGGCCCGCCGAGCACCCGCGCATGCACATCCCCGACGGAGAGCACATCTCCGAGGTCGGGGACCGCATGGTCGCCGCGGTCAACCGGGGCCTGGCCAAGACCCCGCCCGGCGGCCTCCTCGTCATCGTCAGTCACGGGGCCGCCCTGCGCGTGGGAATCTCCCGCATGCTCGGCGTCCCCGACGAGCGCCGCGAGCTCCTCGGTCCGCTCAGCAACTGCTGCTGGTCGGTACTCCAGGCACGCGGAGAGACCTGGCGCCTCATGGAACACAACGCCGCCAGCCTCCCCGAACCAGTGGTCCTCAGCGACGACGCCTGATTCCGTTTCGACGAACCGCGCATAATCCGCTAAGGTTCAGGGAGTCGGCAGGGCTTCGGCCCCAACGACTCCCACACGGGGCTATGGCGCAGTTGGTAGCGCGCCTCCATGGCATGGAGGAGGTCTGGGGTTCGAATCCCCATAGCTCCACTTCACTCCGGAACGACTCTGCACGGTGGCCTTCGGCCTACTCGCAGGGTCGTTTCGTCGTTTCCCCGGGGTGTGCCCGCCCGCTCAACCCCGGTGATCTTGCTACCAGGGGCGAGTTCGGCGCCGAACTCGCCCCTGGTAGCAAGATCAACTTCAGACAAGGGGCCGGAGCCCCGATCGGCGGGCAACTCCTGGCCGGGTTCTTCCTGGAAGGGGCCCGGGGAGGGGAAGGTCAGCGCAGGCTTCGGAAGAACGCGCGGACGTCCTCGACCAGCAGCTCCGGCTTCTCCATGGACAGGAAGTGGCCGCCCTCGTCGAGTTCGGTCCACCGCACGATGTCGTGGTCCCGTTCGGCCCAGGCGCGGACGGTCACGTCGTGCGCGGAGAGCAGGACCCCCGTCGGCACCGTTCCGCGCTCGGAGGGCCAGCCGCCCAGGTCCTCACCCGAACCCCCGCTCCACGTATCGGCCCCCGCACCCGAATCAGCTGAATTCTCCACCCAGGCCGCGCCGCCCTCGCCCGCGCCGCCCCAGCCATTCGCGGACATGTCCTCGTAGTAGATCTGCGCGGCCGATCCCGCGGTGCCAGTCAGCCAGTACAGCGACACGCAGGTGAGTATTCGGTCGCGGTCCAGGCTGTCCTCGGGCAGGCCCTCCTCCGGCATGGTGAGCTCCTTGAACTTCTCCACCATCCAGGCGAGCTGCCCCACTGGCGAGTCGGTCAGCCCGTAGGCGACGGTCTGCGGGCGCTTGCCGTTGCACTGGAGGTAGCCGTCATTGAAGTCCCGCATGGACTCCCAGCGGCGGCGGTCCGCGCCTTCAAGGGCCTTCTCCTCCTCGTCGCCGTAGGGGAAGGTGACCATGGCGTTGAGGTGGACCCCGATCACGTTCCCGGCCGACTGCTTGCCGATCTGCGGTCCCACCCAGGAACCGGTGTCGTAGCCCTGGACTCCGTAGCGCTCGTAGCCCAGCCGGGACATCAGCTCCACGAACACCCCTGCCATCCGCTCCGTGCCCATACCCGGACCCGCCAGGGGGGTGGAGAACCCGAACCCCGGCAGGGACGGGACGACCAGGTGGAAGGCGTCCGCCGGGTCGCCACCGTGCGAGCGGGGGTCGGTGAGCGGGCCGATCACGTCCAGGAAGTCGGTGACCGCCCCCGGCCAACCGTGCAGCAGGATCAGCGGTGTGGCCTCCGGCTCCGGCGAGCGCACGTGCAGGAAATGGATGTTCTGCCCGTCCACCTCGGTGGTGAACTGCGGGTACGCGTTGAGCTCGGCCTCGTGGGCCCGCCAGTCGTAGGAGGTGCGCCAGTACTCGGCGAGCTCCTTCAGGTACCCGACCGGCACACCCCGGCTCCAGCCCACCCCCGGCACCTCGTCCGGCCAGCGCGTGTTGCCCAGCCGCGCTCGCAGGTCCACCAGCTGCTCCTCGGGGACGTCGACGCGGAAGGGGCGGATGCTCTCGCTGTGCTGCCAAGTGTCGGCCTGCTGTGCCTTGGTCTGCGGTGTGTTCGTCATGGCCTCCACGCTAGGAGCCACTTAGGACAGTTTCCTTCCTAAGCCGATGGCAGAATCGGATTCATGGCCGAGACCTCCGCACGCCTGCTCGCGCTGCTGTCGTTGCTCCAGACCCACCGCGACTGGTCTGGAGCCGATCTGGCCCAGCGCCTCGACGTCACCACCCGCACCGTGCGCCGGGACGTGGACCGCCTGCGCGAACTCGGCTATCCGGTACACGCCACCCAGGGCGCACCCGGGTACCGGCTGGGTCGCGGCGCCGCCATGCCGCCCCTGCTGCTCGACGACGAGGAGGCGGTGGCCGTGGTCGTGGGGCTGCGCACCGCCGCAGACGGTTCGGTCAGCGGTATCGAGGAGTCCTCGCTGCGCGCGCTCGGCAAACTCGAACAGGTGCTTCCCTCCCGGCTCCGGCAGCGGGTGAACACCCTGCACGGGGCCACCGTGCGGGCCGGGGCCGAACCCGGCCCGACGGTCTCCGCCGACGTACTGATGGCGCTCGCCCAGGCCTGCCGCCGCGGGGAACGGCTGCGCTTCGACTACACCAGCCCGCACGGCGGCGACTCGGTCCGCGACGTCGAACCGCACACCCTGGTCAGCTTCGGCCGACGCTGGTACCTGGTCGCCTTCGACGTCGGCCGCGCGGACTGGCGCACCTTCCGCGTGGACCGCCTCACCCCGCGAACCCCCACCGGCCCCCGGTTCGAGCCCCGTCGTCCGCCGCACGGCGACGCGGCCCTGTACGTCGCCCACCAGCTCTCCTCCGGGGCCTGGGACTACCGGGCCGTGGTCCGGCTGCACGAACCCGTCGAAACGGTCGCCGACCGGATCTGGCCCGGTATGGGGGTCCTGGAGGCCGTCGACGCCCGCAGTTGCCTGTTGTACCTGGGCGGGGAGACCGTGTACGACCTGGTCTGGATGATCACCTCGGTGAACGTCGAATTCACCCTGGTCGAGGGGCCGCCCGAACTCGCCGACGCCTTCCGCGCCCAAATGGGGAGGTGCGCCGCGGCCCTGTCCGAACAGGTGGCTTCGGACACGAGGGAGACCCCGCCCTGAGCCGTGCCGTCCTGACCCGGGCTCGCCGGTCCTCTGGGGGCTTGCTGTTGGTCTGGGGGTTGTTGTGTGACGGTTCGGGTTGGGGTTCCCCCGTTTCCCGCCGCTTGATGGTTGCCG
>NZ_ANAZ01000062.1:0-24923 GCF_000340985.1 Nocardiopsis valliformis DSM 45023
GCTCATAACCCAGAGGTCGCAGGTTCAAATCCTGTCCCCGCTACCAAACCAGGCCCGGAACTCAAATGAGTTCCGGGCCTGTTGCATTTCCCGGGGCACTGTCCGGGGCGCCGTGTTTCGTCGTGCCCCTCCATGGTTACTTGGCCGGGTCCGCCGGACAGGCCGGCTCTGGAGCCGGATCCGCGGGGCAGGCCGGGGCCGGCATCGGGTCCGCACCGCAGCTCTTCTCCTCAGTGCTCTCCCCGCCGATGATCCGCTTCGGGGCGTCGGGGTCCAGCTTCGCCAGGATCGCGTAGGTGAGTTCGGTGAGCTGTGCCACTCCCCGCTCGTCGAGTCCGTCGAGGATCATGCGGCGTACGGCCGAGTCGTAGCGCGGACGACTGGATCGGTACACCTGAAAGCCCTCCCCGGTGAGCTGTGCGTTGGTGGCGCGTCCGTCCTCCGGGCACGGAGCCTTGCGCACGAGGCCCTTGCGTTCGAGGCCGGTCACCACGCGCGACAGCCGCGGCAGGGTCGCGTTGGTACGCGAGGCCAGGGCACTCAGCCGGAGCCGCTGATCCTCGGCCTCGCTCAGCGCTTCGAGCAGGGTGAACTCGAAGGAGGTCAGGCCTGCGGGGGAGAGCTCCTTGTCCAGGGCCGTGGGGAGCAGCTCCAACAGGGCGTGCAGACGGGCGAGGGCGATGCGCTCCTCGTGCCGCAGTGTGGACTCAGCCATGTGACCATCCTAGCAAATAGTTGTACTTACAACCTTTCTGTCCTAGGGTGATGATTGTAGGTACAAGCAAATGGCTTGGGGGCGGGTACACACCTCGGGCCGAAGGACCCAGGGAGGGCCCGACATGACCGCACGCCCCAGCGAAGGAACCACCGCCGACGAGCGCGTCCTCAGCGCCGAGACGGCCATGGACGCCGTGACCCTGCGCGTCGGGGACCTGGAGAACATGGCCTCGTACTATGCGAGCGCCCTGGCCCTGGAACCCATCGAGGAGCGCTCACACGGGCGCGAGGTCCGCCGGGTACTCGGCCGCGGCGGCACCCCGATGATCCGGCTCATCTCCACTCCGGGGCTGCCCGGCGTCGACCCCGGGCAGGCCGGACTGTTCCACACGGCCTTCCTCTTTGACGACGCCGCCGCCCTCGCCGCGACCGTCCACCGGTCGGCCAACGACCCGCGCAGCCGGTTTGTCGGTTCCTCGGACCACCTGGTCAGTGAGGCCTTCTACTTCACCGACCCGGAGGGCAACGGCATCGAGCTCTACACCGACCGCGACCGGGCGGACTGGAAGTACGACAACGGGCAGCTCCGGATGAGCACCCTGTACCTCGACCCCAACGCCTACCTGCGCACCCACCTGGACGAGGCCGTCGTCGCTGAGGGTCCGCAGCGCGCCGGACGGGTGGGGCACGTGCACCTCCAGGTCGGTGACATCGCGACGGCCAGGGCTTTCTACGTCGACGCGCTCGGCTTCGAGACCACCGTCGCGACCTACCCGGGAGCGCTGTTCGCCGCGGCGGGCGGGTATCACCACCACGTCGCGATGAACACCTGGAACAGCGCGGGCGCGGGTCCGCGCGCCGCCGGTCTGGGGCTCGGCGACGTGGCGGTCACCGTGCCGGCGCGGGAGGAACTCGACGCGCTCGTGGCGCGTCTGACGGCGCTGGGGGTGGCGCACGCCGACACCGGTCGGTCGGTGGTCCTGGACGACCCCTGGGGTACCCAGGTAACCGTCGCGCTGCCCGGTACCGGCATCGAGGAACTCCTGGCGCGGTGACCGACCGCGCGGCTGGTGCCCGCGCCGCCGGAAACACGTGCCGCCGGAAACACGCGGTGCCCGGAGCCGCCCCTGGCGGGCGGCTCCGGGCACCGCGTACTCACCGGGAGGGTCAGCGAGTACGGCCCTCCACCAGCTCCACGACCCGGTCGGCCCGCTCGGCCACCTTGGGGTCGTGGGTCACCACCACCACGGCCGCGTCACGCACCCGGGACTGGTCGAACAGCTGGTCCATGATCATGGTGCTGCTGGCGGCGTCCAGAGCGCCCGTGGGCTCGTCGGCGAGGATCAGCGCGGGTTCACGGCTCAGCGCGCGCGCCAGGGCCACACGCTGCTGCTCACCGCCGGACAGCTGGTGCGGCTGGGAGCTGAGACGGTGCCCCAGCCCCACCGACTCCAACAGCTCCTTGGCGCGAGTACGGCGCCGCAGCACCGGGACCCCGCCGAGCACCATCGGCACGCCCACGTTCGCCAGGGCCGTGCGCCGCTCCAGCAGATGGAACTGCTGGAACACGAACCCGATCCCCTCGCCGCGCAGCCGCGACCTGCGACCCTCGCGCAGGGGAGTGGTCTCCATACCGTCGAAGACGTAGGAGCCGCTGCTGGGTTTGTCCAGCAGGCCCAGCACGTTCAGCAGGGTGGACTTGCCCGACCCCGACTGTCCGACGATGGCCACGACCTCGCCGCGGGAGACGTCGAAGGTGCAGTCGTGTAGGACGTCGATCCGGGTGCCCGAGACCATGAAGTGTCGGGTGACCCCCCGCACCTGGAGCAGCGGGGGGCCGGGCTGCCGCCGGGTCACGGCCACCGGGTAGGGAGCTTCGGCTGTCATCTAGCCACCCATCCCGTAGAAGTCGCCCTCGAACTCTTCGTCGTAGTCCTCGTCGTGATCTCCGGGGATGTCGAAACGCGGGTCCAGCGGAACCGGGTCCATGATCGTCTCGCCGACCTCCAGCCCTTCGGTGACCTCGACGAACTGTCCATCGGAAAGGCCCAGTTCGACCTCGCGGTTCTCCTCGGTGCCGTCCTCGCCGACCACGATCACCTCGCCCTCCTCGGCGGTGCCGCGCACGGCGGTCACCGGGATGACCACGACGTCCTCGACCTCGCCGGTGCTCACCGACATCTTGCCCTTGACCCCCTCGAAGACCTGGAGATTCGAGGGGATCCGGCAGGAGATCTCCGCGCCGCCCCCGCCCCCTTCGGACTCACCGGTGAACGGGTCGAACTCCTCCTCGGCGGGGGCAGACCCCTCCTCCGCGGCGCCCATGCCGATGAACTCGCACTCGGTGGCGGGCGGCCCCTTGTCGATCTTGAGCATGATGTCTTCGGGATTGTCGTAAAGCCGATACAGGTCGTTGGCGGGGACGGTGGCCACGGCGCGGAACTGGTCCGGGGCGACCGTGGCCACGGTCGAGCCAGCCTCCAGGACGTCACCGACCTGCACGTCGCCCATCCCCCTGATCGTCCCGGCGGTGGGCGCGTAGAGGGTGATCTCGGTGGTCGCGGGTCCGGAGTCCTCGTCGTCCTCGCCCCCGCCCGCCGTGGGCTCGGCGGGCACGGAGACATTGAGGACCGGGGCCCCGTT
This sequence comes from Nocardiopsis valliformis DSM 45023, assembly GCF_000340985.1. Classification (NCBI taxonomy): domain Bacteria; kingdom Bacillati; phylum Actinomycetota; class Actinomycetes; order Streptosporangiales; family Nocardiopsidaceae; genus Nocardiopsis; species Nocardiopsis valliformis. The sequence continues at coordinate 3,361 of NZ_ANAZ01000062.1, forward strand.
CTCCACCGTGGCGCCGTTGTCCAGCCACAGGTGGGTGACGGTGCCGCCCTTGTTGGCCTTGAGCGCCTTGCCCGGTTCCGGCTGCACGGTGGCGTCGAGTACGAGCAGGGAGCTGACTGTGCCCAGTTCGACCTCGACCGGGCCGCCGCCCACGTCCGCGGCCTGGCTGATGAACTCGTCCTCGTCTAGGTCGGCGCCGCCGAAGCTGGACAGCAGGAGGTAACCCGAACCGACCAGGCCCAGCATCAGGGTGAGGGCCGCGCCGATGATGATCCACTTCTTCACTTGTGTCTCCTATTCCCGCAGCCCGGCGACGACGGACGCGCGCAGCGCCCGGATCGCGGGGATGATCCCGGCCAAAAGCCCGACCAACGCCGCACTGCCCAGCCCCACCAGGGCGGCGGAGGGCGGAACGGCCATGGCGATGTCGGGTGGCAGCCACATGAGTCGGCCGATGACGACCCCGCCGACGGCCACCGTCGCCCAGGACAGCGCCAGGGCGATGAGTCCGGCGACGACAGCCACCACCACCGCCTCCATCACCACGGCCACGAACAGGGTGAACCTGCTCGCCCCGAGTGCCCGGTAGGTGGCGAGTTCGCGCCGTCGTTCGCGCACGGTGACCAGACCGACGTTGAGGACGCCGAGCAGGCCGGTGGTGAGGGTGATCACCGCGATGCCGATCAGGCCCAGCGACAGGTATCCGATGACCTCGTCGGTGGTCTCCGCGTAGTCGGAGCGGTAGGCCATGAGGCTGTCCCGGCTGTCGACCCCCCAGCGCCAGCTGGCCGAGGCCAGGCGCTCGGTGAACTCCTCGCCGAAGTCCATCTCGTCGGCGGCGGAGTCGGAGGGGTCGATCCGCGCCAGGTAGCTGACCTGCGTGGCCGAGTTGTCCTCGGGGCTCCAAGAGGGGCCGAAGAGGAGTTCCCCGGAGGCGGGGGCGCGCAGCAGGTAGGCGCTGTACCAGTCGCCGTCGTACGCGGAGCTCTGCGAGACGCCGACGATCCGCACGTCGGCCCAGTGGTCGCTGCCGAGCTGGACGTCGGTGAAATCGCCGAGTTCGGCGGCCAAGGCCTCGTTGACCACCAGTACCGGTGCCCGTGACTCCAGGTCGGCCTCGGTGAACCAGCGGCCCTGGGTCATGTTGATCCGGCGGATGTCGCCGAGGGCGACGTCCACGCCGACGACTTCGACGTTCCGGAACACCTGGTCGCCCTTGCGGAAGGGCGCTTCGTTCTCGAGTCGCTTGAGGACCGAGGTCTCGATGGCGCCGGCGCGGCCGAGGTCCTCCTCGAACGCGTCGAGGTCGGTGACACGGTCGAACGCGGAGACCTCCATGGTCGCCGCACGTCCTGCGTTGGCCTCGCTGAAGGCGGTGGCGTAGCGCTGGCCGAGCTCGCCGGCGGTGACCACCATGATCAGGGCGCCGACACCGACGACGATGCCAGCGCAGGACAGGATGGTCCGGGCCACGTTGGCTCGGGAACCGGCGAAGGCCAGCACGATCCCAGCGGTGAGGGAACGCAGCATGGAGCCCCTTCCCGTGTGTCTGTAGGGCCCGGCACGGCATCGGGGCGGCGCCGGGCTGCCCCGCGTTGGGCGGGGCGTCAACAGACCAATCGCGGGTGCGGGGGGTTTCGGTTCATCCGGAGGAGACTTTTCTGGTGGCCGAACCTGGCCACGCGGGGTTGCCTGGCGCTGCCCGGGGGACTGGCCGGGGCGCCCGGGGTCACTCGACCTCGAAGCCGTCGCAGGTGATGGGCGCCCCGCTCTCAGTGTCGGACCACACGACGGTGTACACGCCGGGGACCAGCTCAGCTCCGTCGAAGGCGTCGGGGTAGTCCAGGTGGATCCACTCACCCTCGCCGAGGTCGGCCTCGGCGGTGGCGGTCTCCCCGTCGGGACCGGTCACGGCGGCAGTGACGGTGCCGGAGTGGCCTTGGGTGTCGGACAGGCCGAGTTCGACCGGCTCGCCGTCCTCGACCGCCGCGCGCGGGGCCTGGCTGCGCCAACCGCCGGGGAGTTCGGGGTCCACTGCGGGGGCGCAGGCGAAGCGGGCGGGATCGAAGGCGGTGTCGGGTATGCCGAGGCCGAGCGAGCCGGCCCCGGCGGAGTCGCGCACGGTCTCGGCGATCATCTCGCTGAGTTGCTGCGGGGTGTGGCCGTGGCTCTGGCCACAGGCGGTGGCCAGGAGGAGGACCGCCCCGCAGAGTGCGACCGTGCGCCGTCGGTGGGTTGTCGTGGTCAGCACACAGCGCACGTTACTACTTAACGTGTTTGTCCAGGTGCTTTTCGTGTTGTTCAGGGGTGCCGAAGGTCGCCGCGGGGCTCCGGGACTCCGGGGGCTACTCCGGGCGGCGCAGCGGGGTGGGGCCTCCGTTGAGCCAGGTGAGCACCTGGTCGTGCAGGACCCCGTTGGTGCACACCAGCGGACCGCCGTCCTCGAAGCCGTTGCCGCGCAGGTTGGTGGCGCGACCGCCCGCCTCCTCCAGGATGATCGGCAGCGGGGCCGCGTCCCACAGGGACAACTCCGGTTCGGCACCGATGTCGACGGTCCCCTCGGCCACCATCACGTGCGACCAGAAGTCGCCGTAGGCCCGGGTCCGCCACACCGACCGGGTCAGCCCCAGGAACGACTCCAGACGGCCCTGCTCCTCCCAACCGGTCAACGACGAGAAGCTCAGCGAGGCGTCCGAGAGGTCCTGGACCTTGGAGACGTGGCAGCGGGTGGCCTTGGACAGGCTGCGGCCCGTCCAGGTACCACCGCCCTTGGAGGCCCACCAGCGCCGGTGCAGCGCGGGGGCCGACACCACGCCCACCACGGGGCGGTCGCCCTCCAGCAGAGCGATCAGCGTCGCCCACACCGGGACGCCGCGCACGTAGTTCTTCGTGCCGTCGATGGGGTCGATGACCCACACCCGGTTGCTGTTGCCGCTCTTGCCGTACTCCTCACCGACCACCGCGTCACGGGGCCGGGCACGGGAGAGCACGCTGCGCAGGGTCTCCTCGACCATGCGGTCGGCCTCGGTGACCGGGGTCAGGTCCGGTTTGGTGTCGACAACCAGGTCAAGCGCGCGGAAACGCTTGACCGCGATGTCGTCGGCAGCATCGGCGAGCACGTGGGCCAGCCGCAGATCATCGTCAAAGGACGCCATGGCCGGTAACGCTACCGTCCCGGGCACGAACATGCCCAAAGGGGCACCCCCGCGTGATCAGAGTGTTAGGGCGTGCCGAGACGCGGATGCGAGGATGGGGAGATGGGAACCGTGAGCGGAGACAGACGGCCCGGGGAGGGCACCGGGGTGCGCGAACGGCTGATGGACGCCGCCTACGCCGAGGTTCTGGCGGGCGACTGGGCCGAGCGGCGCATGGTGGACATCGCCGCCGCGGCGCGGGTGTCCAGACAGACCCTCTACAACGTCTTCGGGAGCAAAGAAGGACTGCTCCAGGCGGTGGTGGTGCGTGAGGTCAACACCCTGCTGGACACCGTGGTGGGGGTCCTGGAAGCCGACGGCGACGACCCCGCGCACGCGGTGAGCCGCACGACCCGGATGGTCCTGCTCGCGGCCCGGGACAACCCGCTGCTGCGCGCGGTGGTCACCGGCGACGACCAGCTCCTGCCCGTGGTGACCACCAGGTCCGCACCGCTCCTGGACGCCCTCCGGGAACGCATCGCCGACTCACTGCGGGAGCGCTGTCCGGCGGCGGCCGACGACGTCAACGAGGCGGTCGCGGACGTGGCCCTGCGGCTCATCGTGTCCTACGCGCTCCAACCCATGGACCCGGACCAGGCCGCCCAGCGGGTGGAGATGGTCGTGCACGGAATGCTGCCGGTGGGCCGCTGAGGAGGGCGTGGTGTCGGAGGGCCTGGGGCCGAGACAGCTGACCGAACACGAGCGCCGCGAGGTGCTGCGCACGTACATGCCCCAGGGGCGGATCACCGCCGTCCCGGTCCGCCGCCCGGAGCGCCTCGTCCTGCTCGACCAGGTCGCCCGCGCCTTCGAACCCGGTGTCCGCTACAGCGAGGCGGAGGTCAACGCGGTCCTGTGCCGGTTCAGTGCCGACGTGGCGGTCCTGCGCCACAGCCTCACGGACGAGGGCTTCATGGAACAGGACCGGACCCACTACTGGCGCTGCGGCGGCACCGTCGACCTTTAGCGGCCTGTGGCGGGACCGGGGCCCAGGGCTTCAGGGGCGCTTGACGAGCAGCTCCAGGGCCCCGGTGCCGCCCTCCTCGCCGAAGCCCAGGGCCAGGCGCTTCTCCAGCAGCTCTGAGTAGGGGGCGAGCAGCCGGAAGTCCACCCCCTGCTCCCGCGCCGCGGCCTCCAGGGTGCGGTTTCCGGAGACCAGCATGGGCAGGTTGGCCACCACACCCCTGGTGTAGTCACCGCTCTCGACCTGCTCGGCCACCGAGTCCGCTGTCGAGGCCATCGCGTTGAGCCAGGACACGAGCAGGCCCGAGAACTCCTTCAGTGGCATCTCCTCGCCGCGGACCAGGGCGAAGGCGTGCGTGATGCCCGCGAACAGGCCGTTCATGGCGCTGAGCAGGGCGATGTCGTACAGGGCGGCGGCGCCCGGGCGGGCCCCGGCCCAACGCGCACCCAGCGGTACCGCGAGGGTGGACTCGTGCTCGGTCAGGACCTCACGGGTCCCGCTGTAGAACACGTAGCCGCCCGCCTCGGGAACGCCGACCATGGGCGGGATCGCCATGATCCCGCCGCTGAGGAAGCGGGCGCCCCGCTGCCGCGCCCACTCCGCGCGGGCTTCGGCCTGCTCCGGGGTGCCGGTGGTTAGCTCCACCAGGTCCCGGCCGTCGAGGTCGGCCCCGGCCAGTGCTTCCCCGACCGAGGCGTCGTCGAACAGGCAGGTCACCACGAGGCTTCCCGCGGACACGGCCTCGGCGGCGGTGGCGGCCACGTCCGCGCCGAGCGCGCGCAGGGGTTCGGCGCGGGAGGCGGTCCGGTTCCAGACGGTGACGGGGTGCCCCGCGGCGAGCCAGGTGCGGGCCAGGGCGGATCCCATGGCGCCCAGACCAAGCAGGACGACGCGGGGCTTGGTTGACTGTGTGGTCTCGTGTGTCATGCGTCCAGCCTTGGGCCGGACCGGGTACGCGGACAAGTACGCACTTCGAAGTGGGTGCGCACTCCGGGGTAAGCATCCAGTTGGACGAGGCGGGACAGGGTGGGGACGTTGGTCACCAGGCGCGGGGAGAACGCCTACCAGTGCGGCATCGACGCGGCGATGGACGTGGTGGGCGGAAAGTGGAAGGTACTGATCCTGTGGGCGCTGGAGGAGCGCCCCCGCCGCTTCGGCGAACTGCGCAGGGAGCTGCCGGGGGTCTCGGAGAAGGTCCTCGCCTCCCACCTGCGCGAGCTGGAGGACGACGGGATCGTGCTGCGGGAGGACTTCGCCGAGGTCCCGCCCCGGGTGGAGTACTCGCTCACGGAGCTCGGCCGCAGCCTGAACCGCGCACTGGAGCCCTTGGGGCTCTGGGGTCGCGAGCACATCCTGGGCAAGGCCCCCCGCGATGGGGAACCCGCGCGGCACGCCTCCTGACCGCCCGCGCGGCCCCACAGGCGGTCAGTGTCCGGTCAGTGGTGCGGACCGGGCGGGGGCTGCTCGGGGTCGGTGTCGTCCTCGCCCTCGCGGCTGCTGAGCAGGCGCTGGAGCGAAGCCAAACGCTCGGTGTCGACCCCGCCCCGGGCCTGGGCGGCCCCGACGGCGCACTCCGGGGCGTCGGGCTGGTGGGTGCAGCCGGGCGGGCACTCCTCGGCGATCTCGGCGAGGTCGTGGAAGCCCGCCACGATCTCCTCCGGGGAGATGTGCGCCAGACCGAAGCTGCGCACCCCCGGGGTGTCGATCAGCCAACCGCCCTCGAACGGCAGGGCGAGCGCGGAGGTGGAGGTGTGCCGCCCGCGGCCGGTGACCGCGTTGACGTGGCCCACCGCCCGGTCGGTACCCGGCACGAGCCGGTTGACCAGGGTCGACTTGCCCACACCGGAGGAGCCCACGAACACCGTGCTCTTGCCGGCCAGGCGGGCGCGCAGTTCGTCGAGGCCACCGTCGGGGCTGAGCACCTCGTACGGCAGCCCCAGCGGCTTGTAGGTGCTGAGCATCTCGTCGGGGGAGGCCAGGTCGGCCTTGGTCAGGCACAGCAGCGGCTCCAGCCCGGCGTCGTAGGCGGCGACCAGGCACCGGTCCACGAAGCGCGGCTGCGGTGCGGGGTCGGCCAGGGCGCAGACGATGGCGAGCTGGTCGGCGTTGGCCACGATCACCCGCTCGACCGGGTCGGTGTCGTCCGCGGTGCGTCTGAGCACCGAGGCGCGCTCGCGTACCCTGACCACGCGGGCCAGGGTGTCGGGCCTGCCGGACAGGTCGCCGACCACGTCCACCCGGTCGCCGACCACGATGGAGCCGCGGCCGAGCTCGCGGGCCTTCATTGCGACCACGGGGACGTCGTCGACCAGGCACCGGTACCGGCCCCGGTCGACGGCGGTGACCAGGCCCTCCACGGCGTTCTCGTGCTTGGGCCGCTTGCGGGTGCGCGGTTTGGAGCCGCCCCGGGCGCGTACACGGATGTCGTCCTCGTCCAGGTGGCGTCCCCCGCCCCGCGTGCGGCTCATGCCAGGACCTCCGACCACAGACCGGGGAAGTCGGGCAGGGTCTTGCGTGTGGTGGCGATGTTCTCCACCTCCACCCCAGGCACCGCGAGCCCGATCACCGCGCCGGAGGTGGCCATCCGGTGGTCGTCGTAGGAGTGGAACACCCCGCCGTGCAGCGGCCGGGGCCGGATGACCAGCCCGTCGGGCAGCTCCTCCACGTCTCCGCCCAGACGGTTGATCTCGGTGGCCAGCGCCGCGATGCGGTCGGTCTCGTGCCGGCGCAGGTGCGCGATCCCGGTCAGCCGGGAGGGGGAGTCGGCCAGGGCGGCCACGGCGGCGATGGTGGGGGTGAGTTCGCCCACGTCGCGCAGGTCGGCGGTGATCCCGTGGATCGCGCCGGTACCGCGCAGGGTCAGGTCCGTGTCGTCCGCGCCGGACCGGAAGACCTCCCCGCCCATCCGGGTGAACAGCTCGCGCAGGGCGTCTCCGGCCTGGGTGGTGTGCTCCGGCCACCCCTGGACGGTCACCTCGCCCTTGCTGACCAGGGCGGCGGCCAGGAAGGGGGCGGCGTTGGACAGGTCCGGCTCGACGGTGAGCTCCGAGGCGGAGATCGGCCCGGGCTCGACCTTCCACCAGTTCTCGCCGGTGGTGACGGTGACCCCCACCGCGCGCAGCATCTCGACGGTCATGTCCAGGTGCGGCTGGGAGGGGACCGGCGGGCCCTCGTGCCGGATGTGCACGCCCTGGGTGAAGCGGGCGCCGCTGAGCAGCAGGGCGGAGACGAACTGGGAGGAGCCCGAGGCGTCCAGGGTGACCTCGCCGCCGTGCACGGCACCGGTCCCGCGGATGGTCAGGGGCAGGGCCTCGCGGCCGCTGTCGTCGATGTCGGCGCCCAGGGCGCGCAGAGCGTTGACCAGCTCATCGATGGGCCGCTCCCGAGCGCGGGGGTCGCCGTCGAAGTGCACGTCACCGGCGGCCAGGGCGGCCAGCGGAGGCACGAACCGCATGACGGTACCGGCGTTGCCGACGTTGATGTCGGCCGGGCCGCCGAGGGCGGCCGGGGTGATGGACAGGTCGGGGACCGCAGGGTCCTCGGAGGGGACCTCGGCCACCCCGATACCGAGCGCGCGCAGGGCGCCCACCATGAGCTCGCTGTCCCTGCTGACCAGCGGACGGCGCACCACGCACGGCGTCGCGGAGAGCGCCGCCAGCACCAGGGCCCGGTTGGTGACGGACTTGGATCCGGGCAGGGAGATCCGGGCGCGCACCGGCTGCTGGGCGGCGGGCGCGGGCCAGTGCTCTTCGGCGGGGGCGGCGGTGGTCGTGGCGGGCTGCGTGGACGCGGAGTCAGGCATGGTCCAAGGTTATCGGTCCGGACCGGGGAGCGGAGGAAGAGGAAGCCGTGTCCAGCTTGTGGACAACGGGGGACGGTGGGTGAACCGGATGTGGCCGGACGTATCCTGGAATGCGCCATGGTGTATCTGGATCACGCAGCCACGACCGATGTCCGCCCCGAGGTGATCGCCGATGTGGCGGCGGAGCTCGGTGCCCTCGGTAACCCCTCGTCCCTGCACGGCCACGGGCGGACCGCCCGGCGGACCGTGGAGGAGTCGCGCGAACGCGTCGCCGAGGCGGTGGGAGCCACCCCGCACGAGGTGGTCTTCACCGCGGGTGGGACCGAGTCGAACAACATCGCGCTCAAGGGCCTGTACTGGTCCCGCAACGCCGAGGACCCGGCGCGCACACGGATCCTGGTCAGCGCCGTGGAGCATCACGCCGCGCTCGACCCTGCCCGTTGGATGGCCGACCACCAGGGCGCCGTCTGCGAGGAGCTTCCGGTGGACGCCCTGGGCCGGGTGAGCCCGCAGGTCCTGCGCGCGGCGATCGAGCGCGACCCCGCCTCGGTGGCCGTGGCCTCCGTGATGTGGGCCAACAACGAGATCGGCACCGTGCAGCCGGTGCGCGAGCTGGCCGGGGTCGCCGCCGAATACGGCATTCCCTTCCACACGGACGCGGTACAGGCGGTGGGGGCCGAGGAGGTCGACTTCGCTACCAGCGGGGTCAGCGCCCTGACGCTGAGCGGCCACAAACTCGGCGGCCCGGTGGGCAGCGGGGCACTGGTGGTCGCGCGGGGGCTCGCCCCGGTTCCAGTCCTGCACGGCGGCGGCCAGGAACGTGACATCCGCTCGGGAACGCTGTCCGCCCCGCTCGCCCGGGGACTGGCGACCGCGGTGCACATGGCCGTGGCCGAACGCGAGGAACACGTCAAGCACCTGACCGCGCTCCGCGACGAACTGGAGTCGCGCGTCCGCGGGGTCGTGCCGGACGTCGTGGTCAACGGCGACCCGGAACTGCGGCTCCCCGGCATCGCCCACCTGTCGTTCCCGGGCTGCGAGGGCGACGCCCTGCTGATGTTGCTGGACGCCAGGGGCATCTCCTGCTCCACCGGCTCCGCCTGCTCCGCGGGGGTGGCCCAGCCCAGTCACGTACTGCTGGCCTCCGGGGCTGACCCGGACGTGGCGCTGAGCAGCCTGCGCCTGTCCCTCGGCCGCACCTCCACCGGGCAGGACGTGGACCGGCTGGTCGAGGCGATCGGCCCCGCGGTCGAACGCGCCCGCGCCGCCATGGCCAAACGGCGGCGCTGAGCGCGCCCGGATTTCGATCGTTGCGGACTCGGCCGGTTCGGGCCCGGCCAGTTCGAGTCTGGTCGGTTCGAGTCGGAGTCAGTCGTCCGCGTGCTTGATGGTGACGGACTCCAGCACGACATCGTTCGTGGGACGGTCGTTGCCGTCCGTCTCGATGACCGCGATCGTGTCCACCACGGCCATGGACTCCTCGTCGGCGACCTTGCCGAAGATGGTGTGCAGGCCGTTCAGGTGCGGCGTGGGCGCCACCGTGATGAAGAACTGCGAGCCGTTGGTGTTGGGGCCCGAGTTGGCCATCGCCAGCAGGCCGGGCTCGTCGAAGCCCAGCCCCGAGTCGAACTCGTCCTCGAACTGGTAGCCGGGGCCGCCGCGGCCGGTGCCCGTGGGGTCACCGCCCTGGATCATGAAACTGTCGATCACGCGGTGGAAGATCGTACCGTCGTAGAACTCCGCCTCACCCGTCTCCGGGTTCTCCGGGCCGTCGCCCTCGGCGAGTTCCACGAAGTTGGTGACGGTCAGCGGTGCTTCCTCGGCCAGGAGCTCCACCTCGATGTCGCCCTCACTGGTGTGGAGCGTGGCCCCGGTGACGTCGGGAACCTCCACCTCGGCCGCGGGTCCGGTTGCTTCGGGCGAGGTGGCCTCCGACTCGGCCGCGGGTCCGGTTGCTTCGGGCGAGGTGGCCTCCGGCTCGGTCTCCTCCGCGTTCCCGCACGCCGCGGTGGCGAGCAGGGCGGTGGAGGCGAGGATCGCTACCGGCACAGTCAAGCGGTTCATCGGTTCACTTCCGGGATCAGATTCGCAGCGGGGCGGCACACAGGTTACTGGGAACCCGGGAGCCCCAGACCCCGGGGGCGTGCCCGACCGAAATACTGTGACCGAATCAGGATGTGGAACCGGTCGCGTCCTCGTCACCTTCGTGTTCGCGCCGCTCCTCGCCCTGGCCCCGCTCCTGGCTCTGGTCCCGGCCCTCGCCCTGGTCCTGAGCCCGGGGACCCCGCTCCTGACGTTCCCGTTCCTCCCGCTCCTGGAACTCCCGAGCGCGCTGGCGCTGCTCCTCGGCCCGCTCACGGCAGCGCCGCAGGAATGCTTCGTCCTCCTCCGGTGAGACGGCGCGGGCCCGCCCGGGGTGCTCGTACTCGGGGAAGGGCGGCGGCGGGCCCGCCGGGCCGCTGGAGAGCGCGGGGTTCCGGGGCGGGCGGCCCAGCATGAACCACAGCGCGGGGCCGAACTTGGGCACCAGCAGGACGATCACGGCCCAAGCGGGCTTGGGTAGCAGCCGGACCCGATCGGCGTCGGACCCGATGACGTCGAACAACACGTAGACCCAGAAGACGAGCGAGGCCACGGCGAGGAAGAGGGCGAGGTAGACCAACGGACCTTCCAATCGGGGGAAACACTCGACAGGCGCGGGCGACATCATCGACTTTGTACTGATTTATCACGGATGGCCGCACCGGCCCGGACGCTTGACCAGCCGCCCCGACCCAGGAGAAGGTCGGATCAAAGGGGCTGGGGCGTCGCACTGAAGGGTACGTCACCGCAGGCCCCTAGAGGCGTCGCCCCGGGCGGCGCCCCGAGGTTCCGGGCGAGGACGGGAGAGGTTATGGGCGTGAACACCGCGTTGCCGTCGGCGATGTGGCTCCCCTTCGGAGCTCGGGTGCTGCGAGCCCGATCCGACCGGGGCCTCTCCCGCGCGGAGCTCGCCAGGAACGTCGGGGTCACCGACGACAAACTCCGCGAGGTCGAGGACGCGCACTGCCGACCGGCCCGCTCCCTGGTGGAACGGGTCGACACCGTACTCGGTACCGAACACCAGCTGGTCGACGCCTGGGCGATCACCCTCCAGGCCGAGGCCTTCCCCAGCGAGTTCGGAGACATGAGCGAGCTGGGCACGCACGCCGCGCGCCTGTGGGAGCACCAGCCGATGGCGGTCCCGGTCTTCCTGCGCACCCGCGAGTACTCGCGGGCCGTCCTCGAGCCCCGCCACCCCAACCTGGAGCCCGAGGAGATCGAGGCGATGGTGGAGGAGGAGATGGCCGAGCGGGCGGCGACGACCGGACCGGACGGCCCCGCGCTGCGGGTGATCCTCAACGAGTCCGTGCTCCAGCGGCCCCAGGGCGGCGCGGACGTCCTCAACGGCCAGCGTGACTTCCTCGCCGACCTCATCAAGGCGGGCATCGTCGACCTCGGGGTGATCCCCGAGGAGACACCGCACCACCCGGGCCTGGGCGGGGCCTTCAGAATCATGGAGTTCGCCGACCGGCCCAGCATGGTCTACGCCTTCGCCGCCCAAGGCGGTGAGCTCACCGGGGACAGCGAGGACGTCGGCCACTGCCGGATGGTGCGCGACTCCATCGAGGAGGCCAGCATCCAGCTGACCCCGGAGTCCGAGCTCCTCACCGCCCGTTGGCCCGCCGGGTGAGCGGCCTGCGGCCTGTCGGCTGAACGGTCACCAGGCGGCTGACGGAAGGGTCACCAGTGCTGACCGGTGACCGATTCGTAGGGTGATCGGTCGTCAAACAGCCTTGGGAACGTGACCGTCCATGGGTTAGGTTTCCCGCCATGGATATCGCAATCACTTCCGGATACGTCGTTCCCGTCGACGGAGACCCCATCGACGGCGGCACGGTCCTCATCACCGACGGGAAGATCGCCGCCGTCGGCGCGGCCGCCGACATCACGGTCCCCGAGGGAACCGAGATCGTCGACGCCGCTGGCAAGTGGGTCCTGCCCGGCTTCGTCGAGGCGCACGGCCACGTCGGCATCCACGAGGAGACCATCGGCTGGGCCGGTGACGACACCAACGAGATGACCGACCCCAACGGCGCCCGCATGCGCGCAATCGACGCCATCAACCCCGCTGACCAGGGGTTCGTCGACGCGCTCTCCGGTGGTGTCACCAGCTCGGTGATCAAGCCCGGCTCCGGCAACCCCATCGGCGGCCGCACCGTCGCCATCAAGATGTGGGGTCGCAGCGTGGAGGACCGACTGCTCAAGGAGCCCGCCAGCGTCAAGAGCGCCCTGGGCGAGAACCCCAAGCGGGTCTACGGCAAGAAGGACACGCTCCCCTCCACCCGCCAGGGCGTGGCCGCGGTCATCCGCGACGCGTTCACCAAGGCCCAGGACTACAAGGCCAAGCGGGACCACGCCGCCGAGGAGGGCAACCCCTTCGACCGCGACAACACCCTGGAGACCCTCGTCCAGGTGCTGGACGGCGAGGTGCCCTGGTGCCAGCACGTGCACCGCGCCGACGACATGCACACCGCGATGCGCCTGGCCGACGAGTTCGGCTACCGGCTCATCATCAACCACTGTACCGAGGGCCACCTGCTGGCCGACGAGATCGCCGAGCGCGGCATCCCGGTCATCACCGGGCCGCTGATGACCGCCCGTTCCAAGGTCGAGGTGGGCAACAAGACCCTGGCCAACCCGGGCATCCTGGATCGTGCGGGGGTGAAGGTCGCGCTGACCACCGACGCCCCGGTCATCCCGATCGAGTTCCTCGTCTACCAGGCGATCCTGTGCGTCAAGGAGGGCATGGACCGTGATTCCGCGATCCGCGCGCTCACCGTCAACCCCGCCGAGATCATGGGCCTGGACGACCGGGTGGGCTCCCTCAGGCCCGGTCTGGACGCCGACATCGTGGTCTGGTCCGGTGACCCGCTCGACATCATGAGCCGCGCCCAGCGCGTGTTCGTCGAGGGCCGCGAGGTGTACACCTACGACGAGGCCAAGCGCACGGGTGTGGCCGCCGACCCCTACTACCGGGAGGCCTAGCTGACTCCGCCGGTTGAGGGTCCTCAGCGGCCTCAGTGCCGCTGCCGGGCCCTCTGAGGTACCTCAGTCGTCCGCACGCCGCGACCCACGCCGTCTGAGGCGGGGCGCGGCGTCGGTGTCTGGTGAAGTCTCCCGATGTGCGGCCGGGGGCCTTATCGGAAGTCTGTAAGCAGCCGGGAGAGCAGACCCGGCGGACACGGACTCACCGAAACGGGGACGCCATGCATCCGGATCTCGCCGCCCAGGCCGCCGACCTCTACCGCGCCGAGGCCGAACGCGCCGCCCGCGAGGAGCGCGCCGCCCGCCAGGCCCGGAAGGAGGACCGTTGGGAGAAGGCCCGAGAGGAGGCCGGGCCGGAGCCGGGACGGGCGCCACGGAAGCGGTACGCAGCGACACGTCCGGCCACGAGGAGGCCGGGTGAGGAACCAGGCGAGGAGCCAGGCGAGGAAGCCGGGCCGGCGGGAGTGCCGCTCCGTCAGAGAACGACCGCCAGCACCGAGCCGACGAGCACGAAGACCGCACCCACCACGAACGGCACCACGGCCAGGATCCGCCCCGTGTTCGGGTGGTCGCTCAGGGAGTAGTGCGGTGGATGGTCGGGGTCGTATTCCAGACGCAGCCGCTGTTGGGGGACGGGGGCGAAGTCCCGGCCCGCGAAGGAGTGCCGTAGATGGACCTCACGCCCGTCGGCGGCCTGGAAGTAGACCGTGAACGGGTGCACCCGCACCGTGGACCAGCCTCCGCTCCTGCGGCGTACGCGCCTGCTTTCGGTCCAGCAGTCGGTCACCGTTCCAGTGCCTGAGGCACTGTACTCGGGGCGCGTGCTCGTATCCGTGAGCAGACGGTGTGCCGCGCTTGCCAGCACTCCCAGGCCCACCACGACGAAAAGAGGCGGTACCAGGCCCATGGCGGTATCGGCACGGTTCGCCGCGACCAGGACAGCGATCACGAGGATGACCAGGCTCGCCGCCAGAGGGGACAGCGCCGCCGCGAGGGAGGGCGGTCCGGGGACCCCGTCGCGGTAGAGGGGGTAGTCCCCCCGGGAACGGTCGGGGAAGGCCGCACGCTCCACACGTACGTTCGAGGGGTCCCCCGGGTCGTACAGCACCGTGACCGGGGTGCCCTCCCGTAGGAGGTAACTCCCGGTCCCCGATTCGTCGACCGCGTCCCAGGTCCCCCTCCCGACGTCATGCAGCTGGAGGGTGACCGCCTGCCGTCCGGAGGGGCGGCCCAGGGGGTGGACGGCGCGGACGACCCCGTGCGTGCGGACCCCGGACCCGGCCAGCGCCAGTTCGCGCCGACGCCGCGACAGAGCGAGAAGGGTTTTTCGGGCCCCCGTGTAAAGCAGATAGCCCGTCACGATCAGGAGCGGGACCAGGGGAGCGAGAGCGTCGGTGTTCACCGGAACGTTTTACCAAGCCGACATAACAGACGGAGTAACGCCCCCGGCTTCGCCCTGGCCGTCCTCTCCTCAGACGACCCGGCGGAAGGGCAGGTCGCCCGCGGGCTCGGTCCCGTACAGCACGCTGACCCGCTCCGTGCCCATCCGGTCGAGGAACCGCTGGAGGTCGCCCTCGGCCGGGGGCGGGGTCAGCACCAGGGGCACACCGGAGACCACCGCGGCGGTGAGTACGGACAGGTCCTCGCGGAGCGCGGTCAGCGGGGCGTCGGGGGCGACGACCACCGCGAGCCTGTCCTGCTCGCCCAGGTCCCACTCCTTGGCCAGGGCCTGCCCGGCCGCCGCCACGTCGGCGCCGGTGAGGGTACGCCCGGCGGACTCCAGGGCGGGTTTGGCGGCGTCCACCGGGTAGGCGGGGAAGTGGTCGCCGTGCCCGCGCACCTCGACGGTGTAGTCGGTGACCATCGGCGGAACCTCGCGCAGCGGCAGGCCCAACGGGTCCAGGGAGGTGCCCACGACCTCCTCGGCGCCGCTGTCAAGGGCGGCCTCCAGGCGGCCTGAATCGGCCACCGCGACCTCCGTGTCCGGCGCCACCCCTTCGTCGGACAGCACCACCGCGGCCCCCACCGACCAGCTGGACAGGATCCACGCCAGGGACTGCCAGTGCGGCGGCAGGGCGAGCGCGACCCGGTCGCCCGGCTGGCTGCCGAAGCCGTCCACGAGCATGTTCGAGGTCTTGGACACCCAGTTGTCGAGGGTGGCTCGGGAGAGTTCGATCCGGTCGCCGAGTTCGTCGTAGGAGGTCACGAACGGGCGTGAGGGATCGGCGGAGACGAGGGCGCGCCAGAGCCGCGCGGGAGAGTCGGACATGGCGCCCATGTTAGGTGTTCCCACTGCCCCGGCCGGCCCCACCAGGGCGATCTTCCGGGGTCCGGTTTGTCATGGTCGCGCCTCGGCTGGGGCACAGTGTGCGTACCGTGCCGCCAACTGCCAGAGTTGCCTCCATGCGCCTGCTTCCCGGACGGATCCTCGCCCGTGTGACCGCGCTCCCCGCGATCGCCCTCTCGGCCTGGCTCCTCGCCGCCTTCCCCCTCCTGGTCATCGGCCAGTTCACCCCGCTGACCTCGCTCATCCTTGGGCTGCCCGCCGTCGTCGCGGCCTGCGCCCTGGTACCGCGGCTGATCCCGGACCCGCCGGCCGAGGAGAAGGTGCCCTGGTGGCCGGTGGTCGCGGTTCTGGTGATCACGGTGGCCTTCGCCGCCGTCCAGATCGCCTTCCACGCCGAGGCCCTGGTGATTCGGCGCGACCCAGCCTCCTACGCGATGTACACGGCCTGGATTGCGGAGAACGGGTACCTGCCCATCCCGCAGCAGCGCGAACTCATCGCGGGCGACGACCCGGCGCTGAGCTACCAGAGCCTGGCCTACTACCAGCGCGACGACGTCATCTGGCCGCAGTTCATGGCCGGGGCTCCGCTGGTCCTGTCGGTCGGCTACTGGCTCGGCGGGCTGGACGGCATGCTCGTGACCACCCCGGTCCTGGGCGCACTGGGCGTGCTCACCTTCGCCGGGCTCACCGCCCGTCTGGTAGGTGCCCGCTGGGCCCCGCTGTCCGCTCTGATCCTTGCGGTGTGCCTGCCGCAGCAGTGGGTCAGCCGGTTCACCTACAGCGAGCCCCTCGCCCAGATCCTGCTCCTGGGCGGCCTGCTCCTGGCCTTCGACGCCCTGGCCAGGAACCGGAGCATCACCGACCGCTGGGGCGGCCCGCAGACCCTGGCGGCCGTCGCCGGGCTGGTGTTCGGGCTGGGTGTGCTGGTGCGCATCGACGCCATCCGCGACCTCCTGCCGGTGGTCGGTTTCATCGGCCTGCTGCTGGTCGCCCGGCGCGGTCAGGCGCTGCCGCTGGTCGGCGGGCTCGCCGTGGGGGTGATCTACGGGCTGGTCGCGGGGTACGGCTTCTCCTACCCCTACCTGGACTACCTCGCGGACTCCCTGAACCCCCTCCTCCTGATCAGCTCCGTAGTCGTCTTCACCACCGTCGTGCTCACCGCCGCGCTGTGGCGGTACGGGCTGCCGCACACCGAACGCGTCCGGTGGCTGCCCAACACGATGGCGGCGCTCGCGCTGCTGACCATGGTCGGTTTCGCGATTCGCCCTCTACTCTGGCCGGACTACGGGCACGGCAGCGACTTCACCGACCAGTGGGTCGCCGCCGTCCAGCAGATCGAGGGCCTGCCCGTCGAGGGCAGCCGCACCTACTACGACATGAGCCTGTACTGGGTGGGCTGGTACGTGGGGCTGGGCACCGTCTTGTTCGCAGCCCTGGGCGTCGCTCTCGTCCTGCGCAGACTCACCCAGCGCCGCGACCTCCCATGGCTGCTGCCCGCCATGCTGCTGGTCTGGACGGTCACCACCACCCTGCTCCGCCCGGCCATCACCCCTGACCACCCATGGGCCAGCAGGCGGCTGATCGTGCTGGTGATCCCCGCGTTCATCCTGTTCGCGGTGTGGTTCCTGGCCTGGCTGACCCGCTACTGCGAGCGCTCCGTCAGCTACACCAGGGGCGGTTCGATGGTCCGCTCACTGCCCGCCGTGGTCGCCGCCGGCGCCGCGGTGTCCCTGCTTGGACCCGCGGTGGTCACCTCTGCCGCGGGGATCATGGGGTACCGGCAGGACGTGGGAACGGTGGCCGAGACCGAGCGGCTCTGCGCGTCGCTGCCCCCTGACGCCTCGGTCATCGTGGTTGACTCCGCAATGGCGGGGAATTACATGCCGCTGCTGCGCAACGTGTGCGGGGTGCCCACCGCGGCCCTGGCCGACCCGAGCCCGGAGGCGGTCCACCGTGTGGTTTCGGCCGTGCACGAGCGCGGCCGAGACGCCGTGCTCGCCGCGCCGGAGTGGGACCAGCTCGACGGGCTCACCGACGGCTCGGTGGAGACCGAACGGCACTTCCACGTCGTCGCCGAAATGGACCCGAGTACCCTCATGGAGCCCCCGACCGGACACTGGACCTTCAACGGAAGCGTGTGGACCGCCGTCCTGCCCTCCCCCGAGTAAGGTCCGTGCCGCCCCGACCACCCCGCTGAGAAGAAGCATGAGCCACACAGACTCCGAAGAGATCGCCGCAGAGATCACCGACGACCCGCCCGTACGGGTCACGATCGTGCTGCCTTGCTACAACGAGGAGGAGCACGTCGTCGACGAGATCAAGCGGATCTGCTCGGCGATGGACGCCTCCGGGTACGGGTACGAGCTGCTCGCCGTCGACGACGCCTCCACCGACGACACCCTCGCCCGGCTGCGCGAGGCCTCCGCCGTCTTCCCGCACATGCGCGTGGTGGCTTTCGGGCACAACGGCGGCTCGGGCACGGTCCGGCGGATCGGCAGCCAGCGGGCGCGCGGCGAGTACGTGGTGTGGACCGACGCCGACATGAGCTACCCCAACGAGCGTATCCCCGAGCTCGTCGCGATGCTCGACGCCGACCCCGAGATCGACCAGATCGTGGGTGCGCGCACCCAGGAGATGGGCACGCACAAGGCACTGCGGGTCCCGGCCAAGTGGATGATCCGCAAGATCGCCGAACGCCTCACCAATACCCGCATCCCCGACCTGAACTCCGGGCTCAGGGTGTTCCGCAGGGACGTGGCCCGCCCTTACCTGCGCCTGCTGCCGCCCGGGTTCTCCTGCGTCACCACCATCACGCTGGCGTTCCTGTCTAACCAGCACACCGTGAAGTACGTGCCCATCGAGTACGCCAAGCGCGCGGGCACGTCCAAGTTCCACTTCGTGCGCGACGCCTACCGGTACATCCTCCAGGTGCTGCGCATGGTCATGTACTTCAACCCGCTCAAGGTCCTCATGCCGCCCGCGCTGTGGCTGCTGGGGATCGGTGCGGCCAAGTTCGTCTACGACCAGGTCCGCAACCCGCTCTACATGCCCAACAACACCGTCATGATCCTCATGACCGGGCTGATCATCGCGGCGATCGCGCTCCTGGCCGACCTCATCGTGCGTTCCAGGGAGCACCCGTGACCGACCATGCGGACCCGGGGGAGGGCCGCGAGGCCCCGGCGGCCCGGCGGATCACCCTGGTCGGCCCCGCACACCCCTACAAGGGCGGCGGGGCCCGGCACACCACCGAACTCGCGCACCGGCTGCGCAACCTCGGCCACGAGGCGGGGATCGAGTCGTGGCGGGCGCAGTACCCGGCGGCGCTGTACCCGGGGCAGCAGACCATCACCGACCCCGAGGGCGAGCCGTTCCCGCGCACCCGGCACGAGCTGGCCTGGTACCGCCCGGACGGCTGGTGGCGGACTGGGCGGCGGCTGGCCCGGGAGAGCGACCTGGTGGTGCTCACCCTGTTCTCACCGGTGCAGGTGCCCGCCTATCTGGGCATCCTCGCCGGGATCCGTTCACTGGTCCGTGGCGGTGGCCGCAGCGGTGACCGGAACGGCGGGGCGGGGCCGCGCGTGGTGGTGCTGTGCCACAACGTCCTGCCGCACGAGCGGCGGGCGATCGATGTCTCCCTGGTCCGGGCGCTGCTGCGCAGGGTCGACGGGGTGCTCACCCACTCGGCCGAACAGGGCCGCCTCGCCGAAGGGCTCCTCGGCCCGGGGGCCCCGGCGCCGGTGGTCGCGGAGATGCCCCCGCATCTGCCCGACACCGGGGGAGCGCGTTCGGACGAGCGCCCCGGGGAGTACCGCAGCCTGCTGTTCTTCGGGATCGTGCGGCCCTACAAGGGCGTGGACGTCCTGCTGCGGGCCCTGGCCGCAGGGGCGCCCGAGGACGTCACGCTCACCGTGGCGGGGGAGTTCTGGGGCGGTTCCGGCGACCTGTCGGCCCTGGCCGGGGAGCTGGGATTGGCCGACCGGGTCCGGTTCCGGGAGGGCTACGTGCCCGCCGACGAACTGCCCGAACTCCTGGCGGGGGCGGACGCCCTCGTACTGCCGTACCGTTCGGCCACCGCCACCCAGAACGTGTGGCTGGCGCACGAGCACGGGCTTCCGGTCATCGCCACCCGGGCGGGCACCCTCGCCGACCATGTGCGCGACGGGGTGGACGGCCTGCTCTGCGAACCCGGGGACGCGGCCGACCTGGCCCGGGCCCTGACCGCGTTCTACCGGCCGGGCGAGCCCGCCCGGCTCAGGGAAGGCGCCCGGCCGGTGGACGCCGAGCCGTACTGGAAGGCCTACACGGACCGCCTGCTCGGCACCTGATGCCGGGTAGTCCGCCGGTTCAGGAGGTCCGGCGGCGCAGGTGTAGCACGGCGGGCACCAGCAGGAAGACCAGGCCGAGCACGCCCGCGCCCAGGATGATCCAGGGGAGAAGAGCCTGCGCCCCCGAGGAGTCTGCGGCGGCCTCGTCGGCGCCGTTCTCCCGTTGCTCCTGCTGTTCGTCGTCGTTGCCCACCTGAACGCTGGCCACAGCGGTCTCGGCGTTCACCGTGCAGTCGCCGAAGCCGGGCAAGCTGAAGGACTCCGTGGCCACACGGACCTCGTAGAAGCCCAGCGGGGGCTCCCAATCCGCCCAGGCCACGCCGGGCGCCTCCGCACCGGTCAACAGCCTGCCATCGGTACCGGACAGGGTGGCGGTCAGCGTCCCGGCGCGGTCGGCGGCCTCGTTCATCTCCTCGGCGGTGATTCCGGGAAAGGGCTCGGCTTGCGGCACCAGGACGAGTTCGAGGTCGATACCGCCCTCGGTGCCCTCCTCTCCCGGGTCCTCGGGGGCGAGTTCGGCGGCCAACGGCAGGGAGAGTCCGGGCTGGTCGTCGACTTCCTGGCTCAGGACGGGGAAGAGCTGCCCGATCACGGTGAGGGTGCCCGTGCCCTGGTCACACTCGACCTCGGCGGGTTTGACGTAGGCGTGCGAGGGACCTTCGGCAGGGGGGTCGTCGGCGGCCGGGGCCGCGGCACCGAGCAGCGCCGGTGCCAGCAGCGACAGGACCACGGGGGCGGACAGGAAACGTGGGAAGCGGGGGGCCCAGTTCATGGGGCATGAGCATAGGCCGACCCGAATCAAAAAGAAAGGTTTCTTTCCTGTTCATGTTCGGGCGCCTTGGACACCAGGACCGCCAATCCCGCCCAACCCACGTCCGCCACCGTCATGACCAACCGGGACAGCACCGCCACCACCAGGGCCGCGCCCGCGTCCACCACCGGGGCCAGCGCCACCACCAGGACCACCTCGCGCACCCCCAGCCCGGCGGGCGCGAACACCACCAACAGTCCCAACGTCCAGGCCAGTGCGTAGGCGCCCACCGCCGGGCCCGCCGATCTCAGCGCGTCGCCGCCCACCGCCCAGGTCAGGAGCCACACATGCGCGCCCAGCGGCACCCAGGCCACCAGGGTCCAACCCACGGACGCCGCGACCGCTCTCCCTCTGAGCTCCAGCGGGCCCGCCTCGGCCACCTCACGAAACCGAGCGAAGGGTCGGGCTGCCAGCCGCACACCCCAGCCGAGCACTCTCGGATGCAGGCAGGCCAACAGCAGGGGCGCGGCCGCCAACGCCCACCACCAGCGGCGCGCCGCCTCCGCGGAGGACAGCGGCAGCGCCACCGCGGCCACCGCCAGGCTGACGGCCACGGTCACGGCGATCGCCAACAGGGTCGCCGCCGCCCCGCGGGATCTGGGCACCTTCCAGTCCCGGGCCAGCTCCACCTGGGCCACGAACGCCCACACCGAGCCGGGCAGGTACTTGCCGAGCTGACCCACGAACATCACCCGAGCAGCGGCAGCCCCCGGTAGCGGCGAGCCCAGACCGGACAGCAGGCACCGCCACGCCAGCATCTGCGCGGCCAGCCCCAGCATCCCCGCCAGCACCGCGACGGGCAGCACCCACAGCGGGAGTTCGGACACGGCGTCTCGCGCCTGCGTCCAGTTGGCGTACAGGGCCGCCCCCACGCACGCGCACACCAGCACGAGCAGGGCCAGGCGTACCCACGTGTTCCGTCGAAGCCGAGTCAGCACCATCTCAGACTAGGCCCGCGCACCCACACCAGGGGGAGGCCCTCTCCCACCTGGTGCGGGGCCGGGGGCGGTCCTGACAGCATTGACCAACCCCGGCCCACACGACTCGGCTGGGTCCTCCTAGCGGCGGTGGTCGGTTTCCAGGCGGGTGCAGATCCAGCGTTGTCCTTCGCGG
>NZ_ANAZ01000063.1:0-16289 GCF_000340985.1 Nocardiopsis valliformis DSM 45023
ATGACCGGCCGCGACACGCGACCCGATCCCCGCAGGCCTGGGGAAGGCACCGGCCGAAGGCCGAGGTAGTTGGGCCCCTTTGGGGCCCGTTGGCCACCCCGGACCACACCTCCCCCGTTTCCCGATAGCCGCCCACCGCCGTCGTAGCGAAGCGGGTCAAGGTGGAGCGCCCCGATCCGGCGAAGCCGCGACGGCGACGACCTTGACGCGCGCAGCGGAGACGGCAACCATCAAGCGGCGGGAAACGGGGGAACCGCAACCCGAACCGCAGGCCCCAAGCCCCAGACCCCACACAGGCCCCAAGCCCCAGACCCCACACAGCCCTCACCCCGGATGCCCTGCCCGAGCCTGACGCAGAGAAGCCTCCCCATGTCAGCCTCTCCGCTTCTCCGGGCCCCAACGCTGCTGATTCGCCAACAGCATCCCGGTTTCGGACGCGGGCCCCTTCACGTGGCTGGACCGCTCAAGCGGTGGCTCTGCCGAGTGTTTCCACTAGGCGGCGACGGAGACGGCCTGGCGCAGGCCGGGCGCGGCGATGTCCGCCCAGGCGCGCACGACACTCTCGGGCTGGTGGGTCTCGTTCTCGGCCAGAATCAGGCCGGGCTCGGCCACCCAGGCGCCCAGGTCGGCCAGGAGGACGCGCAGGTCCTCCTCGATTCCGTGGCTGTTGCGCAGGTCGTCGACGACGGCCAGCGGGACCGCGACGGTGTGGCCCAGGCCCAGCTCGGGCAGCCGGTCCAGGAAGACCTTGAGCAGTCCGGTGTAGGTGCCGTGCACCTGTGGGGAGGCCACCAGGAGGACGTCGCTCCGGCGGACCCGCTCCAGGGCGTCGCTCACGGAGGCGGCGGACTCGGCGAGCAGGTCCGGGCCGAGCTCGGCCAGATCGATGACCTCGGGGGGCGAGGTGACCCCGGCACGGGCGGCGACCTCGGCGGCGGCGCGTAGGGCGGCGGTGTGCACGGAGGACTGGGACTTGGGGGCGGCGACGAGCACGGTGAAGCGAGTCATAGCGGAGAACTCCTGGGTTCGGTCAGAGCGAGCCGGGATCGACCGGAAGGGAACGCGGGGGGCGGTGATCGGATTCGTTGACACCGGAGGAGGACCGTCGTTCCTCATGAACCGAGGCTGAGCGGGACTTCGTCGTCCGGGGCTCGTGTGCGTCGACTCAGGCGGGGTGCTCACACGGACCGGGAAGTGGTCCGGGACCCAAGTGGGAAAGATGAGCGTCCGGTGTCTGCGTAAGGGCCAGGGGCACGGGTCAGAACCGTGGCGCGGGGCTCGTGGGCCCCGCAAGGCGCTAGCTACAACAGAGCGCGCTCGCCTGCTGTCTCAGATCGACATGCAGGCGCTGGACAAGCAGCTCACCGGCGGACATGTCTCCATCATGATGCGACCCGGCCGCTATCGTCAATGCGTGCCGCCACCCCTCCTTGGGGGTGTCGGGCTCCGCGGGTGCCGGTCCACCTCGCGGACAAGCGTCCCAGGGAGCGGGATCACCCTGTCTCCCCTGGGAATACGTGGCCTGACGGGGGTGCGCACGACCCCCGCCGAACCACCCGGCCACGCGAATGTAATTTACGACACACAACGCCCGACACCCCGCCCGACGGCGGTACCTCCAGACACAGGGAGACCCCCAGACATGGCCCACACACCCCTCACCCTGACCGGCGCGCGCGTCGTGACGGCCGACGGAACCCACGAAGGCTGGGTCCGGGTCGAGCACGGCAGGGTGGCCGAGCTCGGCACCGGCGAACCCGGTGACCCCGGCGCGGGCGACCGGCACGACGTCGGCGGACGACTGGTCGTACCGGGGCTGGTCGACACCCATATCCACGGCGGGGCGGGGCACGCCTTCCCCGAGGCCGACCCGGAGGGCGTGCGCGAGATCATCGCCTTCAACCGCCGAGCCGGGGTGACCTCCCTGGTCGGCGGGTTGGTCGCGGCCACCCCCGAGAGCACACTGCGGCAGGTCTCGGCACTGGCCGAGCTGTGCGACGAGGGCGAGTTGGCCGGGATCTACCTGGAGGGCCCCTTCATCGCGCGCTCCAAGTGCGGGGCGCACGACCCGGACCTGCTGCGCGACCCGGACACCTCCGAGTTCGACGCCTGGCTCAAGGCGGGGCGCGGGCACGTCCGGATGATCACGGTGGCCCCGGAACTGCCCGGCGCCCTGGACCTGATCGCCGCGGCACGCTCCTGCGGCGTGGTCGCGGCGGTCGGGCACACGGAGGCCAGTTACGAGCAGACCCTCGCCGCGATCGAGGCGGGGGCGACAGTGGCCACACATATCTATAACGCGATGCGGCCGCTGAACCACCGCGACCCGGGGCCGATCGCGGCGGTACTCGGCGACGAGCGGGTGACGGTGGAGCTGATCCTGGACAACGTGCACGTCCACCCGGGGGCCGCGCGCCTGGTCTTCGACGCAGCCGGGCCCGGACGGGTATCGCTGGTGACCGACGCGATGTCGGCGACCGGTCTGGGCGATGGCGAGTACACCCTGGGGGATCTCCGGGTCCAGGTCCAGGGCGGCGAGGCACGCCTCGTGGAGAACGGGGCGATCGCCTCCAGCACGATCGTGCTCCCCCAGGCTGTGCGCAACGCGGTCGCCGTGGGCGTGCCGGTGGACCGGGCCGTGCGCTCGGCCTCCTCCGTCCCTGCGGCGGCGCTCGGGCTCTCCGGCACGGGGCGGATCGAGGTCGGGGGCCACGCCGACCTCATCGTTCTGGAGGAGGACCTCTCGGTCTCCGAGGTGATGTACCGAGGCGACTGGATTTCAGACAGTTCGGTGTCCTAACGGCGTGTCGTGAGCACGGTACGGATTAGTAACTTGACCCTGAGCGACAATTACGGACAGGGCGTCGAGGAAAGCACCGTGCCTGACACGAAAGGAACCACCATGGCTCAGTCGAGACAGGCCAACGACCAGCAGCCGACCCGCGTGCCCTCCGAGGAGCGTGAGCACCTCGGCAAGCTCGCCAGCGAACTGTCCCGCTACGAAGTCCAGTCGGAGGTGATGGACGACCCCGCCCTGTGCCTGCGGGTGCGCAACCCGTCCTCCACCTACGCGGTCGAGGACGTGATCTGCGAGCGGCGCGAACACGACTTCGCGTTCATCGCCTCGTTCGGTGTCCACCTGGGCAACAGCGGGAGCGTGTCGCTCACCGCCCACAAGGTCGCGTGGCTGGTGGGAGCAACCAAGGAGTAGGAAGCCGGACAACGGGGGCGGCGCCGGCGGGCACCGCCCCCGTCGGGCGCCTCACCCGGGTCTTGGTACCTTCACCAAAAGCCACCGGACGAACAGGACCCCTCGTGCTCAACTTCCGCTACGGGCTCCACCCCGTTGACCAGACCTTCTTCGAGACCGCACCTATGCGCTGGAGAGTGGGCCTGGAACTGGCGGCCTCCCCCGACGAGGTCTGGGCGGGCCTGACCGCGCCCCGCCCGCTGTCCTGGTGCCGTGCGCTCTCCGACGTGCACTACACCTCCGAGGCCCCCTACGGCACGGACACCACCCGCGAGGCCACCGTGCTGGGCACGTACCGGATGCACGAGAAGTTCTTCCACTGGGACGAGGCCGAACGCCGCAAGTCCTTCTACGCCGACGCGGCCACCCTCCCCGTCTTCAGCTCCTTCGCCGAGGACTACCACGTGCTCCCCTTCGAAGGCGGCAGCAAGCTCGTGTGGTCCTTCGCCTTCGCCCCGTGGAAGGGCCTGGACAGCGCCATGCAGCTGGGCACACCGCTCACGGAGACCCTGCTCGCCTCCCTCGTCAAGGACACCCGAAACCACTTCGGCCCCCTGACCGAAGTCCACCGCCCCTGAACCCGGCCCTTCCACGCCGGACGCCCGGCGGTTAGGCTCGGTCGCGGTCTGCCGAGGGTGGTCCGACAACACCCCTGTCCGGACCACCGTGACCGCACACCCTTCGGCGGAGGCAGAGCATATGGAGTACGTCAAGCTGGGCCGGACGGGCCTGGACGTCTCGCGCGTCACCCTCGGCTGCATGAGCTACGGAGCCCCCGGGAGGGGACGCCACGACTGGACCCTCGACGAGGAGACCAGCAGGCCGTTCATCCGCCAGGCCCTCGACGCGGGCGTCAACTTCTTCGACACCGCCAACACCTACTCGGACGGCCACAGCGAGGAGATCGTCGGCCGTGCGCTGGCCGAGTACGCCGACCGCGACGAGATCGTCCTGGCCACCAAGGTGTTCACGCCGATGCGCCAGAACCGCCCTAACGGCGGTGGGCTCTCGCGCAAGAACATCATGGCCGAGATCGACCACAGCCTGCGGCGGCTGGGCACCGACTACGTGGACCTCTACCAGATCCACCGCTTCGACCCCGCCACCCCACTGGAGGAGACCGTCGAAGCCCTACACGACGTGGTGAAGGCGGGCAAGGCCCGCTACGTGGGTGCCTCCTCGATGTACGCCTGGCAGTTCGCCAAGGCCCTGCGCGTAGCCGACGTCAACGGCTGGACCCGGTTCGCCACCATGCAGAACCACTACAACCTGCTTTACCGGGAGGAGGAGCGGGAGATGCTGCCGCTGTGCGCGGACGAGGGCATCGGGGTGATCCCGTGGAGTCCGCTCGCCCGCGGCCTGCTCACCCGCGAGTGGGGTACGGAGACCGCCCGGACCAGGGGCGACGTGTTCGGCGGCACCCTGTACCGCGAGGAGGACCGCTCGATCGTGGACGCCGTGGGCCGGATCGCCGAGAAGCGCGGTGTGCCCCGGGCCCAGGTGGCCCTGGCCTGGGTCTCCCGCAACCCCGCGGTGACCTCACCGATCATCGGCGCCACCAAGCCCAGGCACCTCACCGACGCAGTGGAGTCGCTGGGCATCGAGCTGACCGACGACGAGGCCCAGGAGCTGGAGCGGCACTACACGCCCCGCCCCGTGGTCGGGTTCTGAAGGGTCCCGAAAACGTCGGCGACGGCAAGCATAATCGGTGTCATGGACAACCCCTTCCCAAACGCGGACGCGGACAAGATCCTCGGTGAGACCTGGGCGAACCTGTGCGCCCAGGTCGTTCTGGGGGTGCTGGGCTTCGACGAGATCGTCGACAGACGCATCGACGACCTCATCCTGGACGGCCTGGCCGAGTACGTCGAGAACCCCGAGCTGCTTCCCACCGACGATCCCCACCTCCAGCGCGACTGGATGGTCGCGCTGCTGGATGCCGAGTTCGCCTCGGCCCTGCGACGGCAAGAGACGGCGGAGATGGAGGAGGGCGGTTCGGTCCTGGACTCCGAGCGACTGACCGCGGCCTTCGCCGATCTGGACGCCGCCGGGATCCTGGCCCGGGAGAACTACGCCTGCTGCAACTCCTGCGCAACGGCGGAGCTGGCCGGAGAGGCCGAGCAGCTGCGCGGCGAACGCGCCCGTGGCGGGCTGCCACCGGTCCGAGGCTACGTGTACTACCACCGGCAGGACGCCGAGCGACTGGCTCCGTTCCTCGGCTTCGGCTCCTACGTCGAGGACTCCCCGGCCGAACACGCCGCCGTCGGCCGGGAGATCGTCGAGGCCCTCCGGTGCCACGGCCTGGCACCCGGGTGGGGCGGCGATCCGAACCAGAAGATCGAGGGCCCCTCCCTGGCCCGCCGCAGGACCGGAGCGCTGGCCTGGCACCCGAGCGCCGCCGGGTGACCCTCCCCGAGGACGACCTGGGGCATCCGGTTCCGTTGGGTTCGGTGCCGGGCCGGGTGGTGAGCCTGGTGCCCTCCCTCACCGAGGCGATCGCGCACACCGTTCCCGAAGCCGTGGTCGGCGCGACCGTGTGGTGCACCCATCCGCCTGATCTGGCGGTGGAACGGCTGCGCGGCACCAAGAACCCGCACGTGCGGCGGATCGTCGAGCTCGCCCCGGACCTGGTCGTGGCCAACCGGGAGGAGAACCGGGAACGGCACGTCCTCCAGCTGCGCGAGGCCGGGATCCCGGTGTGGGTGACCGACATCCGCACTCTCACCGAGGCGTTCGCCTCACTGCACCGACTGCTCGACGCCCTGGCACCCGGGTCCTCCCCCGCCTGGCTGTCCGATGCCGAGTCGGTGTGGGGAGGCCCCGCCCCGGCGGAGCGGATTCGGGTGGCGGTACCGATCTGGCGGGACCCGTGGATGTTCGTGGGCGCCGACACCTTCGCCCACGACCTGCTCGCCCGGCTGGGTGCGGAGAACGTGTTCGCCGGCCTCCCCGGGCGCTACCCCGAAACCGACCCCGACGAAGCGGACGGGGCGGACCTGGTGCTCCTGCCCGACGAGCCCTACGCCTTCAGCGCCGGAGACGGCCCGGAGGCCTTCGCCCCACCCTCGGTCCTCGTGTCCGGGCGGGACCTGACCTGGTACGGCCCCTCCCTGGTCCAGGCCCACGAGCGCCTGTCCCGGGCGCTGGTCAGCGGTTCCTGATCCGGGCGAACAGCTTGAAGAAGAGCCAAACCACGACCGTCATGACGGCCAGGCCCAGGAGCCCGCCCACCAGGGCGTCCAAGAGGGTCATCAACCGGTCGGCGGTGTCGCCCTCCCAGAGGGTCCGGCCCAGGATGAACAGCGAGAACATCAGGAGCGCCAGGAAGAACGTGGTCACCACAGCCCCGGGGACCCCCAGAAGAACCGCTTCCGGACCGGCTCGGGACGCTCGTCCAACTCCGCCTCCGGACCGACCAGCGCGGCGCGGGACCGCTTGAAGTAGGCGAAGGTGAAGTAGTGCCCGCACGGCTCCCAGCCCTCCGGCGCCAGCCGCTCCGCCATCCGGGCCCGCTCCCGCTTCCCGAGCGCGGACTCCTGCCGGTACTCCCAGGCCTGCGGGTTCTCGTCCCGGTGGCTGACGAAGGCCCCCTTGCCGTTGAGGTGGCCGACCTCCCACCCCTGGGCGCCCAGCTCGTTCAACCGCCTCTGGGCCTCGAAGGAGTCAGCACCCCAGACCATGGTCTCGGTTCCAGCCTCGGCACCCTCGTTCCCCCCGGTGAGATCGTCGGCGAACTCCTCGACCGAACCGAACTCCTCCCTCGGGTCCACACCGCCCTCGGCCACGAACGCGGCCAGGTCGTCCACCGTCTCCCGAACCCGCTCCTCCGGGACCTCCCGCTCACGCAGCAGCGTCTCCAGCTCGTCCAGGTAACTCATCGGATTCCGCCCTTCGCCAGGACCTCGCGTACTGATCCGTCGAACTCCAGCCAGGCCGCGCCCTGCTCGGCCAGCAACGCACGGCCCTGGTCGGTCAGTTGGTAGTAGCGCCGCCCCGGACCCTTCTCGGCCGCGCGGACTAGATAGCCATGCGTCCTTCAGGTGATCCGTGCCCGGAGTTCAGGAAGCCCCATGCCCAGGCGTCCCCTCGCTCCGGGGAACGCAGAGGGCCCCGGCCAGGGGGACCAGGGCCAGCACCCCCCAGGCCCACGGACCCGCCAGGTCCAGCAGCGCTCCGATCGGGACACTGCCCAGAAGCACCACCAGACCTGAAAGCGAGGACAGCGTGCCCGTGAACAGACCGAGCTGCCGGTCGTCGACCAGGTCGGGGACCCAGGCCCGGACGGTGGGCACGATCAGGACCTGGCTGAGGGTGAGCGCGGTGACGAACACGATCGAGGGCAGCAACCCGCCGAGAACGGTGGTGGGCATCAGCAGAGCCGAGACGGCGAAGCCCGCCGCTATCAGAAGCAGCCCCCACCGCAGGGTCCCGCGGCGCGAGAGCCGGGCGCCCGCCCACCCCAGCAGGGGCAGCTGCACCGCGATGTAGAGCACCGACGCGTAGGCGAGCAGCCAACCCAGCGCGGTCTGTGTGCCGGTCGCCCGTTCCACCTCCTGGGGCAGGGCCAGATAGAGCTGGTTGTAGGACAGCAGATAACCGCTGTAAGCCAGGCACAGCCACAGGAACGGGCGGTTGCGCCACAGCGGTCGCAACCTCTCCCGCAAGGACTGACGTCCGCTGTCGCCTGTCGTCGGCGCCCCCGGAGCGCGATGGGGCATCAGGCGCAAGTGCCCCGCCAACACCAGGAGAAACACTCCGGCACCGACCAGGCACGCCGCCCTGAACCCGCCGAGCAGCAGTACGGCGCCCAGCGGCGGGCCTATCAGTGTCCCCGCCTGGCCGGCGACGGAGAACAGGGCGAGGACCCGCGTGCGCGGCGTCCCGACAGCCTGTTCGTGCCGTACCGCCTGGCGCGCCACCTCCGTCTCCACCGCCGGGGAGAACAGAGCGGCGGCGAACCCGACCAGCAGAACCGACCCGATGACCGCCGCGGTGCCCTGCGCGAACCCCAGCCAGACGAACCCGGCGACGCGCAGCACACAGCCGACCACCACCACGGGTCGCGCGCCGAACCGGTCGGTGAGCGCGCCACCCACGACGAACAGACCCTGTTGGCTGAACGTCCGCAGACCCAGGACCAGGCCCACGAGCCACCCGGCCAGACCGAGTGCGCCGCCCAGGTGCGCGGCGAGATAGGGCAGGACCACGAAGAAGCCGACGTTGAACGCGAACTGGGATCCGATCAGCAGGCGTAGCAGCGGGCCGACCTCCCGCAAGTCTCGGAGCACAGCACTCCCCCGTGAACGGGGCCGCCGCGTCCGGGTCGCGGGGGTCACGGCGCGGCCGGGACAGGTCGAGGCCCCCGCCCTGGCATCGCCGCCAACAGCTCCCGCGTGTACGGGTCGGTCGGCTCCGAACACACCTGGCGGGCGGAACCGGTCTCCACGATCCTGCCCTGGCGCATCACCGCCACCCGGTGCGCGAGGTGCCGCACCAGCGCGAGGTCATGGCAGATGAACAGGTAACCCAGTCCGAGTTCCTCCTGTAGGTCGGTGAGCAGGTTGAGCACCCCCGCACGCACGGAGGCATCGAGTGCGGACACCGGTTCGTCCAGCACCAGCAGCCGCGGCTCGCAGGCCAACGCTCGGGCGATCCCGACCCGCTGGCACTGCCCGCCGGACAGCTCGTGCGGCCTGCGGTACCCGTGCACGGCGTCCAGACCCACCTTGGCCATGAGCTCCGCCACCCGGTTGGGGCCGGACTCACGGTCCCAGCGCCCCTGTACCCGCAGGGGCTCGGCGAGGGCCTCGCGCACACTCAGCCGGGGGCTGAGCGAACCGTAGGGGTCCTGGAAGACCGGCTGCAGGGCGGGGCGCAGCGGCCGCAGCTCCCGCTCGCTCATCGTGGTCAACTCACGCCCGAGGAAACACACCGATCCCGAATCGGCCCTGCGCAGACCGGTCACCGCCGATGCGGTACTGGACTTGCCGCACCCCGACTCCCCGACCAGAGCGAGTGTCTCCCCCGCCTGGAGGTCGAAGGAGACGTGGTCCACGGCCAGGACCCCGGGCGCCCTCCGCGAGCCTCCGGGGTAGCGCACCACGAGATCGCGTACCCGAAGCAGGGGTTGCGCCGTGTCGGTCATGGCGTCCTTTCGATGAACAGGTCTCTCGCCGGCACGGGCAGGTCCTGCCACCGCCGGCAGGAGACCAGGTGCCCGGGTGCCGTGGCCGGGACCGGCTCCGGTTCGACGGTGTCGCAGCTTTCCTCGGCCAAGGGGCAGCGCGGGGCGAAGGCGCAGCCCAAGGGCAGCGCCGACGGGGACGGCGGCGTACCGCCGATGGAGGGAAGGCGACGGCCCTCGGATCCCTGCGTAGGCAGCGAGGCGAGCAGACCCGCGGTGTAGGGCGCCCGCGGCGCGGCGAAGACCTCCTGCGCTCCGCCTGACTCCACATGCCGCCCGGCGTACATCACCAGTACCCGGTCGGCGTGTCCGCGGACCACCTCCAGGTCGTGGGTGACCAGAACGAGCGCCGTGCCCGTGGCGGCGCGCAGCTCCGCGAGCAGCTGCAGCACCCGTGCCTGCATCCGGGGGTCGAGGGCGGTCGTCGGCTCGTCGGCGAACACCACGTCGGGCTCGTTGATCATGGCCATCGCGATCACCGCTCGCTGACGCATGCCACCGGAGAACTCGTGCGGATAGGCCCGGGCGCGCCGTGCGGCGTCGGGGATGCCGACCCGCTCCAGCGCCGCCACAGCCCGTTCCCACGCCTGCGCCCGGCTGATGCGCCGCACCGACCGTAGGGCCCGGACGAGCTGCCCTCCCACGGTGTGCACGGGGCTGAGCACGGAGAGCGCGTCCTGAGGGATCAGTGACACACGGCGTCCGCGCAGGGAGCGCATGGTCGACGGTGAAGCGCCGACCACCTCGGTACCGGCCAGTCGGACACTACCGGTGACCGTTGCCCCGTGGGGCGTCATCCCCACAACGGCGCGGGCCGTGAGCGACTTGCCCGCCCCCGACTCCCCGACGAGGGCCAACGTCTCGCCCGGGGACACGTCGAAGGACAGGCCCCGCACCACGGGGACCGTACCGCCCCGAGGGCCGGGAAGGGTCACGTGCAGGTCCCGCACGGACAAGACGGTGTCGCCGTTCATGGCACCGCTTTCTCCGAAGTGGCAGGCCCAGCATCTGGCGCCTGGCGACGGTACCGCGACCAAGCGCCCGTCGGCAGAGTGGACAGGGACACCGCGAACGCGGCGAGCAGCAGCAGCATCGCGGTCGGCGCGAGGGTGGCCATGGGTGCTCGCTCCACGTAGGGCAGGGACTCGGACAGGCTCAGGCCCCACTCGGCGGACGGTGGTTGCGCTCCCAGCCCCAGGAAGCCCAATGAGGCCAGGGCCAGTGCGATACCGGGCAACCGCAGGACCGCGTGCCGCCCCACCGGGCCGACGACGGCCGGGAGCACGTGCCGTAGCAGGATCCATCCCGGTCCGGCGCCGATGGCCCGTTGAGCGCTGAGGTAGGCGGCGGCACGGGTCTCCTGGACCAGTGCCGCGGCGTGCGCCGCCAGCGGTGGCCAGGAGACCAACGCGATGGCGACGGAAGCACCGAGTACACCGGGTCCCAGCACCGCGACCACCAGAATCCCGGCGATCACCGGGGGTAGGGCGTTGGTCATCTCGGATGCGCCCGTGGCCAGGGCGGGCCGGAAGCCGATGAACAGGGCGATCAGCAGGCTCACCAGGCACACCAGCGCGGCAATGCCGATGGTGGAGACGGCGCCGTGTCCGAGCCGGGCGAGCACGTCGCGTCCGACCGCGTCGGTCCCCAGGGGGTGTGTCCACGAAGGCGGAGCCAGACGCAGGGCTGTGTCCACGGTCCACGCGTCCCGGGTCAGGCCCCACAAGGAGACCGTGATCAGTACGGCCGCGCAGACGAGGGGCACCGAGCGACGGAGCGCCCCCGCCTCGGCGGGTGGCGGCGGAGGCAGCGACAGGGCGGCGTCACGCAGCCCCGGGCCGAGCATGCGGCGGTGCGTGAACTGGGCGAGTATTCCGGCGAGCACTCCGAGGAGCACGAGGGCGAGAACCGACCCCTGCAGCATCGGCAGGTCCTGGGACCGGGCAGCGCCCAGCGCGGTGCGGCCGATACCGGGAACGGTGAAGATCGTCTCGACCGCGACCGCCCCGCCGACGAGGCTGACCGCGACCAGACCCAGCTGGGGGACCAGGGCCGGGGTGGCCCGGCGCAGTGCCGCTGCTCCGATCATGGCAGGCGAGCAGCCCGAACCCTCCCACAGTGCGACCCAGCGTTCGGAGAAGACCGAGGGCAGGGCGTCGTCGACGAGCCGACCGAGCAGCCCGCCCGTCGGAATGCCCATTGCCAGCGCGGGCAGGATCAGGTTCTGCGGCCCCTGCCAGCCGTAGGGAGGCAGCCACCCCCACCACACCGACACCACCAGCATCAGCACGATGGCGATGAGAAACTCGGGCAGGGCGGTGAACATCGCGGCCAGGGCACCGCTACCGGACCTGCCCGACCGCAGTGTGCCGCGTGCCCCGCGAATCAGGACCGGGGCGCACAGAGCGGCCGCAACGGTGAGGGCGACCACGAGAGCCGACCCCATGAGCAGGAGCGAAACCCCCGTGGCCGCCATGACCGACGGCAGCACGGGTGCGTCGGAGACCCAGGACGTCCCGAGATCGCCGCGCAGCACCCCGCTGAACCAGTGACCAAACAGCGCCACGGGCCCCTCGGCCAGCCCCAGGTCCTCGCGGA
This sequence comes from Nocardiopsis valliformis DSM 45023, assembly GCF_000340985.1. Lineage (NCBI taxonomy): Bacteria > Bacillati > Actinomycetota > Actinomycetes > Streptosporangiales > Nocardiopsidaceae > Nocardiopsis > Nocardiopsis valliformis. The sequence goes on from NZ_ANAZ01000063.1 coordinate 12,033, forward strand.
TGGCGTTCAGCGCCTCCTCGGTGGGTTCCTGCTCGGCGGATCGGGCACGGAGCAGAGCCAGAGCGGGATCGCGTCCGGACAACCACGGCAGGAGTCCGACCACGACCGTGATGACGGCCAGCGCGCAGACCCGGGAAAGGAGCGGCCCGGGCCCCCTGCCTCGGAGGGACACCGCACCGGACATCAGTTCAGCCTGGTCTGCGCGGTGACGAGGACGCGCTCACGCGGGTCCTTGGCGGAGTCCTGGACGCGGGCGGCGTCACCCTGGATCACCCGTTCGTGCAGCATCGGAATGGCGGCGTCGGTGCTGAGTACGGCGGCTTCGGCCTCCAGGATGGCGGCACGGCGCTCGTCGCCGGCAGGAGCCCGCTCAGCCGCACGCAGGGCCTCGTCCACGTCCTCGTCGCACAGTTGCGCGATGTTAAACGATCCCACGCAGGAGAAGTCACTGGTCATGTAGGCGGCGGGGTCTCCGGAGTCGAGCACGGTCGCCCGGGAGAGGATGAAGGCGTCGAACTCGCCGTTGAGCGCGTCCTCCTCGATGTTGGCGTACTCGCGCACCACCTGCTCGACCTCGAATCCGGCGCTCTCCAGCTGCTGCTCCAGAACGGTCGCCACCTCGGGCAGCTCGGCGCGGTCGGTGAAGGTGGCCAGGGTAATGGCGATTCCGTCGGGTTCGTCCGATTCAGTGGCGTCCGTGCGGTCGGTGCGCTCCGAGGCCCAGGGCAGTGCCGGGCCCAACAGACCCTCGGCGATGTCGGCGCGTCCCTCGTAGACGCCCTCCACGAGTGCTTCGGCGTCGATGGCCTCGCGTACAGCGGCGCGTAGACCGGGGTCGGTGAAGGGGCCGTCCTGGGTGTTCAGGTACAGGGTGTTGGTGCGCGGCATCGGCACCTCGGTGATGGTGTCCTCGTCCAGGAGGGAGGCCTGGGATGTGGGAATGGACTCGACGATGTCCGCCTCACCGGTGCGCAGCGCGGCGGCGCGCGCGGTGCCGTCCGGGACGAAGCTGACGTCGATGCCGGTGGCCAGGGCGAGCTCACCCCAGTAGTCGTCGAAGCGGTCCAGGCGGGCGGAGGTGGTGCCGTTGACCTCAACGATCTCGAAAGGGCCGGTGCCGGTCCCGACAGGGTCGACCGTGTTGCCGGAGTAGGCGCTCTCAGCGAGGATCGACAGCTGGGGCGAGGACAGCCGCTGGGGCACAAGGGGGTCTTCCTCCGCGGTGGCGACGGTAACGGTGTCGCCGTCCGCGCTCACCTGAAGTTCCACACCGTCGAGGATGCGTGGTTTGGGCGTGGCAGCGGCTGCGTAGGAAAGGGCGTGAGCGACCGTGTCCGCGGTCAGCTCCGTGCCGTCCTGGAAGACGACCCCGTCTCGGACGGTGAACTCCCAGGTCGTGTCGTCGACCTGGATCCACTCGGTGGCCAGCCCGGGCTGAGGGTCGCCCTCCTCGTCCAGGTTGACCAGCGTCTCGGCGGCGCTCCAACGGGAGAGTTTGAAGGCGTCGTCGCTCAGCGGGGTCAGGCCGGATCTGGGCGGTTGCATCATGGCCAGGGCGATCCTGCCGTCGTCGGTGTCCTCGCCAGAGAAAGAGCAGGCCGACAGGAGGAGGACGGACGCCATGCCGAGGCAGGCGGCGGGAAGGCTCTTGTGAGAGTGCACGGGACTACTTCCAGGGAGGACAGGGGAGCGGGATCGGCAGCGTGAACCCGCGACCGAGAGGCCAAAGACTAGCCGACGATAACCGTTTTCATTAACACTTCTGGCACAAAAGTGACTTTAGCCACCAAAGGGTTCGATACCCCGCACATCAGGAAACTCCATGCCGGCGGAGTCCGCCCACGGGCTAGCCGACCACACGGACTCCCCCACACTGGCCGCTCCTGCGCGTGAACCGCCGCCCGAACACCGCCACCGCGACCAGTCCACCCACCCCCGCGAGGGCCACCGCCAGGTGCGGGGGCACGAACTCCGCCACCGCCCCAGCCAGGGCGAACCCCGCTCCCTGGGTGATCATCAATCCCGCCGAAGCCACCGAGAACACCCGCCCGCGCATCTCCTCCGGGGTCGCCTCCAACAGAAGCGCGTCCAGGGCCAGCGTGTAGCCGTACCCGAGCGCGCCCACCACCAGCGCGACCACCGCCAGCACCGGCCCCGGGTTCAGCAGGAACAGCAGAGACGGAACGAAGGTGGCGCAGGCCAACGGCAGCATCCAGCGCCGCCGCTGCTCGGCGGTGAGCAAAGCACCCGCCAGCAGCTCACCCGCCACCGTGCCCACCGGCCCGGCGGTCAGCAGCATCGCCACCAGCATCGGACCACCGCCCATCCCCGCCGCCAGTGGGGCGGCCAGGGCCTCGGACCACACGAAAAGCGACGCCGGAACCCAGGTGAGCAGGAAGACCGCCCGCAGCCGGGGAAGTCGGAAGGCCTCGCGTACCCCGCCCCATGAGGAACCGACCAGCCCGCCCGCGACCTCCCGGCCCGGCCGTGCCCGCGTCCCCATCCCCACCAACAGCCCCGAGACGGCCATCAGCGCCGCGGCGACCAGCAGTGCCGCGGCCGGTGAGGTGGCCAGCATCAGCACCCCACCGAACGAGAACCCGGCGATCTGCGCGGTCTGCGCGGCCATCCGCAGCAGCGAACGCCCCAACGGGAACCCGTCCCGGTCCAGCACGTCCGCGATCGCGGCCGACCTCGCCCCCGAGTAGACGGGCGCGACCGTGCCGCTCACCACCAGCAGCGCCAGCATCACCCACACCGGCGTACCGGGCACCGCCATGCACGCCATCACCGCACCGCTGACCAGCTGCGCGATCACCATCACCCGGCGCGCGGGGAAACGATCGGCGACCGACGACAACAACGAGGCCCCGACCAGCTGCGGCAGGAACCCCAGGGCGAAGGCCAGTGCGGACAGCAACGGCGAACCGGTGCGCTCGAAGATCAGCACGGACAGGGTGATCTGAACCGCGACCAGTGCCAGAATCGACAGGATCTCCGCGAGGAAGAGGACACGGAACTCGGGCACGGACAGCACCCGACGAAAAGAGGAGGACATGGGCCCACCCTGGGCCCGCGACGCACCCGCCTCAACAGATTCGGCTATCTTCGAATCCAGCTGGGAGGTGAACGCACATGCCAGGCCAGGTCGTCTTCGAGCACGAGGACCTGCTGCGCTGCCGGTTCGCCGTCTCTCCGCTCTGGGAGACCCTCGCCGCCGTGCACACCCTGTTCGAACCGCACCGGCAGAGCTTCCATCTGCCCTGGCTCCGCGCTGCCAGGCTCCCCGAGCAGCTCGATCTCACCCCGATCCGGCTGCTCCTCCCCCGCCCGGGCTACGTGCCGGACTTCCTCACTCCCCCGCCGGACTCCCCGCTGACCAGCTTCGAGGACGGAATCGCACGCCTGCGGACCACCTCGCCCGACCGCGTGGACCACGAACTACGCCTGAGCCTGCTCGCCCCGCACCGCCGCCTCCCGCCAGCGACGACGGAACCGCTCCTCAGCGACCCCGCCGCCACCCGAGACACCATGGCGGACCTGCTCACCAGCTGCTGGAACGACCTGGTCCGACCGCACTGGCCGCGCCTGCGGTCCCTCTTGGACGCCGACATCGCCCTGCGCTCCCGCGTGCTCGCCCTCGAAGGCCTGGAAGCACTCATGACCGGCCTGGACGACCGCCTGCGTTGGGAGGGCGACACCCTGAACATGGCCGGCCCCTCCGCCCCCGAAAGACTCCACCTGGGCAACCGGGGCCTGGTCCTGATGCCGAGCGCCTTCATCTGGCCGGAGCTGATCCTCATCAGCGAGGAACCCTGGCAGCCCACCCTCGTCTACCCCGCCCGAGGCGTAGGCGACCTGTGGACGACCCCGGGCAGCCCACCCGAAGCCCTCGCGAAGGTGATGGGGCGCACCCGCGCCCGCATCCTGACCCGCCTGAACACCCCGCAGACCACTCGTGACCTCGCCAGGATCCTCGATCTCGCCCCGGCCACGGCCTCCTCCAGCCTGACCGCGCTGAGGGACGCGGGCCTCCTGGAATCCTGGCGCGCGGGCCGCGAGGTCTTCTACACCCGCTCACCGCTGGGGAGTGCGCTGGTCGCGGAGTGCTCCCCGCTCTGAGCGGAACACCCAGGCGTGTCCCGGAAGCGATGCCTTCTTCGGCGGGCCTGCACCACAGGGGTTGGGCCCCTTGTCTTGCTCACCTTGGATGATCTTGCTACCAGAAGCGAAATCAGCGCCCTCGGGTTTCGTGGT
>NZ_ANAZ01000064.1:0-14674 GCF_000340985.1 Nocardiopsis valliformis DSM 45023
TGAGTTCTCAAGAAACAATCACTCTTCCCGTACAAGCGCCAGAACCATCTGGTTCCGTCTGCTCTTCCGTGGAAGGCTTTTTTCTTCTGCTGCCCGGTCGCTTTCGCGTCCGTTCTGCTTCGTTGTGTCTTTACTTTATCAGGTGTTCCGCGCCCCGCCAAATCGGCGGTTTGTGTGAACCAGATCGGGGTAAAGCCCGTTGTGCTTTTCCCAGTCTAGCGTTTCCTCGGCGGTGTTTTTACCGCGTTGTTTTCGCTGGGCTGTTTGAAGCAACTCCCCGAGCTTACATGCTCCGAGTGTGTGCTCGGACCATCTTGCTTCGAAGAGTATGTCTGTGATCGCGACCCGGTTCCGAGTCGACCCTCGCGGGCCGCTCACCGTTCCGCGGCGACCTGGAGAACATTACCCGCCGACCCCAGCCCAAGCAAACCGGAACCCCTGTGTCACCGGTCACCGCCGTACTCCCCTCCGCGGCGCCCCGACACCCGTCCCGCGACAACATCCCTACGCGCTCACTCTCTCTACGCGCGGGCGTGCGCGCGAGCAGGTGCTTCCTTCTCTTGTTCTCCCCGCCCCTGCCGGCCACCGCCCCCGACCGCCCCTCCCGCTCCACCCCGCCCTCGTTTCCCCACCCTCTTTCCCGCCCCTCCGCTCCCAGCCGTCACGACCACTCACCGCGATGACGAATCCGCACTGTCTGAATCCTCACCTCGTTGACAAAAATTCATGCCTTTCCGGATGACACACTTCCGCAACCCGTAACCGATTCGGAACAACCTTCTCCCATCAGCATCACCGCACGTCAGGGGCACAAAGATCTGCTTCAAGATCATTTACGGGAAAGGCGGGAAAGTTCTGGAAACACCCTTGAAATCCAGCTGGGCCCGATACATGATGTGCAGCGTTACTGGAACAGGTTCTGCTCCGGTGCCAACCCCGTACACGGGGAGGAATCAGACCAGGCCGCGTGCCGGATGTTCGGGGGGACGGCAGGCGCAGCGCGGCCATGCACCCTGGAAGGACATGCATGGACACCACATCCCCCGACGTGCTCGACGGCTCCACCGACGCCACGGAGACACCGGAGAGCCACACCAGCTGGAAGCGCTTCGCGCTCTTCTCCGTCCCTGCCGGAGTCGCCATCGGCGGCATCCTGGTGGCGATGGCCAGCGGGGCTCTCGCCGCTTCCTTCAGCATCTCCGGTCAGCAGTTCAAGATCTCCGCCGACGAGATGCATGGCGAGGGCTTCACCCAGTTCGGCTGGATCAACGCGACCGTCCGCAACGAGCCGGTTCCTACGGCGACCGCCGGAATCAGCGAGGCCGAGATCCACGGCCTGTGCCAGTCGGTGCTGACCACTGAGTTCCCCCTGGTCGGTCCGGTTTCGCTGATGCTGACCGCCGGTGACGCCGGCACTCCGGTCCAGGCCTCCGACCTGGTCATCGACATGGAGCAGATGGACGGCAACGCCCAGTTCACCAACATGGAGATCGGCCGGGACGCCTCCACCCTGGACAAGGGACCGGACGGGTTCGGCTCGGGGCGCGGCTACACCGATCTGTTCGGCATGCAGTCCGACACCATCTACGTGGAGGACCTGGAGCAGACCGCACGGGCAGCCTCCGCCGGAACCTTCAAACTGCACAACCTGAGCCTCGGTATCTCCCTCGGGGATGACGAGTGCTTCTAAGCGGAACCCGGAACCTGTGGGCCAGGTGGACGCGGTGGCGCAAGCGGCGCCCCTTCCTGGCGGGCCTGCTGATGATCCTCGCGGGGATCGAGATGGTCCTGATCACCCAGATACCGGTGCAGATGATGATCTACCTCGGTGTCGGGGCCGTGTCCACGCTCGTGTTCAGCGGAATGCTGATCGTCCTCGGGCTGATCACCTGGTTCACCCCGAACCAGCACATGATCACCGGCAGCTTCGCCGGGTTCATCGCGCTGGGCGCGCTCATCCTGTCCAACCTCGGCGGTCTCGTGATCGGGACCCTGCTGGCCCTGGCCGGGGGCGGGCTCGCCTTCGCCTGGCGGCCGGTCGCCCGGCCCCCGCGCAAACGGAGGGGCCGGCGCCGCAGGCGGGCACAGGAACAGGAGCGGGGCACAGAGGAAAGCATGGCGGAAAGCACGGACCAGACGGACAGAACCGAGCCCCTGCCTCCAGTCGCACGGTCCGAGGGCTGACTCGCACATCGGGTCGGTCCCACCGAGCGATCCACTGATCGGCCGGGGCGCGCGGGAGCTCCTACCCCGCCCGCGTGGCCCCGGTTCCCTGTCAGGCAAGTGACGTCTACCTACGTCGGCGCGTACCCACCCCCTGGTGCGCCGGGCGTCCGCTTCGTGTGCCGCCCGGCCGCCACGCACAAGCCGCCAAACCCAAGGAGTACTCATGTCGGTTCCGCGACCGAGATCCCGCAACCGCTCCTTCCTCGCCGTCACCGCGGCCGGGACGCTCGTCCTGGCCTGGAGCGGTACCGCCCTGGCCGCCCAGCAGGGTCCGACCACCGTCGAGCCCGCCGGGGCCGCCTTCTCCGCTGAGCTCATCGGCTCAGCCGTCTTCACCGCCGGAGACGTCACGATCACCTGCGACGTGTCGACCAGCGTCCCGGGGGACGGCAACAACCTGATCCCCGAAGCCCCCGGAAACCACAACCCCGACGGCGCCGTCGGCGGTCCCATCAACGCCCCGGACTTCACCGACTGCACGACCAACGTCTTCCTCGTGAGCGCGACCGTCACCGTGAACGACCCCGTGTGGCAGATGACGATGCAGCACGGGTCCCCCTACGTCGCGACCATGGTGGTCCCGGCCGCGGGGATCGTGGTGAACACGTCCGGGTTGGCCACCTGCACCGCGACGGTCAGCCCTCATGCCGACGCGCCGATCGGGGGAGAGTGGACCAACGGCGACCCCGTGTCCTCGCTGGCCTTCGACACCACGACACCGGTCTCGGTGGAGGGCGGTTTCGGCTGCCCCAACACCGATGAGGCTGGGTTCAGCGCCACCTACGAGGTGACCAACGCGGACACCCCCTCCGCTCCGATCACCGTGTCCTGAGGAACCGTTACCCGAAGGTCGCTGACGTGAGCAGGTGACCTTTCGGCAGCGGTGGCAGCCGGCCATGGCTCCCCGTCCTTCCCTCCGGGGAGCCATGTGCCCGGCCTTGCATCAGCTGTCGTCGTCCATCTCCTCCATGTCTTCGTCCATCTCCTCCATGTCTTCGTCCATGCCCTCCTCCATGTCTTCGTCCATGTCCTCGTCCATGGAGTCCTCTTCGTCCCCCATCTCCTCGCTCTCCACCGCGGGGTCGTCGGACGCGGTGTTCTCACAGGCCGCCATGGAGAGGGCCGCGGTGATGCTGATGGCCCCGGCGAAGAGGAGTCGGCGCACGGTGTTGGTCGCGGACGCGGTCATCGTTTCTCCTACTGTTCGGTTCTCGTACCTTCACGCCGGCTCCGGGCCGGCGCTCCCCGCGCCTGCTGCGCGGGAGTTCTGGGGAAGCTCCCTCACACGACAGTGACCTCGATCGTGTGGTGCCCCGTCGCCCCGTCGGGAGCCGGGGGAGCGGGGTCCGCGGTCTGGGTCCTGCTCCGCCTGTCGGTCGCGCGCACGGTGAGCTCGTGGTCTCCCGGTTCAGCCACCCAGTCGAAGACCCACTGGCGCCAGGTGTCGGCGGTGTCCTCCGCTGCCAGGGTCACCGGCTGCCAATCTCCTCCGTCCACCCGGATCTCGACCTGGTCGATTCCGGTGTGCTGAGCCCAGGCCACTCCCGCGACGGCCACCCTCCCGGCCCCGACCGTGCTGTTCCCGCGGGGTGTGTCGATCCGCGACTGCGTCTTGACCGGACCGTGCGCGGACCAACCGCGCGGCACCCAGTAGGCGTCGAACGCGTCGAAGGTGGTCAGCTCGATGTCGACGATCCACTTGCACGCGGACACGTATCCGTAGAGCCCCGGGACCACCATGCGTGCGGGGAAGCCGTGCTCGTGGGGGAGCGGCCGTCCGTTCATTCCCACGGCGAGGAGCGCGTCCCTGCCGTCCATCACGTCGGCGACGGGTGTCCCGATGGTCATCCCGTCCTCCGAGCGCGACACCAGTTGGTCCGCGCGCCCTCCGTCCCGCGGGGAGCGCACGCCGGCCTCCTCCAACAGGGCCGCCAGGGGCACTCCGATCCAGCGGGCGTTGCCCACGTAGTCCCCGCCGACCGGGTTCGACACACAGGCCAGGGTGATGTCGCGTTCGGTGAGGTCACTGCGTGCGAGCAGGTCGGCGAAGGTGTACACACGCTCCCGGGCGCCCAGGCCGTGGATCCGCAGTGACCAGGCGGCCGCGTCCACGCGGGGAACCGACAGGGCCGTGTCGATCCGGTAGAAGTCCTCGTTGGGTGTCAGGAACGGGGCGAGCCCGTCGATCTCCAGGTCCACACCGTCCGGGAGGGGCGCCGCCGGGAACGCCGGCCGCGGCAGTGTGATGTCCGATCTGGACAGTTCCGCAGCGGAACCGGCGAACGACCGGGCCGTGGTTCCCACGCCCGCGGACGCGGCGGCGACGGCCCCGGCGACGAGGGCGAACCTCCGGCGGTCGAACCCCGGCTGCGGCGGGCTGTCGTCCCCGGCCTGCTCCGTCGGCCCGGACGCGGCGGTCCGCATGAGCCAGAGCAGGACGGCTGCGCAGACCGCCGCACCGACGAGGGTCGGAACGACGTCGAGCGCTCCGCTGTCGGGCCGGGTCAGCGCGGCGGCCAGGCCGACGGTCGCGAACACCGCGATGCCCGTGTGTCCGATCCAGCGCCGTCTCCCGGCGATGGCGCCCAGCACGGCCGCCATCACGGCGAGGACGGCGCCCATGCCGACGAACAGGGCGAACTTGTCCGCCGTACCGAAGGTGTCGACGGCGAACTGCTTCAGCGGCAGCGGAGTCAGGTCGACGACCGTGTCACCGACCGCGAGGACCAGGGACGCCCCGGGCCGGGAGAGCAGGACGCTGACAGCCTCCGCGGCGGCGAGTGCGGCGGCCGTCGCGACGAGGCCGGCGATCGCTCCCGGGACCGGCCCTGTGGTTCGGGTGGTGTCCAACATGCCCCTGGTTCGAAGCCGTGGGCGCGAAGGAGACGTATCCTTTGATCACGAAAGGGTAACCATCTCTCTCCGGGGGCGTCTCCTCCGGGTGTCTCGCTCCGAATGCCGGAGTGACAGCTCTAGGAGGATGGTGGCGGTGGAACAGGTGCGTGGTTTCAGGTCGGGTGCCGCGGGGCCCGGTCGCGGATCCGTCCCGTCGGACGAGGACCTGGCGTCCTTACTGCAACAGACGGCTCTCGGTGACCTCTCCGCGTTCGAGCGGGTGTACCGGGAGCTGAGCGGTCCGGTGTTCGGCCTGGTCCGCAGGGTGCTCCTGGACGAGGCCCAGTCCGAGGAGGTCGCCCAAGAGGTGTTCCTCGACGTTTGGCGCAACTGCGGGCGCTTCTCCCCCGAGCGGGGCACCGCACGTGCGTGGGTGCTCGTCATCGCCCACCGCAAGGCGGTTGACCGAGTGCGTTCGGAGGAGTCCGCGAACGCCCGGGTCGCCGCGGCCGGGCGGCTGGAGCCGGGCACGACACCCGCCGACGGTGTCGAGAGCCACGTGGAGAACACCCTCGAACGGGAGAAGGTCCTGCGCTGTCTTCGGCGGCTCACGGAGTTGCAGAAGGACGTGGTCCGCCTCACCTACTACACGGGGTACACGCAGCGGGAGGCGGCCGATCTCCTCAAGGTCCCCTTGACCACGGTGAAGGGACGCCTTCGGGACGGCCTGATCAGACTTCGGGACTGCTTGGGGGTGGTCGCGTGAGCGGCGTGGAGGCACACGGTCTGATCGCGGGGTACGCGGTCGACGCGCTGGAGCCCGAGGAGCGGGCCGAGGCCGAACGGCACCTCGCCGGCTGCGAGGAGTGCCGACGCGACCTGGAGGAGTTTCGCGAGACGCTGGTCCGCCTGGCGTACTCGGAGTCGTCGGAGCCTTCGGCCGAGCTGTGGTCGAGGATCAGCGCGTCAGCGCGGCGGAACAGACAGGCGCCCCCTGCCTCCGCGCCTGACCACGTGGTCCCGGGACCGGGGCGCTGGTGGCGCGGGCGGCTCCCCTGGCTGGTGGCCGCGGCGTGCACCCTGGTCGCGGTGGTGCTCGGCGCCACCCTGGTGGCGGTCGACCGCCACTTGGACGACATGAGCCGGCGCACCGCCGCGGTCGAGGAGCTCCTGGCGGCGCCGGACACGCACATGCACGAGGGCGACCTGGGCGGGGAGGCGAGGGCGACGGCCTTCACGTCCTACGAGATGGACGCCCTGATGCTGGTGGTGGAGGGACTGCCCGAGGCCCCGTCGGGAATGGCCTACCAGGTCTGGTACGTGGACGAGGACGGCATGCGTTCCGCGGGGATGTTGGAGCCGTCTCCGGACGGGCGGTACTCGGCGCTGTCCCACGACATGGGCGAACCTGTCCAGGTGGGTGTCTCGTTGGAGCCGGAGAGCGGCATGCCGGAGCCCAGTGAGCCACCCATGAAGTTCGACCTGTAGTGACAACTACGCGCGAGTAGTCACTCACCCGGTGCAGAAGAAACTCCGTGTCCACCTCGCCTACGGTCGCAGTACTCCGTGGAGTCACGAGGCGAAGGCTCCCCGGAGGGCGCGGACCGCTTCGCCCGGCCCCGTAAACCTCCCCGGAGACCCCATGGCGTCCCAAGCCGGCAGCCCGCCCACCCCGTCCGATCCCTCCTCGAGCCCGCCCGCAACATCCAAGCTGCGCCACACCCTCAAGGTGGTGCGGGTACTGGTGAAGGCCGGGGTGCTCGCTCCCGGCCGCCCGGACAAGATCGTCCGTCAGTTGCGCGCGTTGAAGACATGGGGCGCGACCATCGCGGGCGGGTACGCCGCCGCCGGTGAGCGTGTGCCCGGCCAGGTCTCGGTGATCGACGAGGCCGGGCGCACGACCTTCGGCGAGATGAACCTGCTCGGACGCCGGCTCGCCCGCGAGCTGCACCGCATGGGTGTGCGGCAGGGGTCCCGGGTGGGGCTGCTGTGCCGCAACCACGGCGGGATGGTGCAGGCCGCCGTCGCCTGTGGCCGCCTGGGCGCGGACACGGTGCTGCTGAACACCGGGCTGGCGGCCGGTCCGCTGCTGGACGTGGTGAAGCGGAACGAGGTGTCGCTGCTCATCGCGGACGCCGAATTCGAGGAGCTGTACAAGGAGCTACCGCCGGAGATTCCCCGGGTCACGGCGTGGGGCGAGCCGAGTGTGCCGGGGCCCCGGATCCCGGCCGAGGCGAAGGACTCCGCGGAGGCGGATCCGGAGCCACCGGAGCAGCCGGGGAAACTGATCGTGCTGACCTCGGGGACGACGGGCACACCGAAGGGCGCTCGCCGTCCCACGCCGAAGGGGCCGCAGGACGCGGCCTCGGTGCTGTCCCGGATCCCGTTGAACTCCAAGGACCGGATCCTGGTGTCGGCGCCGGTCTTTCACACTTGGGGGCTGGCCGGGGTGCAGCTGGGGATGTCGATGCGGGCGACCCTGGTCATGCGCAGGCTGTTCGAACCGGAGGACGCGCTGCGGACGATCCAGGATCAGCGGTGTACGGCGCTGTTCGCGGTGCCGGTGATGCTGCGGCGGATCATGGACCTGCCCCGGGAGACACGGGACCGGTACGACACCTCGTCGCTGCGGATCGTGGCGTGCAGCGGTTCGGCGATGAGCCCACAGCTGATCAGCGACTTCATGGACGCGTTCGGGGACGTGGTCTACAACCTCTACGGGTCGACGGAGGTGTCCTGGGCGACCATCGCAACCCCGCAGGACCTGCGGTTGGCGCCGACCACCGCGGGGCGGCCGCCGTTGGGGACCCGGATCGCGGTGCTCGACGACCGGGGCCGGGAGGTTCCGCAGGGGAGCAAGGGCGCGATCCACGTCGGCAACGAGATGCTCTTCGACGGCTACACGAACGGCAACAGCAAGCGGATGGCCGACGGGCTGATGGAGACCGGCGACCGGGGTTACCTCGACGCGCACGGGTTGCTGCACGTGGCAGGGCGGGACGACGACATGATCGTCTCGGGTGGTGAGAACGTCTTCCCGCGTCCGGTGGAGGAGGCGATCGTGACGATGCCCGCGGTGCGCGAGGTGGTGGTGACCGGGGTCCCGGACGAGGAGTTCGGGCAGCGGTTCGCTGCCTACGTGGTGCCGTACGAAGGTTCCTCCGTGGATCCGAACGAGCTCCGTATGCACGTGCGCGAAGAGCTGGGCCGGTTCTCGGTGCCGCGTGACGTGGTGGTGCTGGAGGAGCTGCCGCGCAACGCCACCGGGAAGGTGGTCAAGCGGCGGCTGCCGAGCAGTCTTCCGAAGCAGGATTAGCGGCGCGGCCCGCTTCCGCGGACCGCCGCCACGAACCTCGATGTTTGCGCGACGACGCCGGTGCCGCAGGGCATCGGCGTCGTCGTGTACTCGCCTGCAAACCTCTGTCCCCGTTGTCCCTTTTTCGCTCGTGCACAAGGTAATTGTGGGCTTTGACATCGGGTGCGCGGTTACTACGATGATGAGTGATGCCCGAGCGATCCCCCGCCCCTGTGGGCGACTTCGAACTTCCGGCAGTCGACGAGCAGATGTGCTTCGCGCTGTACGCGGCTTCGCGTGCCGTCACAAACCTCTACCGCCCGCTGCTGGATCCGCTCGGCCTGACCTACCCGCAGTATCTCGTGATGATGCTCCTGTGGGAACGCGGGGAGTGCGCGGTCAAGGAGATCGGTGCGGTGCTGCAGCTCGACTACGGCACACTCACCCCGCTGCTCAAACGCCTGGAGACCAACGGCCTCCTGCGGCGGGACCGCGACCCCGCCGACGAACGCTCGGTGCTGGTCACCACCACCGAGGAGGGGGCCGCGCTGCGGGCGCGCACCCGGGGCATCCCGGAGGCCATCGGACGGGTCATCGACCTCCCGGAGGAGGAGTTCGAGGCCACCAGACTCGCGCTGCGGCGGCTGACCTCCCACGTGCTGGCGGGCGAGGCCCGCGTCAGCGAGGAGACCTAGATCGACCCCACCACGTGGGCGCCGTTCGGGGGGGCACCACGGGGGTCGTGCCCGTCCCGGGACCAGGGGAGGGGAAACCGTGCGGGCGGGCTGGAAAGCCCGCCCGCACCGGCTTTTCCGGGGTTCTTCGGGTTACCGTGGTCACATGTCGATATGGGCGTCAGACAACCGCAACGGCCACGTCCGCGAGGCCCTGACCCTCCTGCTGTCCCAGGGGGTGATCAACGACTTCCGGATCCGTCCGGACGACGAGTTCCCCTTCCGGGTGCAGGTGCCGGCCGGGATCATCCCGATGACCGAGCATCAGGCCGCGCACTTCGCCCTGGGCGCTGCGACCGCGCACTTCGGCGACCTGGCCCGGGACGGAGCGCCCTAGCTGTACTCAACCTCTGTGGTCAGTACACCTGATATGTAGGGTCTTTTTGTCAAGAGCACAGCCCTGACCCGTGGGAAGTCCACAGTCGCCTTCCCCGCATGGGCGAGGTCCACATGTCCGCTACCGGGGGTGTGTTCCCATGCCCTATCCCCCGGGATGCGGGCGCGGCCTAGTTTTCTGGCATGACGACGCACGAGTTCCTACCGGACACCGCGCGACAGGCCCCCGGTCCCCCCGCCGACGCCTCCACACCCTCCGGCCGAGCCGACCCCGACCCGTCCCCGCGCACCACGCGGGTCGACCTGACCGGAAGGACCGCGCTGGTGACCGGCGCGGCCGGCGGAATCGGCCGGGCGTGCGCGCTGCGCCTGTCCGCCGCCGGGGCCGACGTCCGGCTGGTTGACATCGACGGACCCGCCCTCGCCGAACTCGCCGAACAGGGTGTGGGTGAGGCGGTCCAGCTGGACCTGACCGACCTGGACGCGGCCGAGGCGGCGGCCCAGGGCGCGGACATCGTGGTGAACAACGCCGGGGTGCAGACGGTCTCCCCCGTGCAGGACTTCCCTCCGGAGCGTTTCTCCTTCATTCTTCGACTCATGGTCGAATCACCGTTCCGCGTGGTGCGCGGGGCCCTGCCGCACATGTACGAGCGGGGGTGGGGCCGGGTCGTCAACATCTCCTCGGTGCACGGGCTGCGCGCCTCCGCCTACAAGTCGGCGTACGTGGCGGCCAAGCACGGGCTGGAGGGCTTCTCAAAGGTGGTCGCGCTGGAGGGCGCGCCGCACGGGGTGACCTCCAACTGCGTGAACCCCGGCTACGTGCGGACCGCTCTGGTGGAGAAGCAGATCGCGGACCAGGCCGAGGCGCACGGCATCCCCGAGGAGCAGGTGGTGTCGGAGGTGCTGCTGGCCCGCAGCCCGGTGAAGCGGTTGATCGAACCGTCCGAGGTGGCCGAGATGGTCGCCTACCTGTGCTCCGACGACGCCTCGTTCGTCAACGGGGCGTCCCTGCCCATCGACGGAGCTTGGAGTTCGAGCTGAACACCACCCCTGACCCCCAGGACACCTCCCCCGAGAGGTCGGGGGCCGAGCAGCAGGCGCTCTTCCTGGAACTGCTGCTGCGCGACGCACCAGCTGTGGAGTACGAGCGGCCGGTGCTTCGCGCGCGCTCCGGCGGGGCGGACGGTACGACGGTCGCGGCCCTGGAGAACGCCAAGCTGGCCGCGCTTCGGGTGCGGACGGTGCTGCGGGACCGGCAGCGGCGCGAGTCGGAGCTGAGCGCGCTGTTCGAGACCGCCAACGACCTGGCCGGGATGCGCAGCCTGGACCAGGTGTTGCGGGCGATCGTGGAGCGGGCCCGGCACCTGCTGGGAACGGACGTCGCCTATCTGACGCTGAGCGACCCGGAGGCGGGCGACACCTACATGCGGGTGACGTCGGGGTCGGTCGCCGCCACCTTCCAGCGGGTGCGGCTGGCGCACGGCAAAGGGTTGGGCGGT
This sequence comes from Nocardiopsis valliformis DSM 45023, assembly GCF_000340985.1. NCBI lineage: Bacteria > Bacillati > Actinomycetota > Actinomycetes > Streptosporangiales > Nocardiopsidaceae > Nocardiopsis > Nocardiopsis valliformis. The sequence continues at coordinate 10,926 of NZ_ANAZ01000064.1, forward strand.
CTGGTGGCGAGCACGTCGCTGCCGTACGTGACCGCCAACTACTTCACGGACCCGCGCTTCGAGCATGCCGAGAACATCGACCACGCGGTGCGCGAGGAAGGCCTCGTAGCCATCCTGGGCGTGCCGCTGAAGATGAACGGGCGCGGGGTGGGGGTGCTGTTCGCGGCCAACCGGCGGGAGCGTCCCTTCGCGCACTCGGAGGTGGCGCTGCTGTCGTCGCTGGCCACGCACGCGGCGATCGCGATCGACAACGCCAACCTCATCGACGACACCAGGCGGGCCCTGGACGAGCTGCACACCGTCAACGAGCGCCTGCAACGGCACACCGCCTCGGTGGAGCGGTCAGCGGCCGCGCACGACCGGTTCACCGACCTCGTGCTCGGCGGGGGCGGGGTGCGGGAGGTCGCGGCGGCGGTGGCCGAGGTGCTGGGCGGCGCGGTGCGCATCCACGACCGCACTTCGGACGTGTCGCTGACCGCCGTGCCCGACGGCGGGGCGGGCGAGCCCGCGCCCGGCGGGGACCCCCTGACGGAGGGGGACGTAGAACTCGCCGAGGCGGCGCGCTCCTCCCTGGCCAGCGGCCGGGCGGTGGCCGTGGGCGGGGCCTGGGTGGCCGCGGCCGCGGCGGGCGCCGAGCCGCTGGGCACCCTCGTACTGCGCGGGGTGGAGCTGGACAGCACCGACCAGCGGGTCCTGGAGCGGGCCGCGATGGTGACCGCCCTGCTGCTGCTCATCCGCCGTTCGGTGAGCGAGACCGAGCACCGGGTGCGCGGCGACCTGCTCAACGAACTCCTGGAAGTGCCCGCGCGCGATCCGGTATCGCTGCGTCAACGGGCGGCCCTGCTCCACGCCGACCTGGACACCCCACACGTGCTGGTGGTGGCCGAGGCTCCCGGGGCGGACCCGCAGCGGTTGCGTTCGGCCGCGGCCTTCGCGGCCGAGACCACCGGGGGACTGGTGGCCACCCGGGGCGGTCGGCTGGTGCTGGCCCTGCCCGGTTCGGACCCCTCGGAGGCGGGGCGCCAGGTGACGGCGGAACTCGCGGCCGCCGCCAACGGGCCGGTGACCGCCGGGCTGGCCGGACCCACTCGGGGCCCGGAGACCTTCCGGGACGCGTTCACCGAGGCGGCGCGGTGCCTGCAGACGCTGCGGGCCCTGGGCCGGGACGGGGACGCCGCCACCACCGACGACCTCGGTTTCTCCGGGCTGCTGCTGAGCCAGAACCGCGACGTGCCAGGGTTCGTGACTGCCTCCCTGGGGCCGCTGCTGGAGTACGACGCCAAGCGGGGCACCCTGCTGGTGGAGACGCTGCGCGCCTACTTCGCGGCCGGGGGCAACCTGTCCCGCGCCAAGGACGACCTGCACATCCACGTGAACACGGTGGCGCAGCGCCTGGAACGGATCGGTCAGCTGATCGGGACCGACTGGCAGCACCCCGACCGCGCGCTGGAACTACAGCTCGCCCTCCACCTGCACGGTCTGCTCGACAAGGGCGTGGATCTGCTCGGCGACCAGGGCAGCGGTTGAGGAGAACAGCGGGGTGTAGTGGTTGTCGTCGGGGAGTTCGAGGGTGCGCACACTCTCAGGCAGCCCGGCGAGGCGTTCGGGTGTGTACAGGCCAGGGCTCTCGTCCATGAGCCCGCGCGCGGCCCACAGCAGGCGGGCGGGGCAGGGGAGCCGGTGGATGGCGCCGAGTGTCTCGGCGTCGGCGAGCACCTGTGCGCCGTCCACCCGGACCGCGTCCTCGGCGCAGGCCGAGCGCAGCCGCGGCTCGGCACCGACCAGGTCGCGCAGCACGTAGTCGTCCACCCAGCGGTTCCAGCGGCCCTTGAAGGCGGGGTGGTCCCGCCACAACGCGCGGTAGGCGTCGGGGTTTTCGAAGGTCATGCGCAGCCGGGTCATGGCCGGGCCGAGGACGGTGTCGATGTCGGTGTCCGGTGGGACGGGCAGGCCGAACCCGCCGTCTACCAGGACCAGCCCGGACACGCGGTCGGGGTGGCGGACGGCCAGGAGGCTCGCCACGAAGGCGCCCATGGAGTGGCCGACAACCACCGTGCGCCGTACCCCGCGGCTGTCGAGTACGGCGACGAGGTCGTCTGTGTGGGCGGCCAGCCCATGCGGGCCGGGCAGGGTGCCGCTGCGGCCCCGGCCGCGCAGGTCCGGGGCGATCAGCGGCGGGCCACCGCGCTCGGCGAGCTCGGCGGCGGTGCGGGCGAAGGAGAGTCCGTTGGCGGTGATGCCGTGAACGGCCAGGACCGGCGTCCCGGGGCCCGTGCCCCAGGAGGTGACGGCCAGGTCGCCCCCGGCGACGGGGACGGTGCTGTGACCGTCCCCGTCGGTACGGGAGGGTCGGCTCACGGGGAGTCCGCCTTTCCTGTGTTCTCGGCTCTGGTGCGTTCGGCGCGCCGGTCCCTGATCGCGGCTCTGATCCGGCCCGGCAGGGCCACCAGACCGCCGGGGAAGAAGAACACCATCAGGACGAAGAGCACGCCCAGGATGAACAGGGGATGGGAGAGCGGGGCGGCGATCCACGCGGGCAGGGCGTCGAAGGCGCCGCCCAGCTGCAGGAGCCGGTGCTCGGGGGAGGGGTGGGTGGAGGGGGTGCCAACCCGAAGGTAGAACCGGAGTGACCTGATTCACATGTAGCCAAGACATACATACAGCCGTGAATCGGTGTCCCGGCGCCCCACAGCCAGCGGCTCGGGGAATTCAGCAGAGCCAGGGCTTGACCTCAACATTGGTTGAGGAAGTTGGCTGTCGGGAAAGGAACCGGACCCGACGCAGGAGCGACGATGATGACGGCACAACCGATTCTGGTGACCGGGGCCACGGGCAACACCGGACGACACGTGGTGGCGGGGCTGCTCGCGAAGGGGTTCCCCGTGCGGGCCCTGACCCGGGCCCCCGCACGGGCCGAGCTGCCCGAGGGGGCGGAGGTGGTCCGGGGTGACGTCACCGACCCCGCGGACGTGGCCGCCGCCGCGAAGGGCACGGCCGCCGCGTACCTGGTGTGGCCCGGGACCGACGAGGCCGCCGAGGGGGCGGCCGAGGCGGCCGCGGTGCTGGGCGAGCACGTGGGCCGGGTGGTCTACCTGTCCGCCACAGGAGCCGCCGAGGGAAGCGGCGGGGTGTGGGGCGGGGTGGAGCGTGCCGTGCGGGGCGCGGTCCCCGAGTGGACCTTCCTCCGGGTGAGCGGCCTCGCCGTGAACACGCTGGCCTGGGTTGATCAGGTGCACCGGGGTGTGGTGCGCGCGCCCTTCGGCGGGGCGGCGCGCTCGCTGGTGCACGAACAGGACGTGGCCGAGATGGCGGTCCGGGCACTGGTGGACGACGGGCACGCGGGCCGCGCCTACGTGGTCACCGGGCCCGAGGTGATCAGCCAGGCCGACCAGGTGCGGGTGATCGGCGAGGAGATCGGCGTCCTGGCCCGCTGGCAGGAGCAGCCGCTGGACGAGGCCAGGGACGAACTCACCGAGGCGGTCGGCGCGGACTTCGCCGACCAGATCATCACCCACTGGGGCGAGAACATCGACGTCCCCGAAGAGATCTCCGGAGACGTCGCCCGGGTGCTCGGCCGCCCGGCCCTGACCTTCCGGGAATGGGCCCGAGACCACCGCGCGGCCTTCCGTCCCGAAGAATGACACCCCTTCCCCCGTGCCCTCCTTCCCCAGCCCCTCCTTCCTCGGTGATCTTGCTACCAGTAGCAAGTTCGGCGCCCTCGGGTTTCGTGGTTTTCGGGGTTATGTCCG
>NZ_ANAZ01000065.1:0-13309 GCF_000340985.1 Nocardiopsis valliformis DSM 45023
ATCCGCGTACGCCCACACACTCGCGTTAGCCGTGTTACCCATACTGAGAAACCCTTCTCGAAATCGTCTGATTGTTGACAACCCGCGGCCATCCGGCCGCGGGGGTTCTGGGGACCGGGCGGCTCAGCCGGACCCGGTCGGGCGCTGGGTGACCAGCACCGCGAAGGAGGAGTGAGGCTCGGGGACCTCCGGGTCGAACCCGGGGACGACCCCCTCCACCTGGCGGACCGAGACGATCTCGGCGTCGCCGACGTGCTCCAGGAGCGCGGCGTGGGCCAGGTGGGCCAGGGCCTTGGTGTCGTCCCGGTCATCGGCCCAGGCGAAGACGCGCAGCAGTGACTGCTGCGTGATCGGGTAGTTCCCGCCCGACTCCTCACAGCGCACGGTCAGGGTCGGGTCGTCGCCCGCCACCCGGTCCGGCAGGGAATCGGTGAACACGGGGGTTCCCGCCCACTCGGCGGGGAAGTCGGGGACCCTGGACCGCAGGTAGTCAGCGACCAGGTCCTCCACGTCGGGAAAGAGCACGGAAAGCACGGTTTCTCCTCTCAGGTGACGGGGGCCGTCCAGGCCCCCGCCCAGGTCTGGGGGCCGACCCGGCCGTCCACCGAGAACCCCTTCTCGGTCTGGAACTGTCGGCAGACGCGTGCGGAAGCGGGCCCGTACCAACCGTCCACGGTGATCCGCCACCCGCGCTCACGCATCCGCTGCTGCCAGCGGCGGCAGGTCTCGGTGTGGCGTACCGGGGGCTGGATCAGGATCGGACCGGGGAAGGCCGGCGCCGACGAGGTCGGGGATGTCTGCGACGCGTCCCCACCGCTGCCGGGGACGGGCATTCCGGCCCGGACCCAGGAGCGCAGGTCCGCGCCCGGACAGGAGGTGCTGTTCCCGGACAGGCCACCGTGCCAACTGCGGGACAGGGTTTTGCCCGCGCGCCGGTTGGCCTCGTCGTAGAGTCCGCGGATCGCCGCCTTGGCCGCCGGGGTGGCGTCGCCGTCGCGGCCGATGAAGCACACCCCGATGTGCGAGGTGTTGTACGGGGAGGCGTGCGCGCCCACGGTGTGCCAACCGCGGCCCTCGTAGACGTTGCCCTGGCGGTCGACCAGGAAGTTGTAGCCCACGTCCGCCCAGCCCTGGCCGTCCATGTGGAAGTTCTGGATCTGGCGCGGGGTCTGGGTGGGTGGGCCCGCGGAGTAGTGGACGGTGAACCCGCTGCGGGCCGCCCATGTGGTGGAGGTCCGGCTTCGAGGGGCACGGGCGCCCCACGCAGACCGGCTGACATGACGTGACATTTCGGGCACTCCTCTGGAGCGGGGCGCCCCGGGGGCGCACCGCACGGAAATCAGGAAGGAAGAAGAAGAGAAGCCTGGGCCGCGGCCCGGCTGAGACGTGGCGGAGGGGTCCGCCAACGAAAAAACCCGGCACTGGGCCGGGTTGAGAACATAGCTGTGTCGCTGCGCAAGATGGTGCCACAGGTTCCGGCACCCGCACAAGCCCCGCAGCGAAGGAAATCCTGGCGGACGCCCTCGCGCCAGGTCACGGTGGGATGTCAGCCGATCCCTGAAGGCCTGAAGCGGGAGTTACGACCCCGGGGGAGGGTCTGTTCGGTTACGCCGTCATCTCCCCCGGGTCGGAGAGTTCGATGCCGATGAGTTCGGTGTCAGAACGCCCGGCCCTGAAAACCGGGGGCCGCTGTGTCGACGGCGGGCGGTAGCCCCACCCCGAAGGCGCCGTCATCGTCGTAGTAGAGCTCTTCTCCCTCTTCGTAGGGTGTTTCCCAGTCCCCGTCGTCTCCGTCCAGCATCTGCCGCACCTCTCTTGGCGCCTCCTTGACGCCCCCATGAATGACGGATACGGCGCCTGGAAGGTTGACCCGCATAGGTCACGAATGAGTGTTCTATGCATATCGGCGGCGTGTATCCCGCCTCACGGGGATTTGGCACGAAGTATTTGGCGCCCTCCCCACGACCACCCTGATCTGCGCGGACGCGGATCAGGAGCCGCCCCGGACCCCCTGTTTCGGCACGAGACCCGCCGAGAGGGGTTGCGCTCCGCCCGGGCGCACGCTAATTTTCTGTTGACTCGAAAGAGCTGCCACCGCATCCCGGTGGCTTTTTTTGTGCCCGCGGAACGGGCCCCACCGCCTCCGCCCCATCCCCTCCCGCAAGGCGTGCCTCCGGCACGCCTTTTCTCATGCACAGGAAAGGTCGGCCATGACCGGATACCAGGAGTTCCCGGAGATCATCGACGCCCTCGTGACCACACTGACCGAAGCCGACGAGCTCTCCGGGGTGACCGTCGTGGACGGGCCGCTCGAGGAGCCCGGGCACGACAGCATCGCGGTCGGTGCCGCGGCGGACCCGGAGGAACCGGGCCTGGAGATCGTGAGCGAGACGGCGGACCTCGCCGGTCAGCGGGACCGGCGAACCGCGACCGTCCGGCTGCTGCTCACCGCGGACGGAGCCGAACTGGCCCAGGCCCGTCGCCGACTCTACGAACTGGTCGACGGCGCGGACGCGGCGGTACGCCGTACCCCCGACCTGGGCGGCGTGGTGGCCCGGGCCCGCCTGACGGAACTGGCGGTCTGGCAGGGCCGCCACGGCAGTGGCTTCCGCGTCGGGGCCGAGGCCGACATCGAGGTCGACACCTGGGCGAACCGCCTGCGCAGCGCCTGACACGTTACCCACCCCCGTGAACCACGCGTGGGTGTCATGCGCACCCCATGCGTGACTCAGGGGGGTCGAACCGTGACCCCCGGCAACAAACAGTTCCAGGAGGAACACATGCCCCTGAAGACGGTGACCATGCACCACCCCGAGGTCGAGCGCCCCGCCGACGTCCCGGAGTCCGCGGTCCACATCCACCGCCGGTCCGGTTGGGTGACCGAGGCCGAACTCGCCGCCCCCGCGACCGCCCGCAAGGCCCCCGCCGCGAAGACCACCAAGAAGAAGGAAGGCAAGTAATGCCCGCGACCCCGATGAGCCCGTCCACCCGTTTCTTCAACGCCGCGATCACCCGCGTGGTGTTCGTCCCCGAGATCTCCGACAAGTTCTCGCCGACCCGCTCCGAACTGGACGCGGGCGTCGACGTCTCCGCCGACATCGCCGAGCTCACCGGCTGGCAGGTCACCTCCGAGCAGGTGCAGACCCCGGACCTGGCCACCCGGTTCACCTCGAGCATCCCGGGCCGGAGCACCGCCGAGGAGTCCTCGATCACCTTCTACGCCGACCGCGAGGGCGAGGACATCCGCGAACTGCTGCCCCGCGACACCCAGGGCTACGTCGTGATCATGGACCACGGCGACCAGTCCGGACTCCCTGCCGACATCTACCCGGTCCGGGTGGCCTCCGTCGGCAAGATGCGCAGCGTCGGCGAGGAGGCGGCCCGCCTCGAGGTGCAGTTCTCGATCCTCTCGGAGCCCGCAGAGAACATCACCCTGCCCGCCAGCGGTGGCGGGGAGGGGAACTGATGGGGCTCCGTGACCGGCTCCGCTCCCGCCAGCGCCCGCACGCCGTCTACCGGCTGAGGGTGGACGACACCACCGAGGCCGAGCGCGAACTGCGCGAGGCGAGGGAGGCGCACCGCAGGGCGGCCAAGAACGACACCGACCCCGCCCCCGCACAGGAGCGGATCGACCGGGCCGAGGAGGCCCTGAACCGGTGTTACGAGGAGATCGTCTTCCGGGCCATCCCGCCCAGCGACCTGGAGGCGCTGATCGCCGCCCACCCTCCCACCGAGGGTGACAAGGACTCGGCGTGGAACCCGGAGACCTTCCCGCTGGCGCTGTTCACCGCCAGTGCCGAGGCCGAGGACATGGACGAGGACGACTGGAAACAGCTCCTGGAGCACGACGTCTCCCACGGCGAGAAGCTGGAGATGATGCTGCTCGCCCAGTCCGTGAACGTCCGCGCGCCCTCCAGCCACATCCCAAAAGGCTAGACGCCGACCCCGACCTGTCGATCGAACTGGCCCTGTGCCACCACTACCGGATCCGCCACAGTGAGTTCCTGTCCTGGGACAGCGACGACCGGGACAAGGCGATCTGGTTCCACCTGCGCGAACAGGCGCGCTGCGGTTCGTGCGGCACGCGCGGGGAGGAGTGGGACGAGGAACGGGGCGGGGACCGGCGCGCCTACGTGGCCGATCTGAAGCGCTGCCCCGGCTGCGAGCAGATCGAACAGCGCCAGGCGGCGCTCTCCCGGGACAACAAACTCGGGAAGGGGGTCCACATCGTCCTGAAACGCAACGCTCAGGACTGAATCACAGGCCGGGGCCGGTCACCAGAAGCAACGGTGACCGGCCCCGGCCTTTCTCACTTCACCAAGGAAAGGGGAAGAAGTGCCACTGTCCACCGACGAAATCAGAAGATGGGACGAGGCCCTACGCCAGGCCACCGGATCCGCCCAGCAGCTCGCGGGCGCTTTGGAGGGGATCAAGCAGTCCGCCGGTTCGGTCACCGAAGGCCTGTCATCGGTCACCGCGGCAAATCAGGAACTGGCCTCCGGCCTGAAAACCGTTCGGGATTCCGCCAACCAGACCGGCACGGAGATCTCGGCGATCGGCTCCCACCACAGCGAACTCACCAACCTGTTCGTAGAGAACGGGAAGAAACAGCAGGAGTCCCTGGAAACGATCGCCAAGAACACGGCGAAGAGCACCAAGACCATGGGGGAAGAGGTTCTCGCCACTGGTGGAGTCATAGCCAAGGAATTCAAGGGCCTGGCTGACGCCACTGGACTCTTCGGCGACGAGAGTGTAATTCTCGCCGCGGTCGAAACCTACGCGACCGCTTCGGCCTCCGTCGCTTCCCTCTCCGAACAGTTCAAGAAGCTGGAGAGGGCGAACACCGCGAACGCCTCAGTCGTCGCTTTGGGCGGCGCGGTCGGCAAGACCGGGGTGCAAGCCGGGGGAGCCGCCACCGCCGCAGGGAGGTTCGCGGGCCTGCTCGGTCGCGGCGCGGCGCTGTTGGGTGGCCCCTGGGGTATCGGAATCGCCGCCGGTATCACCTTGCTCGGAGCATTCTCCAAGAACAAGAAGGAGTCCACGGAGGCGACGGAGAAATTCACCGAGGCCCTCGTCGCCGAGGGAGGGAAGCTCCAGGGGACAGCGCTCTCCACCCTGATCGACAACCTCCAGGAAGCTGACCTGAGCAAGCACCTGAAGGACGCGGGTGTGAGCATGCAGGACTTCAGCAGTGCCCTCACTGGCAACCAGGTGTCCTCCAATCGCCTCAACCGGGAGTACGAGGAGACGGTGGCGCTCCTGGATGAGGCCGAAACCGCCTCGGACAACATGGTGAGCCAGGCAGGAGAGCACCGAGCCGCCACTGACGAGGAAAGGGACGCCCTCCTAAACAAGGAACGGGCCCTCAGCGAGGTCCTCGACATCCTCGAAGAGAACACCGACGCCACCAGCGCAGCGAGCGCCACCGCCCGGGAACGGCGCGAAATGGAGGAGGCGCTCACTGCGGCGACGAACGGTGCCGGCTCCGCGACGGGAAACCTCACCGACGAGCAGAACAGCGCGAATGACGCCATGGCCGAGGGCATCCGGCAGGCTCGGGACCTGAAGACCGCCATGGACGACATGACCGGCTCCAGCATCTCCGCCGCCGAAGCGGAGATGTCCTTTAACGAGGCCGTGGAAAAAGCCTCGGCCAGTGCGGATAAGAACAACAAGACCATCAGCACCAAGACCGAGGAGGGGCGCGAGAATCGCCGCGCCCTCATCGACCTGGCCGAGGCCACACACAACCAGACCAACGCCATGAACGAGAACGGGGCGTCCGCTGAGGAGATGACCGCCCAGTACGAACTCGGGCGAGCGGAGTTCCTCAGGGTGGCGGGCGAGATGGGCGTCACCGGCAAGGCCGCCAACGACCTGGCCAACGAGTACATCGGCATCCCCGCGGTCGTGAAGAACAAGATCGAGGTCAGTGCCACCGGCAGCTGGGACTACACCATGGGTGGAACCTGGCACGGAGGCGGCGCCATGAACGGTCACGGGACCGGTGGCCTGGCCACCGGTGGCCCCGTGCACGGCCCAGGCACCTCGACCTCTGATTCCATCCCCGCGTGGTTGTCCGATGGTGAGTACGTACAGCGTGCTTCCGCCGTGGACTACTACGGCCCTTCCTTCATGTCGGCACTCAATGAGCGCCGCGTCCCGAAGCACGCGCTCCCGGGCTACGCCAAAGGCGGGCACGTCCGCTGGTCCTCGGCAAGCAGCCACCAGGACCCATGGGGCCGGATCGATGAAACACGCGAAGACGTACGTATCAACCTGCAACGCATGCACAACACCGCCACGAACGACATCGGCAGCACCTTCGGCGAGATGTTCAGACGTCTGGTGGCCAGCGGAGGCCCCGTGGTCGCCGCGGCGCGTTCACAGCTCGGGCTCCCCTACTCCTGGGGCGGCGGCGGGATCAGCGGCCCCTCCCTGGGCTTCGGACGGGGCGCCGGTATCCGCGGGTTCGACTGCTCCAGCCTCATGCAGTACGCGTGGTGGAAGGGAGCCGGAGTCCGTCTCCCGCGGGTCACCTACGACCAGATCAACACTGGCAGGGCGGTCAGCAGGGGTTCGGAAATGCCCGGCGACCTCGTGTTCCCGCACCGCGGGCACGTCGCCATGGTCACCAAGCCCGGCCAGCTCATCCACGCCCCCTACACCGGGGCCTCGGTCTCGCACCGCGCCATGTACCCCAGCCCGCTCGCGATCCGTCGGCCGAGCCGGCTGTTCGACAGCGGCGGGATCTGGGGCAGCGGCACCGTCGGGGTCAACGAGTCCGGGCACCCCGAGCGGGTCCTCTCGCCCCGGCAGACCCGCGCCTTCGAGCACCTGGTGGACGGGGTGCTCAGCGGCCACCGCGTACCGGTCTCCCCCGGCGCGCACGCCACCGCCGACCGGCCCCTGGTCGGCACCGTCAACGTCAACCACGTGCCCGGCTACTCGACGCCCCGTGACGTGGTCCGCGCCCTGGACCACGCCCGGCGGACGGCCCGACTGGCCCGGCCCAGGTAAGGAGGCACACCCATGCCCATCGTCTACCTACCGCCCGTCCCACCGCCGCCACCGCCGAAGACCTGGCCCCGGATCGAGGCCCCGGCCGCCAAGCGCCTGGTGTGGATCGCCCCGGACGGCACCCGGCTGGACCTGACCTCGGACCCCTACCGCTCGCTCACCGGGCGCGGCGGCTTCGGGCTGCCCGAACAGGAGATCACCACCGACCGCTTCGGCAACGGTGAGGGACTGCTCCGCGACATCCGGGTCGCACCCCGGGTGCTCACCGTCCCCCTCCTGGTCATCGGCGCCGACCAGGCACGCTACCTGCGGGCCCACCGGAGCCTCCAGCGGGCCCTGCGGCACCGCACCCCCTCCGGGATCCGCCCCGGCCGCCTCCGGGTGGAACTGCCCGACGGCTCCGCACGGGAGATCTCCTGCTACTACCAGGGCGGTCTGGACGCCGCGGAGGAGGAACTGGACGACCTGTCCGCCTGTGCGCAGGCCTACCCCAACCTCGAGTTCCACGCCCCGGACCCCTACTTCGAGGGCCCTGAGAAGGTCGTCTCCTGGAGGGTGGAGAACGACCCCCGCGCCTTCTACCCGATCTACCCGATCACCCTGGGCACCAGTCAGGTCGGCGAGGCCACCGTCATCACCAACCCCGGCGACGCCCCCGCCTACCCCGTGTGGACGCTCGTCGGCCCGGGACGGCCGGTGGTCACGAACACGGAGACCGGGGCCGAGTGGGCCTTCGAGCGCACACTCGAACCCGGCCAGCAGGTGACCGTGGACTGCCGTCCGGTCGCGTCCGCACCCGACAGCGGGCTGACCGCCGTGGACGGCGACGGAGAGGACTGGTGGCCGCATCTGTCGGAGTGGCCGCACCTGTTCCCCCTGGAACCCGGCGAGAACCGGCTCCGGGTCGGGCTCGCCGACGCCACCGCCGAGTCCACCGTCCGGGTGGCCTTCCGCCCCCGCTACCAGGCGGGGTGGTGAGCCGTGAGCCTGGAACGGCTGCGGGTGTACGCCCGCGATCCCGATCTGGTGAACCGGGGGCCGCTCCCCTGGCAGAACGTGACCCTCGACCTCCTCTGGTCGGGGGTTTCGTCGTTCTCCCTCACCTGCGCCGCCAGCGACCGGGTCCGCGAGCGGATCGCCCCCGGCTGGGGAGTGATCGTCACCCTGGACGACCGGGTCCTGCTCACCGGCCAGATCGAGGAGAGCGGACCCCGCGAGTGGTCAGCCGACACCGGTGACCTGGCAGGGGAGGGCACCGTCAGTGTGTCCGGCGCGGACGACCTCGCGGTGGTGGCGGGAGAACTCGCCTACCCCGACCCGCGGCTGACCGCGGCCGACCAGGGCGAGGGCTCCGACCGCCGTTCGGGCGCGGCCGAGACCGTGGTCAAGGGGTTCGTCTCGGCCAACATCGGGGACTCCCGCACCGCCGCCCGCAGGGGCGCGGCCCGCACCCACGAGGTGGAGGTCGCCCCCGACCTGGGCCGGGGTGCGCAGGTCACCCACTCGGCCCGGTTCGAACCCCTGATGGAGGTGGTCCGGGCCTGCTCCGGCGGGCTCGGCGCGCGTGTGACCCAGCAGGGTGACCGGCTGGTCTTCGACGTGGTCGAGCCCGTGGACCGCAGCGCCTCCGCCCGGTTCTCCCGGGAACTCGGCAACCTGCGCTCGATGCGCTGGCAGCGAGCCATGCCCACCTCGACCCACGTGGTGGTGCTGGCCGAGGACGAGGAGGAGAACGTCCTCGTCCGCGAGTACGGCGACACCGGGGCCGCCGAGGAGTGGCGGATGACCAGCCGGTCCCTGCACTCGGCCAACCGGGTGGAGGAGGCCGACGAACTCGACGCGGCGGGGGCCGCACAGCTGGCCGACGCCCGCCGGGCCCCCGTCCTGGAGGCCCAGCTGGTGGACACCGCCCGCTGCGCCTTCGGCCGCGACTACTTCCTCGGCGACACCGTCGCCCTGGAACCCGTGCCCGGGGTGCGCTTCACCGACCCGGTCACCGAGGTACGGATCTCGGCCGACGCCGGAAGCGGCGAGCTGGAGATCACCCCCGCCATCGGCGGTCCCCCCGGGGACTCCGCCGACGACACAGAACAGGAGCGGCTGCTCCGGCGCGCCCTGCGCCGCATCGCCGCTCTGGAAAGGAAGGCCTGACCATGTCGTTCTACTCGTTCCCGTTCGACCTCACCCCCGAGGGCGAACCCCAGGAGGTCCAGGAGGGCAGGTTCCGCAAGCTGCTGCGGGCCGCGGTCCCCTCGGGGGTCGTCCTCCAACCCGGCGGCGGCCCCGACCTGCGGGTGCTGCGCACCGTTGACGGCGACGCCGCCGTCTCCCCTGGCTTCGCCGTGGTGGAGGGCTACGGCGTGGAGGTCGACGACCTCGTGCCCCTGGACGTGTCGCTGAACACCGCCAACGGCGCCCGGGTCGACCGGGCCGTACTCCGTCTGGACCGGAGCGGCCGCACGATCAGCCCGCACGTCATCGAGGGCACGCCGGCTACCGGCTCCGGAACTCTGCAGGCCCCGGCGCTGACCCGGACCGACACCGTGTGGGACCTGCCCCTGGCTTCCTGGACCCGCGGCCCGCTGGGCGGTGCGATCGGCACCATCTCCGACGAACGCCAGTTCTCCGCCTCCGCGGGCGCGGTCGCCTCCGCCTCGGACAACCGCCACTCGGCGCTCCAGGTGGGCGGCCTGTCCTGGGAGACCGACTCACGCCGCCTGACCGTCTTCGACGGCAGCACCCACCAGACCCTGGTGGACGCCAACTACCCGAGCGCCTGGCGACCCGTCACACTGCGGGCCGGATACGAACGGGCCAGCAGCGGCTTCAGGCCTTCCTGGCGCTGGGTCAGGGCCGGTTCGGTACAGCTCCGGGGAACGATCCGCCGGGCCAACGGGGCCGCGCTGGCCAGCGGAACGTACTACGCGCGACTGCCCGCGGAAACCTTTCCCGCTGGCTACGTCCGCAGTGTGACCGCGTGCGAGGTACGCGGCGGTGTCGGTTACATGCGCGCCGACGTGGTCAGCCGCAACATGACCACTCCCCTGCCCGGACAGATCCTCGGCTACCACACGCACAGCCCTCGGTGGATCTCGCTCGACGGCTTCTTCTTCGAGCCCCGGTGAGGCCCGAATCCGCTCCGTACTGCGGAGCCCTCCCCGCCCGCGAACATACGAATCGAGAGGAAACAACCATGTCCACCATCGGAGCCCGTGAGGACGCGGGCAGGCGCTGTCTGCGCACCGTCTTCCAGGGAGCCGCGGCGGCCGCCCTGGTCGCGGCCGCCGGAACGGTCACCGCGACCGTCGTTCCCGGAGAGACCATCGACACCGCCGTGCTGGCCGCGGCCGCGGCCACCGCGGCGCTGACCGCCGGGGCCGCCTACGTGCAGCGCCGGGTCGAGGCCGCCGTCGAGTACCGGCGGACGCGACAGGAGGAGGAGCTGTGAGGTACTGGTTCGGCGGGGGTGTCCCCGACTTCGTCGTCGCCGCGGGTCAGCAGGTGGAACGCGAGGACGGCGGGGTCGGCTACCTGTCCCTGCTCTCCCCGGACGTGCCGCTGTGGGTGTACGACGCGCAGACCGGCGAACGCGTCACCGACCTGCTCGACTCGCGCAGTGAGCCGGTGAGCGAGATCCTCAGCGGCCCCTACGGTGAGCTGCCCCGTTTCCGCGGCCCGGACGAGGTCCGTCAGCTGCTGATCGGTCAGGCCCTCCCCGATTCGGACCCCGGCGACGAGGACGCCCACGACGAGGACGCCCACGACGAGGAGCCACCGCGTTTCTCCCTGGTCACGGCCGAGGTCATGGAGCTGTTGGCGGCCGCCGAACGGCGGATCGCCGACCTGGAGGAGAACGCCGGTGAGGGTGAGACCTCCGCCAGCGCCCATCCACTGATGTGGCACGTGGACGGCGAGGTCTCGTCGCGGCGATCCCACGGTGTGTACGTCAACATGGAGGGCCGCTCCCAACGGGTCGCCGGGCTGCGCGCCCGGCTGTCGGACGTGGATCCGGACACCGTGGTCACGGTACGGCTGCTGGCCCTGGATCCCGACACGGGTGACGACTCCGTCCTGGAGGAGATCGACCTGTCCGCCTCGCGGACGGCCCACCAGACCTGGCCGGACGTGATGCTCTCCAACGGCGCCGAACTCACCACCGAGGTGGAGCTCACCGGTGAGGGGAGCGCCGAACACCTGACCGTGCAGGTGATGGTCAAGTGAGCGGCGTACTGCGCAACACACTGACCGGGCCGGTCGGCGACCCCCTGTCCTCGAGCGCCCTGTCCCGTGGCGGCGATCCTCTCACCGTGCTCACCCCCGCACGGAGCCGGTTCGATGACACCCACACGGTGCACGGGCTGCCCTCGTCACGGTTGGGCACCGGGCACCACCGTGGGGACACCCCGCGGATCCGTGTCCCCTCCCCGGGGAGCGGGTGGGCGCTGCGCGCCTATCTGTGGTTGCCGACCATGCCCTCCGGGGACGGCAGCCGCCACTGGGCCCTGTCCATCGGCGACGCCGACGGTCTGGTCCTGTCCACGGCGACCAACGGCAACGTGAACGCCGTTCTCCAGGAGCGGGACCTGGCTGCCGAGGAGCGCACAGGCTCCGTCAGCTCGGGCTCGGGGCGCGCCCCGGGCACGAACGGATGGATCAGGCTGGAACTGCGCCGGAGCGCGAACCTGGCCCTGCGCCTGTACCGCGAGCACGAAACCGAGCGGGCCCTGGAGCTGACCTGGCCGTCGGCTCCGAACGGGGATCTCCTCCTCAGCGGGTTCCGGTACCGTGCCCGCCCCACCCTCTACTGGGGTGACCAGGGCGCAGCGGTACGAGACCTCCAGCAGGAGCTCCTGGACCTGGGGTACGACCTGGGTGTCTGGGGAGCCGATGGTGACTTCGGGAACGCCACCCGGAACGCGGTGATGGCCTTCCAGGACACCCACGGCCTGGACCCGGTGGACGGCGTACCCGGCCCGGAGACACGGGCCGCGATGGACTTGGCCCTGGGCAACGAGTACCCGCCGCTGTGGTGGAGCCACCTGGCCGTGAGCGGCGGGGACTGGCTGGGGCCGGCGCCCGCACCCGAGATCCGTAGCGCACCGCTGGTGCCCGGGCTGCCCCTGTGACGAGGACCTAGGGACAGCCCTCCGAGAGCGGAAACAAGAGAACGGGGCCGACGGAACAGTGTTCCGTCGGCCCCGTTCTCGCTGTCTCCGGTCGCTTCGAGCCGTCCATCGCGGGCGGCCCGAACCGTCAGCGGACTGTCTCCCCGAGTGCTCCCGCCACCGCTCCCTGATTCCTGGGTCCCGCGCTCCCCGGCCACCGCCCATGCCCTCCCCCACTGGCTCGGAACCGCCCCCGGACAGCAGAAAAAAAGGGGGCGGGGTGCGTGTCGCACCCCGCCCCAGGCGGTCAGGAATCGTGGTCGGCCAACTCTTGTCTGCGCCGTTCGGCGCGTTCTCGGGCCTGCTCCAAGCGGGCCTTCTTCTCCTCCTCGGCCCGACGCACCCTCGGGTCGGCCGGGTGCGGCTGTCCCGTGGTCGCGTGCACCATGTCGGCCATCAGGTAGTGGGACAGCGTCCAGCCGTCCCCGCCCAGTGCCGTGGCGGTCGCCGATTCGGAGGGCAGGTGCCGCAGCAGCACCGCCAGGCGCCGCAGGGTGAGCAGACCGCGCCACAGGTCGGCCAGTTCGATCCGGTAGTAGCGGGCGAGATCGGCCTCCACCGCACCGGGGTGTTCCCGGAGTAGGCGGAGGAGGCGCGCTATTCCCCCGCGGACTCGAAGCCGTAGGCGGTGGCCACCTGCTCGGCGAGGGTGTTCAGGTCGCTGAGGGTGGCGCCGGCCTCCTTCAGTCGCGCCCACTGCTCGGGGCCGAGCAGGCTGCGCAGCGCGGCCACGATCTTGCCCTCCTCGAAGCCCTCCAGGGCGGCCAGCGGCCACTGGTCGGAGGAAGCCGGCAGCAGGTACTCGGTGCCGTGCAGGGTCAGCTTCTTCGGGGATTCGGAGGCGGTGGCCTCGGCCTGGACGGCGGCCACGGCGGTGTTCTCGGTCATTACGCGGTTCCTCTCGTACAACGATCGTTCGTCTTCACAGCGCGGTTCGGGAAGGCAAGGGGCCGGGCCGGGTGAACCGCGCGAACCCCGGCCCGGCCGGTCAGAGGGAAAGGGGGAAGGGAATGGGGCCGCCGCCGGTGGTGGGGGCGGCCCCGTCATGCCGGGTCAGTGACCGCGCGGATCAGTTACCACCGGAGTTGGCGCGGCCCTTGTAGGTGTAGAAGAGAGTGGACTTA
>NZ_ANAZ01000066.1:0-9265 GCF_000340985.1 Nocardiopsis valliformis DSM 45023
AGCGCCAGAACCAGCTGGTTCCGTCTGCTCTTCCGTGGAAGGCTTTTCTTCTCTGCGTTTCGGCCGCTTTCGCGACCGTTCCACCGCGCTAGCGGCAGAGACGCTGTGTTGTGTCTTTACTTTATCAGGTGTTCCGCGCCCCGCCAAATCGGCGGTTTGTGTTGACCAGATCGGGGTAAAGCCCGTTGTGCTTTTCCCAGTCTAGCGTTTCCTCGGCGGTGTTTTCACCGCGTTGTTTTCGCTGGGCTGTTTGAAGCAACTCCCCGAGCTTACATGCTCCGAGTGTGTGCTCGGACCATCTCGCTTAGGAAGGTGTCTGTGATCGCGGCACGGTGCTGAGCCAGAACCTGAAGAGTTCCGCTCGCCGTCCCGCAGCGACTCGGTGAGTCTAGGTAACTGTTCCGGAGACGTCAAATCAGCCCGGACCGTGGGTAAAACCCCGATCTGTCCGGACGGTCCGCGTTGGCCTGGGAGCCCCCGTCAACTGCGGGTTCTCGCCCTGGTCCGCGGAGCGACGCCTCGGTCTACCCGGCTCCCACACACGGGAACCAGTACTTCGCGTGGCTTGCTTGTCAGACAACAGCAATCCTCCCCAAGGGGCACGGGGGCAAACACGGGGGCGCGGATTTTTTCTTGCCGGTCCTCTTGCCGTCTGCCGTCCGCCTGCCAGTGGAACAGCTGAGGGGGTGGGTGCCGGGTCCGGCACCCACCCCCTCAGCTGTTCAAAAACCACTCAGATCATGTCGGCGAGCTCGCCGGCCAGCTTCCGGAAGGCGATCCCCCGGTGACTGATCGCGTTCTTCTCCTCGGCCGACAGCTCCCCGGTCGTACGGCTCTCCCCTTCGGGGACGAAGACCGGGTCGTAGCCGAACCCGTTCTCCCCGCGGCGTTCGCGGACCAGCCGTCCGCGCAGTACGCCCTCGGCGACAACCTCGGTCCCGTCCGGCATGACCAGGACCGCCGCGCAGACGAACTCCGCTCCCCTGCGCTCGGCGGGGGTGTCCGCGAGCTGGTCGAGCACCAGGTCCAGGTTGGCTCGGTCCTGGTCGCCCGCGCCGAAGCGTCCGGCCCAGCGCGCGGACAGCACGCCGGGCATTCCCCGGAGCTCGTCCACGCTCAGGCCGGAGTCGTCCGCGACCGCCGGCAGTCCCGTGTGAGCCGCGATCGCCCGAGCCTTGAGCAGGGCGTTGCCGATGAAGGAGGGTTCGGTCTCGGGAACCTCGGGTGCTTCCGGGAACCCGTCCAGGGACAGCACCTCGGCGTCCACCCCGGCCTCGGCCAGGATGGCGCGCATCTCCGGGATCTTCTTCGCGTTGCGGGTGGCGAGTACGAGCTTCACCGTGCCTCCTCCGGGAACACCGCCGATACGGTCTCCGATCCGGAAACCGACGCCGTTCGCGTTCCTCACTCGGACAGGGCCTTCTTCTGGATGGCGGTCAGCTCCTCGCAGCCGCCCGCGGCGAGGTCGAGCAGCTTGTTGAGGAGTTCGCGGTCGAAGGCGGCGCCCTGACCCTCGGCCGTGCCCTGCACCTCGACGAACTTGCCGTCGCCGGTCAGCACGACGTTCATGTCGGTGTCGGCGACCGAGTCCTCCAGGTAGTTCAGGTCCAGCCGGGGCTGGCCCTGCACCACACCGACGCTGACCGCGGCGACCGAGCCGGTCAGCGGGTTGTTCTTGAGCTTGCGGCGCTTGCGCAGGTACTTCATCGCGTCGGCCAGGGCCACGTAGGCACCGGTGACCGCCGCGGTACGGGTACCGCCGTCGGCCTGGAGCACGTCGCAGTCCAGGGTGATGGTGTGCTCCCCCATCGCCTTGAAGTCGACGACGGCGCGCAGCGAACGGCCGATCAGACGGGAGATCTCGTGGGTCCGGCCGCCGATCTTGCCGCGCACCGACTCGCGGGAGCCGCGGGTGTCCGTGGAGCGCGGGAGCATCGCGTACTCGGCGGTGACCCACCCCTCGCCGGTACCCCGGCGCCAGCGGGGCACGCCGTCCTCGACGGTGGCCGCGCAGAGCACGCGGGTGTCCCCGAACTCGATGAGTGCGGAGCCTTCCGCGTGGCGGAGCCAGTTGCGGTGGATGTTCACGGGGCGGAGTTGGGTCGGAACGCGTCCGTCAGGTCGGGCCATGGACACGAGCGTATATCCGGACGGTGCCGAGCGGTGCTACTGCGGACCCGTGCCCGGTGGGACCCGCGCCACAGCCCCGGCACTCAGCTCCGCTAGCTCAGGCGGCGCCGATCTCGCGGACCTGTCCGCCGCGGGCCAGTTCGATGGGGCCGTCGTAGGTGCTGCGCGCCTCGGTCATCGTGATGTCGTCGTCGTTCCACGGCACCAGATGGGTGAGCAGGAGTTTACGCGCCCCCGCCCGGGTTGCGTGGTCGCCCGCCTCACTCCCGGTGAGGTGCATGTCCTTGGGGTGTTCGACGTGGTCATGGAAGGCCGCCTCGCACAGAAACAGGTCGGTGTCTCGGGCCAGTTCGACGAGCGAGTCGCAGGAGCCGGTGTCACCGGAGTAGGTGAGGCTGACACCCCCGTGCTCCAGGCGGATGCCGAAGGCGTCGACGGGGTGGTTGACCCGGGCCACGCGCGCGGTCATCGGGCCGATCCGGAACTCGCCGGGGGTGAGCTCGTGGAAGTCGAAGACCTCTGTCATCCCGGGGTCCGGCTCCAGGCCGTAGATCTCGGCGAGGCGGTTGGCGACGCCCTCGGGCCCGTACACGGGGATGGGGTCCTTGGACCCGCCGGGCGCGTACATGCGGGCGACCCAGTAGGCGCACATGTCCGCGCAATGGTCCGTGTGCAGGTGACTGAGGTAGACGGCGTCCACGGAGTAGAGGTCGGCGTAACGCTGGAGAGGACCGAGCGCGCCGTTGCCCAGATCGAGCAGCAGGCGGAAGCCGTCCGCCTCGACCAGGTAACAGGAGGCCGGGCTGTCCGGCCCGGGAAAGCTCCCGGAGGACCCGATAATCGTGAGTCGCACGTCGTCGTCGCCTTTTCGATCGGCCGCACTGCCTCTGTGGCCCCTGGGTGACTGTGCGGGGAGAGCGGTGAGCGGCTGGTTCTGCGGATGTCCCGTTGTTACGGGTGTACCCCAATGGCCGCCCGGGTGGTACAAAATGTGGCCTGCATCTCAGGCGACGTGCATCACGTGTGAATTTTTCACACCGATTGACCAGTTTTGACCGATTCCTCGACGCGGGTTCGGGACACAGCAGGCATCAAACGCCGCCGTACCGAACACGACGGAGGCCGGCTCCCCGTGGGGAGCCGGCCTCCGCGACGCTTCGGGCCCGGGACTCGAAGACCCAGGATTCAAGGTCCGGTACTCAGCGGCCAGGCCCCGGCCCCCGGACTGTAGGCCCCGGACTTCAGGCCCCGGGCCTCGGGCCGCAGACCCCGAACCTCGGACCGCAGCCCCGGACCTCAGGCCCAGAGCTGCCCGTCCAGGCGTTCCTCCGCCTCCTCGAGGGTTCCCTCGTAGGCGCCGGTGGAGAGGTACTTCCAGCCGGCGTCGGCGATGACGAACGCGATGTCCGCGCGCTCGCCCGCAAGCTCCGCCTTCCGGGCCATGCCCAGAGCCGCGTGCAGGGCACCGCCCGTGGAAACGCCCGCGAAGATGCCCTCCTTGTCCAGGAGTTCGCGAGTCCGCTTGAGCGCGGCGTCCGAGGGCACCGAGAAGCGCGTGGTGAGCACGGACTCGTCGTAGAGCTCGGGGACGAACCCCTCGTCGAGGTTGCGCAGCCCGTAGACCAGCTCGCCGTACCGGGGTTCGGCGGCGACGATCTGGATTCCGGGCCGGTGCTCACGCAGGTAGCGGCCCACACCCATGAGGGTGCCCGTGGTGCCGAGCCCCGCCACGAAGTGGGTGATCTCCGGCAGGTCGGCCAGCAGCTCGGGCCCGGTGGTCTCGTAGTGGGCCCGGGCGTTGGCCGGGTTTCCGTACTGGTACAGCATCACCCAGTCGGGGTTGGCCGAAGCCATCTCCTTGGCGACGCGGACGGCCTCGTTGGAGCCGCCCGCGGCGTCGGAGTAGTGGACCTCGGCACCCCACATGGCGAGCAGCTGCTTGCGCTCGGCGGAGGTGTTCTCCGGCATGACGCAGACCATCCGGTAGCCGCGCAGCTTGGCGACCATGGCCAGCGAGATGCCGGTGTTCCCCGACGTCGGCTCCAGGATGGTGCACCCCGGTGAAAGCAGCCCGTCCTTCTCCGCCTGCTCGATCATGAAGAACGCGGCGCGGTCCTTGATCGAGCCGGTGGGGTTGCGATCCTCCAGCTTCGCCCACAGCCGGACCTCCGGCGAGGGCGAGAGCCGGGGCAGGCCGACCAGCGGCGTGCCACCGAGGGAGTCGAGCAGGGAGTCGTAGCGCATGGCTTCCTTAGCGGGAGCCGCCGGCGACGGCGGGAAGGATGGTCACCTTGTCACCGTCGGAGAGCTTGGCCTCAAGCCCGCCGACGAAGCGGACGTCCTCGTCGTTGAGGTAGACGTTGATGAAGCGGCGCAGCTTGCCACCGTCCACCAGGCGCTCGGCGATGCCGGGGTGGTTGCTGTCCAGGTCGGCGATGAGCGCGCTGATGTTGTCGCCGGAACCCTCGACGACCTTGGCGTCGCCGGTCAGGTTGCGCAGGATGGTGGGGATGCGGACCTCGATGGCCATGAAGGTGACTCCGTAAACGGTCGTTGTTGTGCGTTCATGTCCAACAGGCGCCTCGTCACTCCCATTCCGGGGACGTCCCGGGGTGTGGCGTGGACAACAGCCCTGTTGGGGTCCTGCCCGGTCGTACGCGGGACCTGTCGGTCACGCGTGTCTACCGGCCTACCGGCCGCCGTCGGCCCCGATGACCTCCACCGGTTCCTCGGTGACCTCGCCGTCGATGATCCGGAAGGAGCGGAACTCGGCGGTGTCGGACTCACGGGTGGACACGAGGACGTAGTGGGCCTGGGGCCACTGTGCGTAGGTGATGTCGGTGCGCGAGGGGTAGGCCTCGGTCGCGGTGTGGGAGTGGTAGATCACCACGAACTCCTCGTCCCGGTCCCACAGCTCGTCGTAGACCTTCTTGTACTCGGTCGAGTCGAACTCGTAGAACGTCGGGGAGCGCGCCGCGTTCAGCATCTCGATGACCCGCTCCGGGCGGTCGGAACCCTCCGGGCCCGCGACGACACCACAGGCCTCGTCGGGGTGGTCGCGGCGCGCGTGGGCGACGATCTGGTCGTGGATGGAGCGGTCGATCCTCAGCATGGGACCAGGGTACCCACAACTTCTTCTCTACCAACCAGGTGGGTATTAATGAGCGGCAATGCGGCAGAGGTCACTCCGGCAGCCCTCCCGAAAGCCCTCCTGCGAGCCCCGCCCGGCGCAGGTGGGGCACCCGCACCGGCCGTGCCCCGAACACATAGGCTCGCCCCTATGAGCGAGGACAGCAGCAGCGCGCTGCTCACCGATCACTACGAACTGACGATGCTCCAGGGAGCTCTGCACAGCGGGGCCGCCGCACGCCGGTCGGTGTTCGAGATGTTCGCCCGACGCCTGCCCGAGGGCCGCCGCTACGGGGTCGTGGCGGGAACCGGGCGTTTCCTGGACCTGCTGGAGCGCTTCCGCTTCGGCCGCGAGGAACTGGACTTCCTGTCCGACCACGGCGTCGTGGACGAACCCACACTGGAATGGCTCTCCGGGTACCGCTTCTCCGGGAACGTGTGGGGCTACGGCGA
Organism: Nocardiopsis valliformis DSM 45023; assembly: GCF_000340985.1. Lineage (NCBI taxonomy): Bacteria > Bacillati > Actinomycetota > Actinomycetes > Streptosporangiales > Nocardiopsidaceae > Nocardiopsis > Nocardiopsis valliformis. Next base: position 5,713 of record NZ_ANAZ01000066.1, read on the forward strand.
GGGTGAGGCCTACTTCCCGGGTTCGCCGATCCTGGTCGTGGAGGGCACCTTCGCCGAGGCCGTGATCCTGGAGACGCTCGCGCTGTCCGTGTACAACCACGACAGCGCGATCGCCTCCGCCGCCACCCGGATGTCCGTGGCCGCGGGCGACCGCCCCCTGATCGAGATGGGCTCGCGCCGCACCCACGAGCGCTCGGCCGTGGCCGCGGCCCGCGCCGCCTACGTGGCCGGGTTCGCGACCTCCTCCAACCTGGAGGCCGGGCGCAGCTTCGACGTACCGACCGGCGGTACGGCCGCGCACGCCTTCACCCTGCTGCACGACAGCGAGCGGCACGCGTTCAAGGCCCAGCTGGAATCCATGGGCAAGGGGACCACGCTGCTCGTGGACACCTACGACGTCGAGCGCGCGGTGCGGCACGCGGTGGAGCTGGCCGGACCCGAGCTCGGCGCGGTCCGGATCGACTCCGGCGACCTGGCAGCGACCGCCTCCCGGGTCCGTACCCAGCTGGATTCCCTGGGCGCGACCGGGACCCGCATCGTGGTCACCGGCGACCTGGACGAGCACTCGATCCAGGCCCTGGCGGTGGCACCGGTGGACGGGTACGGAGTGGGTACGTCCCTGGTGACGGGTTCGGGCGCACCGACCGTGTCGCTGGTGTACAAGCTGGTGGCGCGGGCCCGCGGCCTGGAACCGGGGGCACCGTTGGAACCGGTCGCCAAGCGTTCGGTCGGCAAGCCCAGCCGGGGCGGGCGCAAGTGGGCGCTGCGGCGGCTGGACGACAAGGGGATCGCGGTGTCCGAGGAGGTCTATCCGCACGAGCCGACCGAAACGGTCGGGACCCGCCCACTGCTGCGGCAACTGGTCGCCGACGGTGAGGTGGTGGGGTGCGAGACCGTGCACGAGGCGCGCGCACGCCACCGTGCGACCGTGGCCGAGCTCCCGGAGCAGGCGCTGCGGATGTCCCGGGGCGACGCCGCGCTGCCGACGGTCTTCCACTAGAACTCCAACCAGACCGCATCCTCTGAAAGAAGGGCAGGTGCTGACATGACCAGGGCACTCATCGTGGTGGACGTACAGAACGACTTTTGCGAGGGCGGAAGCCTGGGTGTGAGCGGCGGGGCCCGTACCGCGGCCGCCGTCACCGAGCACGCGCGCGCGGGCGGCTACGACCACGTGGTGGCCACCCGTGACCACCACATCGACCCCGGTGCACACTTCTCGGAGAACCCCGACTTTGTGGACAGCTGGCCCCGGCACTGCGAGGTGGGCACCGCCGGCGCGGAGTTCCACGCCGACTTCGACGCTTCCGTGGCCGAGGAGGTCTTCAGCAAGGGCCAGTACACGGCGGCCTACAGCGGTTTCGAGGGCACGGCCGGGGACGGCGAGACGACCCTGGCCGGGTGGCTGCGTTCGCGTGGCGTGGACGAGGTGGACGTGGTGGGGATCGCCACCGACCACTGCGTCCGCGCGACCGCCCTGGACGCCAACGGCGAGGGTTTCCGGACCAGGGTGCTGCTGGGTCTGACCGCCGGGGTAGCCCGGCCGACGGTGGACTCGGCCCTGACAGAGCTGCGTGAGGCGGGTGTGGAGCTGGCGGGCGAACCGCTGGTCGGCTGAGCCCTGTCCTGCTCGCACGATGAAGCGGCCGTGACCCGTCGGGTCACGGCCGCTTCGCGCTCGTGATCGGGAACCAGGCCGGAACTAGTCGATGCCGATGGCCGCGCGGACGTTGGTCAGCACCCGGCGGGCCCGCTCGCGGGCGCGCCCGAGGCCGGCCTCAAGGATGTCGTCGAGCTCGGTCTCGGAGGCCATGAGCTCCTCGTAACGCTCGCGCTTGGGGCCGAGTTCGGTATTGACCGCCTCGAAGAGCTCCTTTTTGAGGTCGCCCCAGCCCATGCCGCCCGCTTCCAAGCGTTTGCGTACGTCGGCCACCTTGTCGGCGTCGGCGAAGTGCGTGAGCAGCTGGAAGGGGATCGAGGTGTCCGGGTTCTTGGGGTCCTCGACCGGAGTGGAGTCCGTGGGGATCCGGTTGATGGCCTTGCGGAGCTTCTTCTCCGGCAGGAAGAGCGGGATGTGGTTGTCGTAGGACTTGCTCATCTTGCGGCCGTCGGTACCGGGCAGGATGCTCGCTTCGCTGTCGTCGATGACGCCCTTGGGGATGGGGAAGCTGTAGCTGTCGCCGTACCGGTGGTTGAAGTACCCGGCGATGTCGGCGGTGTACTCGATGTGCTGGGACTGGTCGCGGCCCACGGGGACGCGCTCGCCCTCCATGATGAGGATGTCCGCGGCCATCAGCACGGGGTAGTTGTACAGCCCCATGTTGATTCCGGCGTCGAGCTCGGTGATCCCGGCCTCGTTGTTACGGTCGCGCGCGGCCTTGTAGGCGTGCGCGCGGTTCATGAGGCCCTTGGGGGTGAGGGTGCTCAGGATGGTGGTGAGCTCGAAGGTCTCGGGGATGCTGGACTGCCGGTAGAAGACCGTGCGCTCGGGGTCCAGTCCGCAGGCCAGCCAGGTGGCAGCGCCCGACCGGATGCTCTGACGGAGTTCGTCCGCGTCCTTGATGATGTTGAGCGCGTGGTAGTCCGCGATGAAGTAGAAGGTGTCGTAGACCTCGGCCGCCGCCAGGGCGGGCTTGATCGCGCCGATGTAGTTGCCCAGGTGGAAGTCGCCGGTGGGCTTGATCCCGGTCAGATAGGTGTTCGCTGCCATGCGTCCAGCCTATCGACGCCCGCCACCCGATTCCCGCCCGCCGCCCGGCCCGACACGCTCAGGCGTTCCACGAGGACGCGGACGCGCGCCTCGCGCTCGCTCGCCCACATCCACCGGTCCCGGGTGAGCGTGGCCAGCACACCGAAAAGGATAGCCAAGGCGACCACCTAGAGGCATACTTTAGGTATGACTACTGCGGATACCACTATCAAGGTCCCGCGATCGCTGAGAGATCGCATCAACAAGAGAGCCAAGCACCGCCGGATCACGATGGCCCGCGCGATCGAAGAGGCGCTGGACGAGGCCGAAGAGCTGGAGTTCTGGTCTGACGTGCGCACCTACAACGAGAGCCTCACCGAGGAGGAGCGGCGCGCATACCTCCGTAATCAAACCCTGCAGGACAACCTCGCGGACCCCGAGGATGACAAGCTGACAGAAGAGGACGGCTGGTGAAACGAGGCGAGATCTACATGGCGGATCTGGGAGAGCCGGTCGGCCATGAACAGGGACTGCGCCGCCCCGTACTTCTGGTCAATGCCCAGCCTTGGCTCGAGGCGAACCCGCCCGTTGTCATGGCACTCCCCTTGACCCGCACCTACAGAGGAAGCCGAACACATGTGGAAATCGAGCCAGGCTCTTCTGGGCTACGCGTAACCAGCTATGCCAAGTGCGAGGACTTGCGCGCCATCTCCCCGGAGCGATTCGAACGCCGCTTCGGCCAGGTCGACGATGTGGTCCTGTTCAAGATCGAGAAAGTCCTACGCAGGATGCTCGCCCTCTGAAGTGACGCGCCCAGATGTCAACTACCCGTGGCTGAAGCCACGGGCTTGCAGGTAGGCGCCC
>NZ_ANAZ01000067.1:0-5621 GCF_000340985.1 Nocardiopsis valliformis DSM 45023
GGTACTCTCTGAGTTCCTTCTCGTCAGCCACGTGCTTTCCACCTTCTGCAGTAGTGAAGTAGTAGCGCCTGGGTCGTCCTGGCGGATTCTGCGGTTCCCTGTCACTCGATCCCGTCGACGAAGGCGAATAGCTCGCCGTCGCTGGCGTTGTCGAGGTCGCTGTACTCGGAGTTTCGCGAGGTTCCCGCCGCCCCCGAGTCGACGGTGGACAGCAACTGGGTGAGCCTTTCTGAGAGCTGCTTGCGGGCCTCTGCGTCGGAGCCGAGGTCCAGGGCGCCGAGCCGGTCGCTGAACCGTGCCAGCTCGGCGAGGAGCGGGTCGACCGAGGAGCCGACCCCGGACGCGAGGAGCAGTCCCACGACGTGGGCGGACAGCGCCTGGGGAGACGGGTGGTCGAAGACGACGGTGGTGGGCAGGCGCAGACCGGTCTCCTTGTTGATCCGGTCGCGCAGCTCCATGGAGCTCAGCGAGTCGAACCCCAGCTCCTGGAACGCGCGGTCCGGATCGACCGACCCCACGTCGGAGTGCCCCAGCGCCAGGGCCGATTGGCTCCGGACCAGCTCCAGGACCGTGCTGACGCGTTCCTCCTCCCCTAGAGCGGCTAGCCGCTCGTGCCAGAGCCGGCCCGAGTCCTTCTTGGGCGCGCTGCTCTGGGCCAGGTGCCGCCCGCGGACGCGGAACAGCCCCCGCAGCATCGGAAGGAGGGTCTCGCCCGACCGCGGGCCGTCGGGGTGGAACTCGGTCGGGACCAGGAACGGCCGGGGATCGCTCAGCGCGAGATCGAACAGTTCCAGTCCCCGCTGCGGGCTCATGGGAACGATGCCCGTCCGCGATCGCCAACGGGCCAGGTCGGCCTCCGCGACCCCCTGGGCCAGACCTGAGTCCCACAGGCCCCAGGCAAGGGATGTCGCGGGTAGCCCGGCGGCCGTCCTGCGCTGGGCGAGGGCGTCCAGGAAGGTATTGCCCGCCGCGTAGTTGGCCTGCCCCGGGGTACCGGTGACACCCGAGACGGAGGAGAAGAGCACGAAGGCGGCCAGGTCGGCGTCGCGTGTCAGCTCGTGCAGGTTCCAGGCCGCGTCCGACTTCGACCGCATGACGGGGGCGATCCGTTCGGGGGCGAGGGACTCGACGGTGCCGTCGTCGAGGACCGCGGCCGCGTGCACCACGGCGGTGAGGGGGTGCTCGGAGGGAACGGAGTCCAGTACCCGGCTCAGCGCCCCGCGGTCGGACACGTCCACCGCCGCGACGGTCACCTGCGCGCCCAGGCCCTTGAGCTCGGCCACCACCTGTGCCGCCCCGGGGGACTGTTCGCCCCGTCGACTGCACAGGAGCAAATGCCCGATCCCGTGTTCCGCTACCAGGTGGCGTGCGATCAGCTTGCCCAGACCGCCCGTCCCACCGGTGATCAGCACCGTCCCCTCCGGGGCGAGGTGTCGCTCCGGCCCGTCTGGTGCGGCGCCGGCACGCACCAGCCTCGGTGCGAACAGTTCACCGGACCGCACGGCGACCTGGGGCTCTCCGGTGGCGAATGCGGCGTGGAGGGCGCTGTCGAGCTCTTCGGATCCATCGGCGTCGACCAGTACGAACCTGTCCGGGTGCTCACTCTGCGCCACCCGGATGGCGCCCCATACCGCCGCGCCGGCGAGGTCGGTCGGAGACTCCCCGTCGGTGACGCACACGGCGCCGCTGGTGACCAGGGCCAACCGGCTCCCGGAGAAACGGTCGTCGGCCAGCCACCGGCGCACCAGGCCCAAGGCCCGCTCGACCGCCTGCCTGGCCCCTTCGGCGTCGTCGGGCACGTCAGCCGCCGGCCGCGTGAGGACCAGGTCCGCGCCCACCGCCGACCCCAGGTCCTCGCCGTCCAACCAGGCCTCCGTGACGTCCGTGCGAGTCCGGGGCGTCTCGACCGCCTGCCAGTCGACACGCATGAGGAGGTCGCGGGCTCCGTCGGCTGCGGTGATCCGATCCCTGGCGACCGGTCTCAGGGAAACGGCGTCCAGTTCGGCGACGGCCTGTCCGTCCGTACCGGAGAGGACGATGCGGTGGGTGTCTGTTCCGGTGGGTGTGATCGCCACCCGCAACGCCGCGGCCCCGGCAGCGTGGAGAACGGCCCCGCGTACTTCGACGGGCAGGAGAATCCGGTCGCCGTCGAACTTCGAGGCGAACAGGATCGGGTGCAGTGCGGCGTCCAGCAGTGCCGGGTGCAGGTTGAACGAACGCGCGATGCCGTGTTGCGCCTCGGGCAGTTCGACCTCGGCGTACAGTTCCTCACCCGAGCGCCACATCCCGGTCACGATGCGGAAGTCGTCCCCGTAGCCGTATCCGGATTCGGCGATCCTGTTGTAGGCGTCGTCCAACGGCTCGGGCAGCGCGCCGACGGGAGGCCAGACCGCGTTGGGCGGTGGCGCCGTGCGGTCCCGGCGGGACAGCCTGCCCTTGGCGTTACGTGTCCAGGCTGTTCCGCGGGTGCGGGAGTGGATGGAGACGGGGCGCTCGCCCCCGACCTCGGGTCCGACCGCGACCTGGACGCTGACGGGCTCGCCCTCCTCCAAGAAGAGCGGGGCTTCCAGGGTCAGGTCATCCACCTGGTCGCCACCCACACGGTGGGCCGCGTCGAAGGCGAGTGAGAGGAATCCTGTCGCGGGCATCAGCACGGAGCCGTTGACCGCGTGCCCGTTCAGCCACGGCTGCCGTTCAGCGGACAAAGAGCCGGTGAAGACCCACTCGTCCCGGCCTGCCACCTCGACCTCGGCGGACAGGAGCGGGCTCGCGGCCTCGTCCAGCCCGAAGCCGGCCACAGCGCCCGTCCGGGGCGCCTCCGTCAGCCAGTACCGGCGGCGCTGGAACGGATAGGTCGGCAGGTCCACGGGCCGGGTCCGGGGCAGGAGCGGCAGCAGGTCCAGGTCGGCTCCGTGCGCATGGCAGACGGCCAGGGCGTTCAGCAGGTCGTTCGCGGACCCCCGGCCTTCGGGGGCCAAGGGGACGTACACCGGTTCCAGAGCGTTCAGGAAGGACTGTGCGGAGTCCGTGCCGGTCCCGGGGCCCGCGCTGAGCACCAGAGCGCCGGCCTTCCCGCCGAGGGCCTCGGAGAGTGCCTGTCCGTTGTCGGACCGCGCCGGGCGATCTTCAGACCAGTGGGCGGGGGAACGGAGTTCGCGCACGGTCACGACGTCCCCCGTGCGGGCGGAGGCCAGCGGCAGCCGCGGTTCACGGAAGTCCAGTTCGACCGCGGTGCGTGCGGAGCCCCGACCGTCCGGGGCCAGGCTCGCCGCGAGTTTCGCGGCGTCGGTGAGTGTGAGGGCCCCGGCGGCGTACAGGGCGGCCGGCTCGCCCTCGTCCTCTCCCACGACCAGTTCCGGTGCCAGGCCGTACTCTTCCAGAACGTGGAAGAGGGCGGCCTGGACGGCGAGGAGGGTGACCGGTGCGTACTCGGGGCTCTCCAGCAGCTCCGCCCGAGGGCCGGTGGTACCGGACAGGAACGCCTCGTGCGGCTGACCGGGCAGGAGGTCGGACAGTTCGGTGCCGGTCCTCTCCAGCGCCGTGTGGAAGGCGGGGAGCGTGGCGGACAGGTCGGCCCACTTCCCCGGACCCGTCGTGTCCAGGCCCGGGAAGTGGAGGACGACCGGTGCGGGTTCGGTTCCGCCCGTGACCACTCCCGGGTGCTCAGCGCCCTCGGCCAGCGCGCGGAGCGCGCTTCCCAGGTCGTCGGGAGTGGCACCGAACACCGCGGCCCTGTGGGACAGGGGCGAGCGGGAGGAGACCAGGGCGGTGGCCACAGCGTCCGGTTCGGCCCCCTCCAGGGTTTCGAGGACGTCGCTGGCCAGGTCGCGCAGGGCGTTCTCGTCATGGGCGGAGAGAATCCACGGTGCGAGGGAGTTCAGGACCGGGCCCCCGTCGGCGCGCTGGTCCGGCTTTTCCTCGGTGTACTCCTCGAGGATCGCGTGCGCGTTGGTACCGCTGATGCCGAACGAGGAGACCGCGGCCCGCCGGGGGCGGCCGGTTCGGGGCCACTCCCGTTCGCTGGTGAGCAGTTCGACCTCACCCGCCTCCCAGTCCACGTGCGGGGTGGGTGCGTCGACGTGCAGGGTTCTGGGCAGGCGTCCGTGCCTGATGGCCTGCACCATCTTGATGACCCCCGCAACGCCGGAGGCCGCCTGGGCATGGCCGATGTTGGACTTGAGGGAGCCGAGGAACAGGGGGCGGCCGCCTCGGCGGTCACGCCCGTAGGTGGCCAGGACCGCGTCCGCCTCGATGGGGTCGCCCAGTGTGGTGCCCGTTCCGTGCGCCTCCAGCGCGTCCAGCTCTGACGGGTCGAGGTCGGCGTCGGCCAGCGCTTCGCGGATCACGTCCTGCTGGGACAGGCCGTTGGGGGCGGTGAGCCCGTTGGAAGTGCCGTCCTGGTTGACGGCGCTGCCTCGGAGCACCGCGAGTACGTGGTGTCCGTTGCGTCGGGCGTCGCTGAGGCGTTCGAGCAGGAGGAGGCCGACACCCTCGGCCCATGCGGTGCCGTCGGCCGCCGCCGCGAACGGCTTGCACCGTCCGTTCGGGGCTAGCCCGCGCTGGCGGGAGAACTCGACGAACAGGCCGGGGCTGGGCATCACGCTCACACCCCCGGCCAACGCCATGGTGCACTCGCCGCCTCGCAGCGCCCGTGCCGCGTTGTGCAGGGCGACCAGCGAGGAGGAACACGCGGTGTCCAGGGTGACCGCGGGCCCGAGCAGCCCCAACGTGTAGGCGATGCGGCCGGAGGCGACACTGGTGCTGCTCCCGGTCAGCACGTAGCCGCCCTCGCTTTCGGAAGCGTCGTGCATCCGAGGTCCGTAGTCGGCGGCCATGGCACCGACGAAGACACCGGTGCGGCTTCCGGAGAGGGAGACGGGGGCGATCCTCGCGTTCTCGATCGTCTCCCAGGCCGTCTCCAGGAGGAGGCGCTGCTGGGGGTCCATTGCCGCCGCCTCGCGGGGAGAGATACCGAAGAAGGCCGCGTCGAAGTCCGCGGCGTCGTGGAGGAAGCCGCCCCGGTTGACGTAGCTGCCGCCCCCGGCGGGGTCCGGGGTGTGGAGCTCCGGGTCCCAACCCCGGTCCTCGGGGAATTCCGATGTCGCGTCCGCGCCCTCCTCGACCAGGCGCCACAAAGCCTCGGGCGAGACGGCCCCACCGGGGTAGCGGCAGGCCATGCCGATGATCGCGATGGGATCCTCCGCGGCGGGGGCCGTCCCAGCGGGGACCTCCGGGACGGGAACCGGTTCCTCCGGGAGCTCTTTCCCGGCCAGCTCGGTCTCCAGGTAGGCGGTCACGGCCTCGCAGGTGGGGTGCGTGTACAGCAGGGTCGAGGGCAGACGCAGCCCTGTGGTGCGGCTCAGCCCGTCCCGCATCGCGACTGAGGCCTGGGAGTCGAAGCCCAGGTCCTGGAAGGGGCGGGTCAGGTCGGCGGTGCTCAGGAACGGTTTTCCGAGCTCCTCGGCGGCCTGGCTCCGGACCAGCTGTTCCAGCTCCCGCCTGCGGTCGGGGGCCGCCATACGGGCCAACCGTTCGGCGAGTTCGGAATTCGGGCGCTTGGCCGGACCGGTGTCCCGGTGGTGTTCGTTGAGCCAGTAGCGGGTGTGTTGGAAGGCGTAGGG
>NZ_ANAZ01000068.1:0-3538 GCF_000340985.1 Nocardiopsis valliformis DSM 45023
CCGAAGAACGAACCCCCTCCCCTCAAGAAAAACCGTGGCGGCGACCTACTCTCCCACCCCATCACAGAGCAGTACCATCAGCGCAAGGAGACTTAACGACCGGGTTCGGAATGAGACCGGGTGTGACCCTCCTGCTAAAACCACCACGGAAACCAACAACCACCATGACTCAACCCCACACCAACAGGGGAATCACGACAGCCAAGCTTTCGTGAACAAGTGTGCGCGAACATCCAATTATCTGCAGCGGACAAGCCCTCGGCCTATTAGTACCGGTCAGCTCCACCCCTCACAGGGCTTCCACATCCAGCCTATCAACCCCGTCGTCTACAGGGAGCCTTACCCTCTCTAAGGAGGCAGGAGACCTCATCTCGAAGCAAGCTTCCCGCTTAGATGCTTTCAGCGGTTATCTCTCCCGAACGTAGCCAACCAGCCATGCCCTTGGCAGGACAACTGGCACACCAGAGGTTCGTCCGTCCCGGTCCTCTCGTACTAGGGACAGCCCTTCTCAAGTCTCCAACGCGCACAGCGGATAGGGACCGAACTGTCTCACGACGTTCTAAACCCAGCTCGCGTGCCGCTTTAATGGGCGAACAGCCCAACCCTTGGGACCAACTCCAGCCCCAGGATGCGACGAGCCGACATCGAGGTGCCAAACCATCCCGTCGATATGGACTCTTGGGGAAGATCAGCCTGTTATCCCCGGGGTACCTTTTAGCCGTTGAGCGACACCGCTTCCACACGCCGGTGCCGGATCACTAGTCCCAGCTTTCGCTCCTGCTCGACACGTCCGTCTCACAGTCAAGCTCCCTTGTGCACTTACACTCAACACCTGATTACCAACCAGGCTGAGGGAACCTTTGGGCGCCTCCGTTACTCTTTGGGAGGCAACCGCCCCAGTTAAACTACCCACCAGACACTGTCCCCGAACCGGATCACGGTCCAAAGTTAGATGCCCGAAACAGTCAGAGTGGTATTTCACCAACGCCTCCACCGCCACTAGCGTGACGACTTCACAGGCTCCCACCTATCCTACACAAACCATCCCAAACACCAATGTCAAGCTATAGTGAAGGTCCCGGGGTCTTTCCGTCCTGCTGCGCGAAACGAGCATCTTTACTCGTAGTGCAATTTCACCGGGCCCATGGTTGAGACAGTGGGGAAGTCGTTACGCCATTCGTGCAGGTCGGAACTTACCCGACAAGGAATTTCGCTACCTTAGGATGGTTATAGTTACCACCGCCGTTTACTGGCGCTTAGATTCCTAGCTTCGCCAGGGCGAACCCCAACTAACCAGTCCTCTTAACGTTCCAGCACCGGGCAGGCGTCAGTCCGTATACAGCGTCTTACGACTTCGCACGGACCTGTGTTTTTAATAAACAGTCGCTTCCCCCCGCTATCTGCGACCCCACCCAGCTCAGGATGCAAGATCCGTCACCAGACAGGGCTCCCCTTCTCCCAAAGTTACGGGGACAATTTGCCGAGTTCCTTAACCATGGTTCACCCGAACGCCTCGGTATTCTCTACCTGACCACCTGCGTCGGTTTAGGGTACTGGCCACACACGAACTCGCTAGAGGCTTTTCTCGACAGCATGGGATCACTCACTTCACCGAAAACGGCTCGGCATCACGTCTCAACCTTCATGAGAGGCGGATTTGCCTACCTCTCGGCCTACACGCTTACCCCCGGACAACCACCGCCGGGTAGAGCTACCCTCCTGCGTCACCCCATCACTTACCTACTACAAGCTCGGGTCCCAGACCAGCTCAGAGGCGTTCCCCGAAGGGACCACCAAGAACCAGCGTGGTTAGCATCACCTGATTCGATACTGGACGCTCGTGCACGGGTACGGGAATATCAACCCGTTATCCATCGACTACGCCTGTCGGCCTCGCCTTAGGTCCAGACTCACCCTGGGCGGATTAACCTGCCCCAGGAACCCTTAGTCAATCGGCGGCAACGTTTCTCACGTTGCTTTCGCTACTCATGCCTGCATTCTCACTCGCACACCCTCCACCACTCGATCACTCGGCAGCTTCACTGGATGCACGACGCTCCCCTACCAACCCAGTCCTTACGGACTGAACTTCACAGCTTCGGCGGTGTACTTAAGCCCCGCTACATTATCGGCGCAGAACCACTTGACCAGTGAGCTATTACGCACTCTTTAAAGGATGGCTGCTTCTAAGCCAACCTCCTGGTTGTCTCAGCAACTCCACAACCTTTCCCACTTAGCACACGCTTAGGGGCCTTAGCTGATGATCTGGGCTGTTTCCCTCTCGACTACGAAGCTTATCCCCCGCAGTCTCACTGCCACGCTTCACTTAACCGGCATTCGGAGTTTGTCTGACGTCAGTAACCTTGTAGGGCCCATCAGCCAAACAGTAGCTCTACCTCCAGCAAGAAACACGTGACGCTGCACCTAAATGCATTTCGGGGAGAACCAGCTATCACGGAGTTTGATTGGCCTTTCACCCCTACCCACACCTCATCCCCCAGATTTTCAACTCTGGTGGGTTCGGGCCTCCACGAGGTCTTACCCCCGCTTCACCCTGGACATGGGTAGATCACTCCGCTTCGGGTCCACAGCATGCGACTCAAACGCCCTATTCAGACTCGGTTTCCCTACGGCTACCCCACCCGGGTTAACCTTGCCACACACCATGACTCGCAGGCTCATTCTTCAAAAGGCACGCCATCACCAAAGACAAGCTTCAGCTCTGACGGCTTGACAGCACACGGTTTCAGGTACTATTTCACGACCCCTCACCGGGGCACTTTTCACCTTTCCCTCACGGTACTAGTGCACTATCGGTCATCAGGACGTATTTTGGCTTAGCAGGTGGTCCTGCCAGATTCACACGGAATTTCTCGGGCTCCGCGCTACTCGGGAGAACATCAACACCTAGACTCTTCCTTCACCTACGGGACTCTCACCCACTCCGGTACCGCTTCCCAACGGTTTCAGCTAGAAAAATCATCAGCGCTCCAGGCCGACAGACCTGAAAAGATGCATCCCACAACCCCGCACACGCAACGACTGTCGTCTATCACACGCATGCGGTTTAGCCTCTTCCCCGTTCGCTCACCACTACTAGGAGAATCACTGTTGTTTACTCTTCCTACGGGTACTGAGATGTTTCACTTCCCCGCGTCACCACCAACTACCCTATACATTCAGGTAGCGGCAACCCGACACAACTCGGGCTAGGTTTCCCCATTCGGACACCCGCGGATCAAAGCTCGGTTGACAGCTCCCCGCGGCCTATCGTGGCCTCCCACGTCCTTCATCGGCGCCTGATGCCAAGGCATCCACCGTGTGCCACTATCACTTGGCCACTACAGATAATAAGATGCTCGCGCACACTATTCACAAATCAAAACACCAACCACAAACCCCGATACCTCACACCAACCCGAAAGCTGGGAGTTCTCAGAGGTGGTAGTGGGAACCAACTCGACCACCCGCCCCCAAAGGAGCCGATGGCCGGGATTGCTTCCTCAGATACCCAACAGCGCGCCCCCTGACGCTTCTA
>NZ_ANAZ01000069.1:0-257 GCF_000340985.1 Nocardiopsis valliformis DSM 45023
TCCCCTACCTCAAACCACAACCCCGATCCTCACAAGGAGAACCAGAGCAATGGGAGTTACTGGAGGTGGTAGCGGGATGCAACCCACAAGGGATTGCTTCCTCAGATACCCAACAGCGCGCCCCCTGACGCTTCTAGTCGCCAGAGGTGAAGTTCGATTTTGCTTTAGCCACTCCCCATCAACAAGAACCCCGAGAGGTTTCATGCTGTGAGGTCCACTTTCGAGTCCGGCCGGCTGTAGAAAAAGTGCCGACCTGT
>NZ_ANAZ01000070.1:0-1783 GCF_000340985.1 Nocardiopsis valliformis DSM 45023
ACCAACGATAGGAAGTGTTGGTCTTGAAAGACTCCTTAGAAAGGAGGTGATCCAGCCGCACCTTCCGGTACGGCTACCTTGTTACGACTTCGTCCCAATCGCCAGCCCCACCTTCACTCATTCCCTCCCCGAAGGGTTAGGCCACAAGTTTCGGGTGTTGCCGACTTTCATGACGTGACGGGCGGTGTGTACAAGGCCCGGGAACGTATTCACCGCGGCGTTGCTGATCCGCGATTACTAGCGACTCCACCTTCATGGGGTCGAGTTGCAGACCCCAATCCGAACTGAGACCGGCTTTAAGGGATTCGCTCCACCTTACGGTATCGCACGCCCATTGTACCGGCCATTGTAGCATGTTTGCAGCCCAAGACATAAGGGGCATGATGACTTGACGTCGTCCCCACCTTCCTCCGAGTTGACCCCGGCAGTCTCCTATGAGTCCCCACCATTACGTGCTGGCAACATAGAACAAGGGTTGCGCTCGTTGCGGGACTTAACCCAACATCTCACGACACGAGCTGACGACAGCCATGCACCACCTGTCACCCACCAACTAAATGACCCTGTATCTCTACAGGTCCACGGGTGATGTCAAACCTTGGTAAGGTTCTTCGCGTTGCGTCGAATTAAGCAACATGCTCCGCCGCTTGTGCGGGCCCCCGTCAATTCCTTTGAGTTTTAGCCTTGCGGCCGTACTCCCCAGGCGGGGCGCTTAATGCGTTAGCTACGGCGCGGAAACCGTGGAAAGTCCCCACACCTAGCGCCCAACGTTTACGGCATGGACTACCAGGGTATCTAATCCTGTTCGCTCCCCATGCTTTCGCTCCTCAGCGTCAGGTAAGGCCCAGAAACCCGCCTTCGCCACCGGTGTTCCTCCTGATATCTGCGCATTTCACCGCTACACCAGGAATTCCAGTTTCCCCTACCTACCTCTAGCATGCCCGTATCCACTGCAGAACCGGAGTTAAGCCCCGGTCTTTCACAGCAGACGCGACATGCCGCCTACGAGCTCTTTACGCCCAATAATTCCGGACAACGCTCGGACCCTACGTATTACCGCGGCTGCTGGCACGTAGTTAGCCGGTCCTTATTCCCCACCTACCGTCAACCCCGAGAAAACCCGGAGCCTGCGTTGGTGGTAAAAGAGGTTTACAACCCGAAGGCCGTCATCCCCCACGCGGCGTCGCTGCATCAGGCTTTCGCCCATTGTGCAATATTCCCCACTGCTGCCTCCCGCAGGAGTCTGGGCCGTGTCTCAGTCCCAGTGTGGCCGGTCGCCCTCTCAGGCCGGCTACCCGTAATCGCCTTGGTAGGCCGTTACCCCACCAACAAGCTGATAGGCCGCGAGCCCATCCCTGACCGATAAAACTTTCCACCCGCCACCATGAGGTGGCAGGTCATATCCGGTATTAGACGGCGTTTCCACCGCTTATCCCGGAGTCAGGGGCAGGTTGCTCACGTGTTACTCACCCGTTCGCCGCTCGTGTACCCCGAAGGGCCTTACCGCTCGACTTGCATGTGTTAAGCACGCCGCCAGCGTTCGTCCTGAGCCAGGATCAAACTCTCCATAAAGGTCAAACAACCCATCCCGGCGACCGTGAGGTCAGCCTGGGGTGAGTAAACCTAGAAGAAATCCTGACCGATCATCTCGCGATGACCAATCAAAGGAACCCTACGCACCGAAGTGCGTTGGGGCCAAAACAAACATGGCTTAAAGAAAATCAAACACGCGCTGTTGAGTTCTCAAGAAACAATCACTCTTCCCGTACAAGCGCCAGAACCA
>NZ_ANAZ01000071.1:0-3123 GCF_000340985.1 Nocardiopsis valliformis DSM 45023
CACTCCCGCCCCGACGACCAGACCACCGACTGGGAACACGTCGCGCAGGGGCGTCTCGGAGCGGGCTCCGGAACCTGGGGGCCTCCCCCCGAGAACGCGACGCCCTTCGGTGTCCGCTTGGAGGAGGACCTGGAACCCGACGCCGCTCGCTACGGAATTCACCCCGTACTCCTGGACGCCGCGGTGCAGGCCACCATCCCGGAAGCCGAGGCCGGAGCGGTCCCCTCACCGGCCCTGTGGCGCGACGTCCGGCTGAACGCCAGCGGCGCCACGGGCGTGGGTGTCGTGACGACACGGCTCGAGGACGGGGCCAACCGGATCGACCTCCTCGACGGTGAGGGCGGCTCCGTCGCCGCCATCGGTTCCCTCGGCTGGGTTCAGGTCCCCGAGGAGCGATTCGCCTCCGCTTCCACGGACGGGAGTGAGCAGCTTTCACACGTCGTCTGGATCCCGTTCACCCCGGGTGCGGCGGCTCCGGAACGCGCGTGGGCCGTGGTGGGAACCGAGATGCACGGGGCTCAGTCCCACCGCGACCTGGACTCCGTGGCCGACACCGTCGTGAGCGGTGGGCCGGTGGACGCCGTGGTGGTCCGATGGGACCCAGAAGACCGCGGCGACCGTCCAGCCGCTGTGCACGCGAACGTCCTGCGGGTGCACGCTCTGGTCCGGGAGTTCCTCACGAACGAAGCGCTGGACGGTACCCGGTTGGTCGTCCTCCTCCCCCACACCGCCGAGGGTGACGAGGACGGACTCACCACGGCCGCGATCCGCGGCCTGCTGCGTTCCGCGCAGGCCGAAACCCTGGGACGTGTGCTGTTGGTCCGCACCGATATCCCCGTACCGCCGTTGGAGAGCATCTCCGCCCTCCTCGGGGCGGGCGAATCCGAGGCCGTCCTGAGCGAGGAAAGCTTCCTGGTCCCCCGTCTGCGCCCCGTTCCCACCGGCGATGCGGACGCTCCGGTGCGGGACCTGGGTTCCGGCACCGTGGTGGTGACGGGTGCGACCGGCCTGCTCGGCAGCCTCATCACCCACCACCTGGCCACCAACCACGGCGCACGCCACTTCCTCCTCCTCAGCAGAAGCGGCAACAAGGCCCCCGGCGCCACCGAACTCCTCACCCGACTCGAAGCCACCGGAGCCACCGCCGAACTCCTCGCCTGCGACGCCGCCGACCGCACCGCACTCGCCGCAGCCCTGGACACCATCCCCGACCACCGCCCCCTCTCAGCCGTCGTCCACACCGCCGGCACCGTCGACGACGCCCTCTTCACCAACCTGACCGAAACACAACTCACCCAGGTCCTACGCCCCAAGGTCGACGCCGCCTGGAACCTCCACGAACTCACCCGCGACAAAAACCTCAACGCCTTCATCCTCTACTCCTCCCTCGCCGGAATCCTCGGCAACAGGGGACAGGCCAACTACGCCGCAGGCAACGCCTTCCTCGACGCCCTAGCCCAACACCGACACACCCAAGGACTCCCCGCCCTCTCCCTCGCCTGGGGTCCTTGGGCGAAGGAGGGCCAGCCCTCCGCACCGTCGGCCTCCCGGCACGCGTGGTCCGAACCGCTCTCCCCCGAGGAGGCGACCGTTCCCTTGGACGCCGCGCTCCGGCGAAGCGACGCGGTCCTCGCCGTGCTGCGGTTGAACCGGTCCGGCACCGGGGGGGAAGGGCTTCCGCCGCTCCTGCGTGAGCTGGCCGGCGGGACCAGACGCCGGGTCGTCCGGGGAGACGTCTCCGGTCCGAGGCCTCTGGCCGACAGGCTCGCGGCAATGTCCGAGGACGAGCGCGGGCAGGCGCTCCTCGATCTGGTGCGTACCCACGTCGCCGCTGTGCTGGGTCGGAGCGGACCCCAGGACGTGCCCGCCGACCAGGAGTTCCAGGAGCTGGGTTTCGACTCCCTGACGGCGCTCGAACTACGCAGCCGCGTCAACGAGGCCACCGGGCTCCAGGTCTCCGCGACCCTGGTCTTCGACCACCCCACCCCGGCTGCCTTCTCCGCTTCCCTGGCCAAGAGGCTGGCACCCCGTGAGGACGCGGCCGACTCCGGTTCGGCAATGGAGCGCCTGGACCGCCTGGACACCCTGCTGATGTCCGACGCGCTCACCGAGCAGGAGCGCCAGGCGGTCAGGCGCCGGATGCGGACGATGCTCTCCCGACTGGGCCCGGCCGACGGATCCGATCAGGCACCCCAGCAGATCGCCTCGTCCTCGGTCGAAGAGATCTTCGACTTCATCGACTCCGAACTCGGCCGCGCCGAGGGCTGACAGCGGCCCCGCCCGCGGACGAGCCCCCCGAACGACGACAGGATCCCCATGGCGAACGAAGAAAAACTGGTCGACTACCTCAAATGGGTCACCGAGGACCTGCGCAAAGCAAGGCAGCGCATCGAGGAATTGGAGTCCGAGGACGACGAGCCCATCGCGATCATCGGCATGGGATGCCGTTACCCGGGGGGCGTGGGGAACCCCGGCGACCTGTGGAACCTGGTCGCCGAAGGAGGTGACGCCATCACGGAGTTCCCGACCGACCGGGGCTGGGACCCCGAGGAACTGGCCCGTTGGACGAGCACACGCGAATCCGGATTCCTGGAGGACGCCACCGGCTTCGACGCGGCCTTCTTCGGGATCTCGCCGCGTGAGGCGTTGGCCATGGACCCCCAGCAGCGGATCCTGCTGGAGGTGGCCTGGGAGACCGTCGAACACGCTCGCATCGATCCGGCGTCCCTTCGGGGAAGCGAGACGGGCGTCTTCGTCGGGGTGGTGGAGGAGAGCTACCTGGGGCTCAACGCACCAGAAGAGCTGCACGGCTACCTCATGACGGGCAAGCTCAGCAGCGTGGCCTCCGGCCGGATCTCCTATACGTTCGGTTTCGAGGGACCTGCGGTGTCCCTGGACACCGCCTGCTCCTCCTCCCTGGTCGCACTGCACATGGCGATCAACGCCCTCCGAGCGGGCGAGTGCGACCTCGCCCTGGCCGGCGGCGCCACCGTCAGCGGCGACCCGGGCGGGCTCATCGACTTCGCGCGCCAGGGCGGGCTGGCCGAGGACGGCCGCTGCAAGTCGTTCTCCGAGACCGCCGACGGCACCGCCTGGTCCGAAGGCGTAGGCCTCCTAGCCGTC
>NZ_ANAZ01000072.1:0-2964 GCF_000340985.1 Nocardiopsis valliformis DSM 45023
GCGTCGACCTGCCCCACTACGCCTTCCAACACACCCGCTACTGGCTGAAGCCCCAGACCACCACTGCGAACGCCAACACGCTGGGCCTCAACGCCACCGGCCACCCCCTGCTCGGCGCCGGAGTCGACATCGCCGACGGCCAGGGCACACTCCTCACGGGCCGGCTCTCCACGCACACCCACCCCTGGCTGGCGGACCACGCGGTCTGGGGATCGACGCTGGTCCCGGGCACCGGGCTGCTGGAGATGGCCCTGCGCGCCGGCCAGGAAGTGCACTGCCCGCACGTCGCGGAACTCACCCTGGCAGCCCCGCTGGTGCTGTCTGAGCGGGGCGGTGTCCTGATCCAGGTACGCGTGGGACCCCCCGACGACAACGGTGACCGAGGCATCACCATCCACTCCCGCCCCGACACGGACGAGGAGGAGGCCGGCAGCTGGTTGGTGAACGCGACCGGCACACTCAGTGAGACCGGTTCCCGGACCGGGGAGTCCGCGGTGGGCGACCTGTCCGCGTGGCCGCCCAAGGAGGCCACGGAGATCGACATCACCGGGGCCTACGACCGGCTCACCGAGTACGGGTACGCCTACGGCACCGCCTTCCGTAACCTGCGCCGGGTGTGGCGGGCGACCGACGGCGCCGTGTTGGCCGAGGTCACGCTCCCGGAAGAGAGTGGAGCCGAAGCGGGCAAGTACATCCTGCACCCGGCACTGCTGGACGCGGCCCTGCACCCGATGCTCCCGGGGATGGCCAGCGAGGGTGACGAGAACACCCGGCTTCCGTTCTCCTGGTCGGGTATTCGGGTGTTCTCGCCCGAGGCGTCCTCCCTCAGGGTCCGTTTGGAGATCAGCGGGGCCGAGACCGACTCGCCCGTCCTGGCCCTGACGGCCACGGACCCCACCGGTGCGCCCGTCCTTTCGGTCGACTCCCTGGCGCTGCGCACGCTGGACCGGTCAGCGCTCTCCCAGAAGTCCGACCTCCTGCGCAACGCGCTGTTCCACGTGGACTGGCAGCCTTTCGACACCGGGTCAGAGCGTGCTGACTCCGAGGCCACCGGCGCCTGGGCTGTGCTCGGAGCACCACCCGCCGGGCTGCTCGACGGAGCGGTGCGAGAGGTGGCCGTCCACCCCGACCTGGACTCCCTGCGCGCAGCGTCCGACGCGGAAGGCGCACCCGCCGTCGTCCTGCTGCCGGTACCGCACCAGGACGAGTACGGTGATGACACCCCCGCGAGGGTGAGCTCGGCCCTGAACGACCTGCGGTCGCTCATCTGCGCATGGCTCGCCGACGACCGCTTCGAGAAGACGCGTCTGGTGGTCCTCACCGAGGACGGGGTTGCGGCAGGGGGCGGCTCACCATCGGACCTGGTCGCCGCGAGCGCGTGGGGCCTGGTGCGCTCCGCGCAGAACGAGAACTCCGACCGCATCGCCCTGGTGGACATCGCGAACGGTAACCGCGATCCGCTCGCTCTCCTCGCCGGTGTCCTTGCCTCAGACGAGCCCCAGGCCGCGGTGCGCGACGACTCGGTCCTCGTCCCCAGGATGGCGAAGGCGGTCACCGGCAAGGATGAGGGCACGGCAGCGCAAGCGCGTTGGGACCAGGGCACCGTGGTGGTGACGGGTGCGACCGGCCTGCTCGGCAGCCTCATCACCCACCACCTGGCCACCAACCACGGCGCACGCCACTTCCTCCTCCTCAGCAGAAGCGGCAACAAGGCCCCCGGCGCCACCGAACTCCTCACCCGACTCGAAGCCACCGGAGCCACCGCCGAACTCCTCGCCTGCGACGCCGCCGACCGCACCGCACTCGCCGCAGCCCTGGACACCATCCCCGACCACCGCCCCCTCTCAGCCGTCGTCCACACCGCCGGCACCGTCGACGACGCCCTCTTCACCAACCTGACCGAAACACAACTCACCCAGGTCCTACGCCCCAAGGTCGACGCCGCCTGGAACCTCCACGAACTCACCCGCGACAAAAACCTCAACGCCTTCATCCTCTACTCCTCCCTCGCCGGAATCCTCGGCAACAGGGGACAGGCCAACTACGCCGCCGGCAACGCCTTCCTCGACGCCCTAGCCCAACACCGACACACCCAAGGGCTCCCCGCCCTCTCCCTCGCCTGGGGCCTTTGGGAGGAGGAAAGCAGCATCACCAGCGGTCTGACCGACGTCGACCGCAGCAGGCTGGCCAGATCCGGGCTGCTCCCGCTGTCCGAGGACGACGCCATGGCGCTGTTCGACGCGGGGCCCGGCACCGGGCACTCCGTGCTCGCGATCACTCGCATCGACACGGCGGCCCTGAGCGCACAGTCCTCACTGCCGTCCGTGGTGCTGCGCGGTCTGGTCCGCAGGCCCGCGCGGACGGCCGTCGCCCAGAGCGGACCGCCCCTGGCCGAGCGTCTGGCCGGGCTGGCCCCGGAGGACCGGGAGCGGGCGCTCACCGACCTGGTGCGTGCCTTCGTGGCGAGCGTCCTCGGCTACTCCGACGTGGGGTCGGTCGACCCGGACCGCGCGTTCCAGGAGCTGGGGTTCGACTCGCTGAGCTCCATGGAGCTGCGCGACCGGATCAACAAGGAGACCGGCCTGCGCCTGCCAGCGACCGTCGTCTTCGACTACCCCTCCTCCCAGGCCCTGGCCACCTACCTGATCGACCAGGTCGAGGTGAAGGAGCCCGGCGCCGGGTCCGCGCCCGTCCTCGGTGACCTCGAACGGCTCAAGGAGCGCATCGACTCCACCGGGGCGGCGTTCGACGCCGATCTGCGGCGTCAGGTCACCGACCAGCTCAACCGGATCCTCGACGCCGTCCGGGACGAAACTACCGACGACGACCTCGCCTCGGCGAGTGACGAGGAACTGTTCGCGTTCATCGACGGCGCCGAATAGCGGGACGGACCGAACCCGCACGCCCTGGTCTCTGGAGAAGGTGGAAAGCACGTGGCTGACGAGAAGGAACTCAGAGAGTACC
>NZ_ANAZ01000073.1:0-2157 GCF_000340985.1 Nocardiopsis valliformis DSM 45023
GTGGAGGTGGAAGACCTGCACCGTTCGGCTGTCGCAGCAGCCGGATGAAGCTGAGGGCAGCCTGACCCGGGAGGTGCCGGGAAGGGCGGGAAGCAGCCCTGACAACGACGGGACAGGCCAGCACTACCGGATGGTCTGGGTCCGGCTAGCAAGACGGGAAGGTGTACGCGAGGAACCGGCGTCATAAAGCCTCATAAGCTTACCGCCAGCTCAAATCCGGTGGATATGGGTTGGGTTGCAGTGCGTCCCCTGTTTTTTCTCGACGGGGGAACTCCGAGCGGCGTTTGTTTCGCTCCCTTGGAGGCCATGGTGAAAGTCTGCGGCGTAATCATGGCGATGCTGCTGGGGCATAGTCGGGCACCTCACCCGTTGATCGATTCGTGGTGAACGTGGGAACCGGGTCGAGGATCCCGCCGGTGGCATCGGCCAGATGCCCCGGGCGGGTGGGCACACCGTCTGCTGATCTCCTCGGTACGGGGCGGAGGGCTCGTAGTAGTCCGAGCACGGGAAAGCCGTGTACATGGCGAAGGGGCCCAGCGAACCCACGCAGTTAAGTCAGAACGGAACTGTGATGTCTGGAGGCGCTGGTGAATACCGGCGAATCGTGGCCTGACCTTTCAGGGGCGGGGATGCGGGTACAGAGGATGCAGGCCAAACTGCACCGATGGGCGACCGGGGATTCCGGTCGCAGGTTCGATGATCTGTTCAACCTTGTTCATCACCCGGATTTCCTCACGGTGGCGTGGGGTCGGGTGAAGGGGAACAAGGGGGCACGTACCGCAGGGGTGGATCGGGTGATCCCGGCTCATATCTCTGACGATTTCGACGTTGTTGATTTCCTGGCCGAGGTCAGGGATCAGGTGAGGTCCAGGACGTTTGCTCCGCTCCCGGTGAGGGAGCGTCTCATCCCCAAGGGGGAGGGCAAGGTCAGGATGCTGGGCATCCCTACAGCGGCGGATCGGGTGGTGCAGGCCTCTTTGAAGCTGGTGTTGGAGCCGATCTTCGAGGCGGATTTCGAGCCGGTGAGTCACGGCTTCCGTCCCGGACGTCGGGCTCAGGACGCGATCGCGGAGATCCACTACTGGGGGTCGGCGAACCGCGGACACCTGTGGGTGTTCGAAGCGGACATTCATGCCTGCTTCGATGAGCTCTCGCATACGGCCGTGATGGAGCGGGTGCGTGGGCGCATTGCGGATAAACGGGTCCTTGCGCTGGTCAAGTCCTTCCTCAAAGCCGGTGTCATGGCTGAGGGAGGCAAGGTGCGGCGTACGATCACCGGCACCCCGCAGGGTGGGATCTTGTCTCCGCTGCTGGCCAACATCGCGTTGTCGGTGTTGGATGAGCATTTCTGTGCGCAGTGGAGCTCGTTCAAGAGTTCGTATCACAGGACGCGTCACCGCGAGAAGGGCGGGGCGACGTATCGCCTGGTCCGTTACGCGGATGATTTCGTGGTGATGGTGCGTGGCTCCCGAGAGCACGCGGTGGCGATGTGGGGGCAGGTGTCCGCACTGTTGGCACCTTTGGGATTGCGGCTTTCTGAGCGCAAGACCCGAGTGTGTCACATGGACGAGGGGTTCGACTTCTTGGGGTTTCACATCCAGCGCCGCCGCAAGCGTGGAACTGCGAACAAGTACGTCTACACCTATCCGTCGAAGAAGGCGGTCGCCTCCATTAAGGCGAAGGTACGGGCGTTGACCAAAAGAGCACGGCATTCGACGCTGGAGTCCCTGTTGCGCCGAGTGAACTGGGCGCTGCGGGGGTGGTGTGCCTATTTCCGGTACGGGGTGTCCAAGCAAACGTTCAGTTATCTGGACGATTTCACTTGGCACCGTGTGGCCTGGTGGATTCGTAAGAGACACCTGGGCCTGAACTGGGAGGCGCTGCGCCGCCGTTTCTTTACCGGCACTCCGGGATGGCGTCCGAAAGAGAATGGGGTCGAGCTGTTCCATCCGGCGAAGGTAGTGGTTACCCGCTACCGGTTCCGAGGCAGCAAGATCCCATCACCGTGGGACCAGGTCGTGATCTGAGAACCGACAAGCCCGTCTGGGGGTTCGTGGAGAGCCGTATGCGGGGAGACTCGCACGTACGGTTCGGAGGGCGGGTCGAGGAGACGGGTCAGGAGTGATCCTGATACCGCGCCTCGGCCCGACCCACCAC
>NZ_ANAZ01000074.1:0-1982 GCF_000340985.1 Nocardiopsis valliformis DSM 45023
ACACCCGGCTGCCCACCGCACCCGCGATACGACCACCGATCGCACCAGAGCAGTTCAGCTACTGAAAAAATCACCCGTGTGTCCGATCAGCGGGACAGGAATTCCGTTTCCCCAGGCAGACCAACCAGGAGTAAAAAAATGCCCCTTCAAGGCCAAACCGAAAGCACCAAGGAAAACATGGGACTCGACCCATGGGATAAATTCTCGGAAAAATTCTGAAAAATCTTCCTTCGTTGCTTTTTCTTTACTCCAGCATCCTAAGAAATGGGAGTTTCCACTCTCGGGGTTTATCACACAGATCCAGGATCTGCTCCATCGATCCGCATCACCTTGCGCGACACAGATCAACAGAACCCCTACTCCATCGAAAGAGATCGATTCATAAACATTCATCTTGATATCAGGAATTCAATCAGCGCGCCTGGACTCATAACTCCAGACTGGACTCTGGACGCAACCTCTGCAGTTCTGCCTTGGTCATTTGTGACCAGTACGAACATTACCGCTCACCGAGAATAAAACAGCCCCGCCCAAGGGATGGTGTTGCTTCAACTGATGGACACTACGTTCCCCAGGTCATGGCCACCCTACGCAACACCGCGATCGCTCTGCTCTGATCGGCCCTGTTCGACAACATCGCCGAGGCTAACCGTCACATAATCCTAAACGAGATGCGCCGAATCATATTCCTACAGACCTGAGTTTTCCGGGACCCTGCGGTCTGACCCAAGAACTAACCTTCTGAATGCTTACCCATAAATCGACAGGCCTGCCAATATTCATGTCACCAACACCTCGATTTGGATCGAACTCAAGTCTCACTCCACCCCTCCAGAAATGGTTGCCACTCCGACAATTTATCTGCATCGGTCTTTTCAAGACCTTACCCAATCCGGGAATCCCGTAATTAGCGGAAGCAGAGAAGGATGTGACTGCCATGTCAGGCACCAGGCACGCCGGGAACCTCTTCCGGACGAATTCCCCTGACAAGACACTCAATCGCTTCCCTGGGCCCACCAAAATCGACCCCAAGGTGATTTACAGAGAACCTACTCAGTTCATTGTCCACAACATAGACTAGACTCCGCTCATCCATTGCCAAAAAGGCTTCCCCTTCATTGTACTCACCAAGGGGAGACAGTACCGAATCTATTTCTCTAGCCCATCCATTGAACCTGTCACTCTCACCCGAGCACAACATGGGGTCAAAGTTTACAGGGCATTTTGCGATATTGACACCCGAACCTCTCACCCCCAGAGCGACTCCATGGAATTCTGCAAGAAAAACCTTCGCTGGAAAATGATAGAAAAATCCTTCTGATTCCAGCGAATTTATACATTCTTCAATATTTACGCTCCTTCGGGGATACCACCCACACTCTCGAAGAAGAGCATCCACGGTTCCTGAATAAAAGGTCAAACCGCCTCCAAGCTAACCTGTCACAAACTTCAGATTAAAATGCTCCACCAGAGATGAGCAGCTGGAGCAGGCTCCCACACCAACCCCGTGGCTCTCATGCGTCACACGAGACCTAACTGTTACTGCCGCTGCCGTGGCTCCGTACGGATCCCTGCCGGTTGACAGAGCCTCTGTGAGGCATAGGGCCAAACCACATCTTCCATGGCCCCGGCCTCTCTGCGAAGCAGGCACTCTGGACAGAATCTCTCCGACTTTGGAGTGCAGGGTCGGCTGGCCGCCACGAACACTTGCATAAGCGATAGGAGCACCCCCATCGCCCAGGTCGATCGCTTCGGCCACTGCGGGGCGCAATCTGCCCGGAGTAACCTGAGTCGCGTCGTTCGCGATATTTCTCGCAGCATTGAGTGCGGCTTCACCGCCGCAGTTGTGGTTGAGGAGATCGAGGTCTCCTGCCATCACATGGTAGGTGTGCACCCCCTGAACCGTCAGGTTGTGAACCTGCGACGGTTGCGTGTCCACCTCGACCGCGGAGATCTGCACCCACGTACCGGACGAGGTCTGC
>NZ_ANAZ01000075.1:0-1389 GCF_000340985.1 Nocardiopsis valliformis DSM 45023
CCCTCTTTGCCAGGCTGGTTGTGAGTCACTCCACGACCGGTAAGGGAGCAAGGTCTTGACGATCAGTCCAGGGTTCACCACCGCGGAGATCCGCGAGTTCGTGCACGAGTATCAGCTGCAGCCCTACGGGCACAAAGGTTCGTGGCTGGCCACCCAGGGCATCTCCTACAAACGGATGCGCCGCTGGAGCGACGCGGTCTTCGAGGGCGACCTCGACCGAGGGCTCATCCCGCGAGAGAGTAGTGCCATGAATGTTCCGCCGAACCAGCGCACCGCGCTGGAGCGAAAGCGCGAGAAGGAACGCACCACGCAAGCAGCCGAGATCGCACGGCTGGCCGCGCGGGTCAAGGAGCTGGAGGAGACCAACACGGCTCTGGGAAAAGCTATCGGGCTCTTGCACACGATGCGCGAGCAAGAGCCCGCCGAGCCCCCCAAGAAGACCGATCCAACCGATTCCTGACCACGGAGAACGACCTCGTCGTCGAGCTGACCAAGATCATCGGATCCCAGCGGCGGGCGCTGGAGCTGACGGGTGTGTCGCGGTCCACGTGGCACTACCGACAGCGTCCGCGAGAGCACGTCGCCGATCCGATCCCGCAGACCGAGCGGGCCTATGCATCGCGCATCAGCGCCGCCGATGAGGAACGCATCAGCGAACTGATCCTCGCCGGGTGGTCCCAGCACAACTCCGTGGATCATTCGTTCGCCACGGCGTGGGACGGCGGGGTGATGCTCGCCTCTCGGCGCTCCTGGTGGCGCATCGCGGCGCGGATCGAGAACCAGATGCTGCGACCCAAGGTCCCCACCCGCAAGGATCGCGGGCGGCCACGGAGCAAGCCGGTGTTGAAAGCGACAGGCCCCGGGCAAGTGTGGTCGTGGGATATCACCGACCTGTACTCGCCGTGGCGGGGCAAGGTGTTCAAGGGCTACAAGATCACGGACATCTTCTCCCGCAAGATCGTCGGCTGGCGGGTGGAGGACCGCGAGGCCGACCACCTCGCCGTGCAGATGTTCGCTGCCGCGATCGCCGAGCACGGCGCACCGCAGGTGGTGCACGCCGATTCCGGCGCGGCGATGACCTCGAACCTGCTCCGCGATGACCTGTCCGGGCAGGGCGTGGAGCTCTCGCACAGCCGGCCCTATACCTCCAACGACAACCCGTTCTCCGAGGCCGGGTTCCGGACGATGAAGTACCGACCGGGCTACCCGAAGGTGTTCACCGACCTGGACGCCGCACGCGCCTACATCGCTGAGTACGTGTGCTGGTATGACCACCAGCACAAGCACTCCGGGATCGCTCTGTTCACACCCCAGCAAGTCCACGACGGCACCTGGAAGCAGGCGTGGGAACGGCGAGAGGGCGCACTGCAACGATATTTCGAGGAGCAT
>NZ_ANAZ01000076.1:0-1319 GCF_000340985.1 Nocardiopsis valliformis DSM 45023
CAGCCAGTAGCGGGTGTGTTGGAAGGCGTAGTGGGGCAGGTCGACGCGGTGTGCGTGGGGGAAGACCTGGTGCCAGTTGATGGTGGTGCCGCGGGTGTGTTGGGTGGCCAGGGCGTGGGTGAGGGTTTGGGTTTCGGGGTGGTTGTTGCGCAGGAGTGGGGTGAGGGTGAGGGGTTCGTCGGGCAGGGTGGCGGTGACCAGGGAGGTGAGGACGGGGTCGGGGCCGAGTTCGATGTAGTCGGTGACGCCTTGGGTGTGGAGGTAGTGGAGGCCGTCGGTGAAGCGGACGGTGCCGCGTAGGTGTTGGGCCCAGTAGTCGGGTGAGCTGTGTTGTTCGGGGGTGGCGGGGGTGCCGGTGAGGTTGGAGATGACGGGGGTGTGTCCTGTGTGGAATTCCAGGGTGGAGACGGTCTCGCGGAATTTGGGCAGGACGGTGTCCATGTGGGGGGAGTGGAAGGCGTGGCTGACGGTGAGGTTTTTGACGCGGTGGCCTTGGGTGCGCCAGTGGTCGGCGATTTTGTGGACGTCGTCGGCGTCGCCGGAGATGACGGTGGAGGTGGGGCTGTTGAGGCCGGCGATGGTGACGGTGTCGGTGCCGTTGAGGGAGGTGGTGATTTGTTCTTCGGTGGCTTCGATGGCGGCCATGGCTCCGCCGGTTCGGGCGGTTTGCATGAGGTGGCCGCGGGTGGCGACGAGGGTGGCGGCGTTGGGGAGGTCTAGGGTGCCTGCGGCGTGGGCGGCGGTGATTTCGCCGATGGAGTGTCCGAGGAGGTAGTCGGGTTTGATGCCCCAGGTGTGGAGGAGGTTGAAGAGTGCGGTTTCGATGGCGAAGAGGGCGCACTGGGTGTAGAGGGTTTGGTGGATGAGGTGGGCGTGGGGGCTGTCGTGGGGGGCGAAGAGGATGGTTTTGAGGGGGTGTTCGAGGTGGGGGTCGAGGTGGGTGCAGATGGTGTCGAGGGTGTGGGCGAAGGTGGGGTGGGTGTTGTAGAGCTGGCGGCCCATGCCGAGGCGTTGGGAGCCTTGGCCGGTGAAGAGGAACGCGGTTTTGCGGTTGCGGGTTCGGGTGGCGGTGGTGGTGTTGGGTGCGGGTTGGTTGTGGGTGAGGGCGTTGAGGGCGGTGAGGAGTTGGTGGTGGTCGTTGCCCCAGACGGCTGCGCGGTGATCGAGGGTGGTGCGGTGTGTGGCGAGGGTGAGGCCGATGTCGTGGATGTTGGTGTCGGGGTGGTTTTGGATGTGGTTGGTCAGGCGTGTGGCTTGGTCGCGTAGTCCTTGGGGTGATCGGGCGGAGAGCACCCAGGGAACAGTCGGCCACGCGGGGG
>NZ_ANAZ01000077.1:0-1313 GCF_000340985.1 Nocardiopsis valliformis DSM 45023
TGGGTGGTGTCAGGTCACACCCACAACGCCCTACGCGCCCAAGCCACCCGACTCGCCCAACACCTACGCCACCACCCCCACACCAACCCCACCGACATCGCCCACTCCCTCGCCACCACCCGCACCACCCTGAACAACCGCGGCATCATCGTGGGCTCCACCCACCAAGAACTCCTCACCGGCCTCGACCACCTCGCCACCGCAACCCCACACCCCAACACCACCCAAACAACCACCCCCAACACCACCCCCACCAAACCCGTCTTCATCTTCCCCGGACAAGGCCACCAATGGGCAGGCATGGCCCTCGACCTCTGGGACACCTCCCCCACCTTCGCCACCCGCATGAGCGAATGCGCCCAAGCCCTCTCACCCTGGACCGACTGGGACCTGGAACACGTCATCCGAGCAACCCCCGGCGCCCCCGGACTCGACCGCGTCGACGTACTCCAACCCGTCCTCTTCTCCGTCATGGTCTCCCTCGCCCACCTCTGGCGCTCCAACGGAGTCCAACCCGCCACCGTCATCGGACACTCCCAAGGAGAAATCGCCGCCGCCTGCGTAGCCGGAGCACTCACCCTCCAAGACGCAGCACAAGTCGTCGCCGTACGCTCCCGCATCCTGCGCCGACTCTCAGGACGCGGCGGCATGGCCGTCATCGCCCGCAACCGCCACGACACCGAAAACCTCCTACGCCCCTGGAACAACCACCTAGCCGTAGGCGTAGTCAACGGACCACAACTCGTCACCGTCTCCGGCCAAACCCAAGCCCTAGAAGAGTTCCTCACCACCTGCGAAACCCAAGAAATCCGCCACTGGCGAGTCGACGTGGACTACGCCTCCCACTTCCACGGCGTAGACGAAATCCGAGACGAACTCCTCCACGAACTCCAGGGCATCACCCCCCAAGACAGCGACATCCCCATCGTCTCGGCCATGCAAGCACGCCCGATCCCCGGAAGAGAACTGACCACCGAATACTGGTTCCGCAGCCTGCGCGAACCCGTCCTGTTCGAAAACGCCGTCCACACACTCCTGGACAACGGCCACCGACTCTTCGTGGAAACCTCCGCCCACCCCGTACTCAAAGTAGGCCTGGACCAAACCGCCGAAGCCCACGGCACAGACATCACACACGTAGCATCACTACGCCGCGACCAAGGAGGATGGGACCGCTTCCTCCTCTCCCTCGGCGAAGCATTCGCCCACGGAGCCAACGTCAACTGGGCCAACCTGCACCCCAACGCACAACGCGTCGACCTACCCCCCTACGCCTTCCAACACACCCGCTACTGGCTCAACGAACACCACCG
>NZ_ANAZ01000078.1:0-1185 GCF_000340985.1 Nocardiopsis valliformis DSM 45023
CAGCGCGACACCCTCGAGATGATCGCCTCGGAGAACTTCGCCCCGCAGGCCGTCCTGGAAGCCCAGGGCACCGTCCTGACCAACAAGTACGCCGAGGGCTACCCCGGCCGCCGCTACTACGGCGGCTGCGAGCACGTCGACGTCGTCGAGCAGCTGGCGATCGACCGCGCCAAGGCACTGTTCGGCGCCGAGCACGCCAACGTGCAACCGCACTCCGGCGCCCAAGCCAACACCGCCGTGTACTTCGCGCTGCTCAAGCCGGGCGACACCATCCTGGGCCTGGACCTGGCCCACGGCGGCCACCTGACCCACGGCATGCGCATCAACTACTCCGGCAAGATCCTCAACGCCGTGGCCTACCACGTGCGTGACGAGGACGGCACCGTCGACTACGACGAGGTCGCCGCCCTGGCCAAGGAACACCAGCCCAAGATGATCGTCGCGGGCTGGTCCGCCTACCCGCGCCACCTGGACTTCGCCAAGTTCCGTCAGATCGCCGACGAGGTCGGCGCGCTGCTCATGGTGGACATGGCGCACTTCGCCGGTCTGGTCGCGGCCGGGCTGCACCCCAACCCGGTGCCGTTCGCGGACGTGGTCACCACCACCACCCACAAGACCCTGGGCGGCCCGCGCGGCGGCATGATCCTGACCAAGGCCGAATACGCCAAGAAGATCAACTCCGCGGTCTTCCCCGGTATGCAGGGCGGCCCGCTGGAGCACGTGATCGCGGCCAAGGCGGTCTCGTTCAAGGTCGCAGCGAGCGAGGAGTTCGCCGACCGCCAACGCCGCACGGTGGCGGGTGCGCGCATCCTCGCCGACCGGCTCAACCAGCCGGACGCGGCCAAGGTCGGCGTCAAGGTCCTGACCGGCGGCACCGACGTCCACCTGGTCCTGGTCGACCTGGTCAACTCCGAGCTCAACGGCCAGGAGGCCGAGGACCGGCTGCACGCGGTGGGCATCACCGTCAACCGCAACGCCGTCCCCAACGACCCGCGCCCGCCGATGGTGACCTCGGGTCTGCGCATCGGTACCCCGGCCCTGGCCACCCGCGGCTTCGACGACGCTGACTTCGCCGAGGTCTCCGACGTCATCGCCGAGGCGCTCAAGCCCGGGTTCGACGAGGCCGCCCTACGCGACCGCGTCAGCGCTCTGGCTACCAAGCGCCCGCTCTACCCCAACCTGTAG
>NZ_ANAZ01000079.1:0-1115 GCF_000340985.1 Nocardiopsis valliformis DSM 45023
CTGTCGGATCTGGTGCTGGCCCGCCGCTACTCCGGCGCCGACCTGGTCGGATCCATCGCCTCGTTCGTCTACCTCGAGGCCCTCGACCTGACCGTGTACCTCGCGGGACCGACTGAGTGCCTGTGGACCCGGGCGGCGGGCGGCACCCTGTTGACGGACCGCCGCCTGCTGGAGGATGTGGGCGGCTTCTCCCCGGTTCCCACAGGTGAGGACTCCCTCCTGTTGGAGGAGACCGCGAGCATGGGCGGCCGCATCTATCGGGGACACGGCTGCAACTACGTTCTCCGACGTAAGGCGGCCGGACACACGTGGGGTGTCGGCTCGGGTTACTTTCTCAGGCACGGGAGAGACCGGCGGCTCCCGGGCTGGTGTCCCAGCGCGCTGCTGGAGCCGGACCCCGAGGACATCCCTGTGACCCGGTCGGCGCGGACTTGGGGCAGCCCGGACGAGCCCCTGCTGAAGCGAAGCCTGACAGCCGGAGGCCTGCGGTGATCGAGACGGTTCTGGCCACCGCGCTACGGGCCCTCGGAGTAGGGCCGGCCCTGGTCGGCCACATCGGGTCGGGTACCTCGGCAGTGGCCGGGCAGGTCGCGCTGGACACCGGTGGCCAGGTCCTGGACCTGAACTGGAAAAGTCGGGCACAGGTTCCGGAACACGGAGAGGGCCCGGTCGTGCTCATTGCCGCGACCCCGGCAGACCTGTTCCGTGCGGAGCCAGCGGTCGACGGATTCCCGCCAGCGGCCGGGGTCGTGGTCATCGTGCTGGCCGCCGCGTCGCGTCCGGCCCCGCCAGTGCCCTCGCCGCCCGGTCTGGGCCAGTGGCAGGGGCTTCTCGAGGCCAGGGTGCGCCGGTTGCCGGACCAGGGCTGGTGGTGGCAGTTCTCCTTCGCCGATCCGGTGGAGGTTTCGCTCGTGGTGGGTGCGGTGGCGCGCGCAGCAGCGGGCGGCGGTCGCTCCGCGACCTGCTCCGTGCGGGAGGGCACGGTCCATAGGGCGCTGGACGGTTCGACCTGGCAGCGCCTGGGAGCACCGGGGATGGCGGACAGGGCCGGAGCGGCCTCCCGTCACACCGTGGCTGATGTGCCTGGTGTGGATGAGCGGGTGGTGAATCCGATG
>NZ_ANAZ01000080.1:0-1108 GCF_000340985.1 Nocardiopsis valliformis DSM 45023
TGCCGCCCGCGCCCTGTGGAACGCACTCCACGACTGGTGGACCATGGCCTCGCAGAACCGACGGGTGTCCTTGAAGGACGCCGACGCGGCGATCAAGTAGGCCCGCAAGGAGATCGATTTCCTTGCCGCCCTGCCCGCCCAAGCCGCCCAACAGGTGTTGAAGCAGTACCACCGAGCGTGGGTGAACTGCTGGGAGGGCCGTGCCGAAGCACCCCGGTTCAAGTCCCGTGTCCGAGCGAAGATGAGCGTGGACATCCCTCAGGGCCGGGACCTGAACATCACCTGTCTGTCCCGCCGCTGGTCCACCGTCAAGATCCCCAAAGTCGGCACGGTCCGGTTCCGTGCCCACCGGGCCATCCCCGGGACCGTGACCGGCGCCCGTCTGGTGCGCGAGGCCAACGGCTGGCACATCGTGCTGCGCACCCGCTGGGAACAGTCCGACCCCGCACCCCACACCGGCCCCACGGTCGGTATCGACCGGGGCATCGCGGTGCCCCTGGCCCTGTCGGACGGCACCAACCACACCCACACCCCGTGGGAGCGCCCCAAAGAAGCCGAACGGCTCCTTTGCCTGGAACGCAAGGCCGCACGGCAACGCCGCCACCACACCCGGGGCGAGCAGATCAGTAACCGGCTCAAGGCCACCTACGACAAGATCGCCGCCCTGCGTGCCCGCCTCGTGCGACGGCGCTCCGACTGGCAGCACCAGACCACCCGCACCCTCGCCGACACCTACAGCCTTATCGGGTTGGAGGACCTCAACGTCGCCGGGATGGTCCGATCCGCGAAAGGCACCGTCGAGGCCCCGGGGCGCAGTGTCGCCCAGAAGGCCGGGCTGAACCGGTCCATCCAGGGCGAGGCGTGGCATCAGCTGCACACCCAACTGGCCTACAAGACCACCGAACGCGGCGGCACCGTCATTGTCGTCCCCGCCCCGCATACCTCCCTCAGGTGTCACCGGTGCGGGTTCGCAGATGTGAAGAACCGCAAGAACCAAGCGGTCTTTGCCTGCCGGAACCCCACCTGCGGATGGGTCGGGAATGCTGACACCAACGCCGCCCACAACATCCACCATGCCGCTGAACAGGTGGCGAAACGAGATCCCGCG
>NZ_ANAZ01000081.1:0-1101 GCF_000340985.1 Nocardiopsis valliformis DSM 45023
CTTGGGGTCAAGTGGTTGTTGCAATGAGGGTCTCGTTGAGGACCTCGGCCGGGGTGGCCCACCCCAGAGTCTGGCGGGGACGGCCGTTCAGCTCAGCGGCCACCCCGTCCAACCCCTCCTGGGACCAGTCCCGAAAGTCCGTGCTGGACCGAGGAAAGTACTGGCGCAACAACCCGTTCGTGTTCTCGTTCGAACCACGCTGCCAGGGCGAATGCGGATCACAGAAGAACACCTTGCACCCACTGACCACCGTGAAATCAGCATGCCTGGCCATCTCCGACCCCTGATCCCAAGCCAAGGACCGGCGCAGGTGCGCGGGCAACCGGCCCGCCAACCGTGCCAACACCCCGATCACCTCGGCGCTGACCCACCCCTGGGGCAACGCCCCCAACATCACATACCGCGTCGAGCGCTCCACCAACGTCACGATCGCCGAGGACCCCCGCGCCCCCACCACCAGATCACCTTCCCAGTGCCCGGGCACCGCACGATCGTGCGCTTCGGCTGGACGGTCGCTGATATGAAAACCCGGCTCATGGGCCCAGGGCCTGCGTGAGCGGGTCGCCGCGGCCGCCCGCGACTGCGGCCGGCGGCCCGTGCGCCCGCTGCGCAACGCATCCTGACGGGCGATCTCCGCGCGCAAACTACCGCGGCCCTGCACGTACAAGGACTGGTAGATGGTCTCGTGCGACACCCATACCTCCGGGAAATCGGGAAAGTCCCTACGCAACCGGGCCGCGATCTGGGTCGGGGACCAGTGCTGACGCAGCCCCTCCTGGACCAGGAAACGGGTCACGGTGCCCGGGGCGCACTTACGCTTCTTGGGCCGGTAGGCGCGCTGGTTGGCGTGGCGTTGAGCGAAGTGCGCGTCATAGCCCCACCGGTAGGCGCCACGCCGACCTGTGGGCAGCTGCTGCCCGCGTGGGTTCTTGGGGCCGTGCCGGTAGGAGTTGTTGCGGTCGATCTCCCGCCAGATTGTGGAGGGCCAGCGGTTGATGCGCTGCCCGATCTGCTCGTAGGTGTAGCCCTCTTCCCACAGGGTCTGGATCTGGACTCGCTCATCCCGGCACAGTCGTTTACCTGGCACAACTACCCCCTGAA
>NZ_ANAZ01000082.1:0-1001 GCF_000340985.1 Nocardiopsis valliformis DSM 45023
CTCGGGTTTCGTGGTTTTGGGAGAGGTGTCCGGTTCGGGTGGGCCCAGCTCACGCTGCGATATCGAACCAGTCCCCGACGATCTCTCGGATTAACCCACCCAACCCCAGGTCGGGCACCCTGCACGATATTCGGTGTTCGATCACCTGCCTTCTGAGCGCGGCGATCATGTCCGAGAACGCCAGATCGGTCTTGGACTGATACCAGGGCTGGTCGCGGCGGCGGGCGGCCACGTCCGCTTGCCCTTGGCCGTGCCACCGATACCAGACCACCACCAGGCTGTAGGCCAACAGCTGGAAGGGGACGGTGCGCTCCACCGCGGCGCGGTTGCGGTTGTGGGCCTGTTCCAAACCCAGATGGGCTCGGGTGTCCTGGAAACACACCTCGATCGGCCACCGGTCGGCGTAGCGGGACACCACCTCGTGGGCGGGGCTGGTGGTGTCGGTGCTCAGCAACGCCACCTTGTAGGCCTTGGGGCTGTGCGGGTTGCGCACCAAAATCAGGCGCAGGGGTGTGGGACCCAGGGAGCGCACCCACCGGCAGTCGATGACGGCCATCTCCTGACCGGTGTCGTTGCCCAAAGCGACGAAGTTGGCGGTCGCGGCGATCTGTTCGGGGGTGCCCAACCGGGGGCCCGCGTAGCGGGGACGGCCGGGCCGGGTGGGGGTGCCCGCCGGTGCGGGCGGGGGCACCTGGTGCAGGACCGCGTTGGCCGCCAGGCGAAAGGTCCAGGTCAGGTTGGGTGGCAGGACGCGCAGGGCCGGGCTGTGGTAGGCCGAATCGGCCACCACGTGGATGGTGCGGTCGGGAAACTGGTGGGCTTGGTGGGTGGCCAGAGCGATCGCGGTCTCGGTCTTGGTGGGCCGCTGTTCGGTTTCTTCCTCGTCCTGACCGGTGGGGCCGGTGGTGGGGGTGGTGGCCTCCCGCACTTGGGCCAGGGCCTGCTCGTGGGCGGCCTGGGCGGCGGCTAGTTCCCGGGCGCACCGGTTCAGGCGCTCTTTG
>NZ_ANAZ01000083.1:0-998 GCF_000340985.1 Nocardiopsis valliformis DSM 45023
CCGGTTCCGGGCCAGGACTTCTTCGTGCAGTCCTGGTACCAGGGCGGCGTCTCGGTGATCGACCTCAACGACCCTGACCAGCCGGTCGAGGTGGGTCACTTCGACCGCGGCCCGGTCGACCCGGAGAGCCTGCGTACCGCCGGTTCCTGGTCGGCGTACTACTACAACGGGCACGTCTACTCGTCGGACATCGAGCGCGGCCTGGACGTCCTCGAACTCACCGACCCCCGCTTCGAGGGGGCTGCGGAGACGGTCCTGGACGAGTTCAACTCGCAGTCGCAGCCCGAGCTCCCCGGGCTCCCCGCGGGGCGGTCGTGACGGCAAAGCCTAGGCACTGTGCGTAGCCAGATCGGGTCAGCTCTACATCGTGTTAACAACCATGTTTCTTTTGTTTCCCTCTATACATATTGATGTTGAACTGTGTACGTTCTTCCTGTTTCGCTCCATTCGGAATCAGGAGTACACATGGCGTCACCCCCCGTTCCTCCCCGCTCGAGACGCCCGCTGTACCGACGAGGCCTGACAGGGTTCGCTCTCGCCGGTGCCGCCGCCCTGACCATGGGACTTCTCGGTCCGGCCGCCGCGTCGGCGGACGAGCCCCCCTTCGAGAGCGACGCCGAAACCAGCGCGAACGTCACCCACGTGACCAATGTCCCCAAGTCCGAGGCCATGGACGACTTCAACTCGGACCTGGCCTTCACGGGTGACTACGCGATCGGCGGCAACTACAACGGTTTCGTCGTCTACGACATCTCCGATCCGGAGTCGCCGACCGTCGTTTCCGAGGTGCTCTGCCCCGGCGGCCAGGGAGACGTCTCGGTCAGCGGTGACCTGCTGTACTTCTCCGTGGACTACCCCCGCGCGAGCGACGAGTGCGGCGCGCCCGCAGTGTCCACCAGGGACCCCGACGGGTTCGAGGGCATCCGGGTCTTCGACATCTCGGACAAGGCGAACCCGCAGTACGTCGCTTCGGTGGCCACCGACTGCGGTTCGCACAC
>NZ_ANAZ01000084.1:0-776 GCF_000340985.1 Nocardiopsis valliformis DSM 45023
CAAGGCCGCGTAGTTAAGGAACGGGCTGGGCTGTCAACTCCGAGTTCACCCACCACGGAGCCAGGATGTAGCGGCCCTGAGCGATCCGCTGCAAGAACCCCTCCTGGGCCCACACACCCATCTGGGACGCCAAACTCCTGTGATGGGCATACTCCAAAGCCCGAGCTACCTCGATCGGACTCCACCCCCGCCCTGGATCGGTGCCCAGCAACCGCATCGTTCGTTCCTTGGACCCGCCCGGTCGGATACCGGGGATCACCACCTCGGCAACAGGCCTTGAGGGCCCGCACACCCTCTCGGGTGCGGGAGCCAGGATGTCCAACTCCAAGCGCTGCACCCGGTGGGTTTTGAGTGGACGGCCTGGATCGGCATAGCCGTAACGCCGCTGGGGACACTTGACCTTGCGAGCGCTGATCCGCATCCGGCGGGCCGGAAGCAAGTTCCCCAGCACCGTCTGCGCGATGGCCCCGCCGCGGCAGGGATCATCCTGGTCGGGCAGCACTCGTTGGGCGGTGATCACCTGGCCTCGGGCCGCGTTGAGAGCGGCGGTGAAGGCAGCCCGGTCGGCTGGTGTGCCCGGCCGAGATTCCACCGCCTCGACCATGGCCATGCGCAGCGCTTGGTAAAGGGCGAGCAGGGCCCAGACTTCTTGTTCCAGACCGGCCCGGTCCTGGGAGCGCAGCACCCGACGGTGCAGCAGGGTGTGGCGCAAAGAGTAGAAGGCCGATTCGACTTCCCAGCGTTCGTGGTAGAGCGCCAGGAGCTGCTGGGCGGGG
>NZ_ANAZ01000085.1:0-647 GCF_000340985.1 Nocardiopsis valliformis DSM 45023
TGGTGCGATCGGTGGTCGTATCGCGGGTGCGGTGGGCAGCCGGGTGTCGGCCTGGGCGGGTAACGCCGGTTGGGGCGGCGCCCGGTCGGGCGTGACCAACGCCGCCCGTGGCGGGGTCAAGCCGCGCACCCCGCAGCCGCCTCCGCCACCCAAGCCGCCGCGGCCCACGCCGACGGCGAGTGCGCCCAGGCCCGCGCCGAGTACGGCGGCTCCCACCAGTGCGGGACGTGGTGGGTGTAACAGCTTTGTGCCTGGCACTGGTGTGGTGATGGCTGACGGTTCCACGAAGGCGATCGAGGCGGTCGAGGTCGGTGACCGTGTTCTTGCCACCGATCCTGAGACCGGTGAGCAGGGCGCGCGTACGGTCGCGGCGACCATCAACGGTGAGGGGTCCAAGACCCTGGTGCAGGTCCGGGTGGATGCGACCACCGAACGCGAGGCCCCGATTGAGGGGGAGTCGGCTGGCGTGGAGAGCGCGTCGGAGCTTCCGGGTCCGGTGGTGGCCGGGGATGTGGTGACGGCGACCGAGGGGCATCCGTTCTGGGTTCCTGAGCTGGACGCCTGGGTGGACGCCATCGACCTGGCGCCGGGGATGTGGTTGCAGACCTCGTCCGGTACGTGGGTGCAGATCTCCGCGGTCGAGGTGG
>NZ_ANAZ01000086.1:0-600 GCF_000340985.1 Nocardiopsis valliformis DSM 45023
GGTGACTTGTGTGATCTGTCAGGGTTTGGCGGGACCGGTGCGAAAAGAAACCACCGAAACCTGGAATGCCAGGTGGCACCAGACGGCGATTGCTCGCTCTATGTAGGGCATCAAGGTTTCGTTCCTCCCCCGGAAGGGATCTGTTCATGAACCACCCCTGCCACGGCCGCCCCTGCCCCCGCCCGGTCTGCGCCCGCACCACCGCCCACACCTGGAAGCCGGCACGCACCCCCGCCCGCACCCCACTGCGAGGCATGACCTCGGGCCCCTGCGCCACCTCCCCGCTGGCGGGCCACCACACCCCCGCCCACGTGCGCGTCCTGGCCCAACAGATCGCCGAGGTCCTGGTCGGCAGGCGCGCCCCCGAAGTCCTCAACCAGCACGTCACCGTCCCGGTCCGCGAAGAACTGCGCAAGCTGCGCGGCTCCGTCAGCTGCGCCATCGCACCCCGACTGAGCCGGGTCTTCCACCAACCACTCGGCGCAGCCGGAGTCGAGGCCAGCGCCGTCATCGGCTGCGACCACCGCTCACGCGCCTTCGCCTTCCGCCTGCGCCGCGAAGGACAACGCTGGATCTGCACCCGCCTGGAAACCGACCACC
>NZ_ANAZ01000087.1:0-570 GCF_000340985.1 Nocardiopsis valliformis DSM 45023
CACCGGAGTTGGCGCGGCCCTTGTAGGTGTAGAAGAGAGTGGACTTACCGTCCTCATCAGCATCGGTCGGGAAGATCGACACCGTGATCTCACGCTTGGCGATCTCGGTCGCGTTCTCCGTCGACTCACCACGCTCAGCCACCTGCGCGTAGTTCGCCGACACCGTCCGCTTGATCAGATCACCCGTCCGCGTCTCGAACGCGATCATGAACCGCGCCTGCAGGTCCGGCACATGGATCCGACCCTCGTAACCACCCTCACCGTCGAAGTCCACACCATGACCCGGGTACATCAGGTCATACACCGTCTTGTTGTCCTCGAACGGCAGGAACTTGCGGGTCACCTTGAAGTTGTTGTGCGTCGAAGCCACCAGCACACCACCCCAGGCGTACAGGTCCTCCGACTCAGCCTCCACCGTCTCGGTGAAACCCTCCTCACCATCGAGCAGACCCACCTGCTCCCACTCCGCACCGAACGGACGCCCCTCCTGCGGAATCTCCGAACCCACCGGAGCGATGAACACATCCGCGTACGCCCACACACTCGCGTTAGCCGTGTTACCCATACTGA
>NZ_ANAZ01000088.1:0-512 GCF_000340985.1 Nocardiopsis valliformis DSM 45023
TCCCAGATGCCGTGGTCGGCCTCGTGCCAGCGGCGGGCTACGGCTTGGGCCATGGAGCGCACCAGGTCCCAGTCACGGTCGGACAGGGCCCCCTTGGCCTGGGCCAGGTGGGTGATGAGTTCGACCACGGGCCCGAACACGTCCAGCTGGACCTGGTGGTCAGCGAGGTTGCCGATGCGTACCGGGCGTGATCCGGCGTAGCCGGACAGGGACTCGATGACCTCTTCGGGGCCCAGGTCGGTGCCGCGCAAGGAGTAGAGAGGGCGCAGGAGTTCGGGGGAGGGCAGGGAGGCCACCACCTGGTGCACCCAGTCCAGGAAGGCTTCGGCCTCGATGGTGGAGCCCAGGGTGACCAGGGCCTGGACGGTCAGGGCGCCATCGCGCAGCCAGCAGTACCGGTAGTCCCAGTTACGGACCCCGCCGAT
The DNA here is from genome assembly GCF_000340985.1 of Nocardiopsis valliformis DSM 45023. Classification (NCBI taxonomy): domain Bacteria; kingdom Bacillati; phylum Actinomycetota; class Actinomycetes; order Streptosporangiales; family Nocardiopsidaceae; genus Nocardiopsis; species Nocardiopsis valliformis. The sequence goes on from NZ_ANAZ01000088.1 coordinate 426, forward strand.
CTCCTCGGGCAGGGAGGTGGTGGCCGCGGCCATCACACCCCCGGTGGGGGTGCACAACCCCCGCAGCGTCAACGCCGAACGGGCGGC